>JAKFEA010000136.1:0-11444 GCA_036675905.1 Acidovorax sp. | reverse complement strand
CCTCTCCGGCGCGATCCGCGGCCACAGCGGCATCAACCTGTACGCGGGCAACAACGCCAGCGGCACGCAGAAGGTCACGCTGACCGAGTCCGGCCTGATGGAGACGCTGGCCGGCGGGATGTCACTGAATCCGGCGGGCGACACCGTGCTGCGCGGCGACCTGGTCGCGCGCGGCCGCGGGTCCGACATCATCATCAACGCCACCCGCTCGATCGAGCTGCGCGGCGACCTGACGGCCCAGCGCGACATCATCGTCACCGCGGGCCAGGACGTGGTGGCCGGCGAGACCAGCCTCCGCACCTGGAACACGGCGGTGCTCAATGCGCTGGACGCCCGCGGCCGCATCATCCTGACGGGCCTGAACGACGTGCTGGTGGACAGCCACGTCGGCACCCTGAACGCCGAGCTGGGCCTGCTGGAGATCCGGTCCGTCGCGGGCAACCTGACCGTCACGTCCAACGCCGTGCTCGAGAGCGGCTCCACGATGGTGCTGGGGGGCGTGGACATCGACCTGCAAGGCTGGATCACCACGCATTCCGCCACCGCCGCCAGCTACGACCACGAGCTGTCCATCGCCGCCACCGGCGACGTCACGCTGCGCAGCACCTTCGACCTGGCCGGCTCCATGCAGGTCCAGGCCGGCGACGACATCAGCTTCATCCGCACCCTGCAGGCGCTGGGCGCCGGCCAGCGGCTGGTGTTCGAGGCGGGCGGCGACATCGGCATCGGCAACGTGTTCGGCGCCACCGAGGCGGCCGTGCTGGAGGCGGACCTGCTGATCGACCTGCGCGCCGGCGGCGCCATCGCCCTCGGCGACGCGCAGCTGTTCACGCGCGCCGACAACAGCGGCGTCGTGCTGCGCGGCACCAGCCTGAGCATCGTGGACGGCGGCGTGTACGCCGGCGCCCAGTTGGCAGCCGACGGCGAGAACTACACCTGGACCGGCCGTGGCGCCAGCATCGAGATCCGCACCACCGGTTCGGTGCTGCTGGGCGACAGCAGCAGCGGCACGGACGAGGCCGGCACGCTGGCGGCCACCGGCCGCATCTCGGTGCAGGCGGGCACGGACAACCTGGGCCTGGGCTTCTCCATGACGCGCGGCAGCGCCGTGCGCACCGATGCGGCCGGCGTGTTCGACGAAACCGGCCGCACGTCCCTGACCGGCACGCTGGCTGCCAGCGCGATCGACCTGCACGCCGAAGGCGACGTGCAGGTGCGCGGGCTGGTCGGCTCGTTCGACCTGGGGTCGGACATCAGCCTGCTGTCGCGCTCGCAGGTGTGGATCGACGGCCTGGTCACGGCCGGCGAGACCATCACCGTCACCGGCGGCACCGACGGCAGCCGCATCGGCATCCTGGTGGACATGCTGTTCATGCAGACCGTGGGCGGCCAGCAGGTCTACGAGTCCGGCGGCACGCTGGACACGGCCGCCGGCGGCACCATCACGATGGTGTCCACCGACAGCATCCTGGTGCAGGGCGTGGTCGGCCAGCAGGACCTGGGCCAGGGCAAGGTCGGCCTGCTGTCGGTGCGCTCCACCGGTGGCGACATCACCCTGCAGCGCAACGTCAACGTGCGCGACGAAGTGGAGATGTACTCCAGCAACATCTTCGCCCGCACGGGCGCCCACGTGTGGGCCACGGGCGCGGAGTCGGAGATCTTCCTGCAGGCGCGCAACAGCCTGGTGGTGCAGGGCGTGTACGGCCAGATCGATCCGCCCGCGGCCATCGTCCGGGCCGGCAAGCTGGTGCACCTGGCGGGCCTGGACGTCACGCTGGACGGCACGGTGCTGGTGGACAGCGCCACCGGCCGCATCCTGGCCAACGCGGGCCGGCAGCTGACGGTGGGCGGCGCGGGCTTCCTGCAGTCGGGTGGCGACATCGAACTGAACGCGGGGGTCAACCTGGCGCTGGACCGCGCCACCATGGAGGCCATCACGGGCGGCAGCCAGCTGCAGGGCGGCACGCTGCGCGTGAACGGGCAGGGCGTGCTGCGCGCCGACACCGGCAAGGCGACGCTGCGCGCCGGCGGCGACGTGATCGTCGATGCCGACGCCGCCGTGAGCGGCGTGCGGACGGTGGTCACCACGCAATACAACACGACCACGGTCAACGAGCGCTACATCAGCGGCTACACGCAGCAGGCGTCGGGCGTGGTGCAGGTGCCCCAGGTGACCTACCAGACCACGATGATCACCGAGCAGGTGGGCACCGAGCTGGTCAAGGTGGGCTCGAGCAGCATGAGCATGGACGTGATGCTGGAGCAGATCGGGTACTACAACCCGAACGCGCCGGCCGGCCAGCAGTGGCGCGAGTACTTCGTCGAGGGCCTGGACTACTTCAACGGCACCGACGGCCCGAACGGCTGGAACCCGGCGAAGCTGGTCGACTGGACCAACGCCGGCACCGAGGGCGCGTCCCGCACGGCGACGGCGGTGACCAGCAACTACACCGACAAGGTCAACTACCGCGCCTTCAACCAGCTCAACGCCGCGCAGAAACAGGCGGTGCTGAACAAGCTCGGCTACATGCCGCTGTACCAGTTCTCGTACAGCAATGCGCAGCTGAACACCGTCAAGAACGGCGTCACGACGACCGCCGCCGCCACGCCGGCATGGGCCGGCGCCACGCAGAAGGTCTATCACGTCGACGTGGCCGGCTGGCGCGACAAGTACATCCAGATGCCCGACGGGGCGCAGGACGACATCCTGCGCGTGGTGTCGCAGGGGCAGGCGCAGTACCTGACCGGCGACACCACCATCGACGGCAACAACCTGGGCAACGGCGGCAGCTGGGTCAACCTCACCGACGCCAGCGCCGGCGTGCCGCTGGGCACTTCACCCGACGGCGTGCAGCCCGGCAGCGTGACCGGCGAGAAGGTCGGCCGCTACCAGGACCTGGCGCAGGTCTATTACGAGCAGATCACGTCGCGCTTCAAGGACACCTCGGTGGCCGGCGGCCACGCGCTGATCGACGACGGCGAGGCGCGCTGGCAGACCGACTACCTGGCGGGCACCGGCAAGCGGATCTTCGACATCTTCAGGCGCGACGACAACGAGATCCTGGCCCGCAACCCGAACTGGCATTTCGAGATGGTCAACCCGGCCACGGGCCTGATCAACGCCTCGAACTACCACGACTACGACGAGAACGCGGGCGTCGTGTACCTGAAGGTCGGCGGCGCCGTCAGCCCGGACCCGGACGCCGACCGCGTCAACGACAACATCAAGTCGACCTCCACCTGGGAGGCCACGCTGCGGCTGGACACCGAGTCGCTGCGCGAGATGAGCAAGTACGGCCACGTCGAGCTGGGCTACCGCTACAAGTACTGGAGCGGCGAGACCATCGTGGTCGGCCACTGGGTCGACAACGACGACGGCAGCGGCTGGGACGGCTACGACGACGAGGACGACGCGTACGAGTGGAACTACGACGCCGACATCTGGAAGAAGCAGTCCATCGTGGTGAACGGGGAGTGGGCGGCGCCGGCCAGCGCCATCACCGACCAAGGCAAGGTCAACGAGCTGAACAAGGTCGGTGGCGGCCACGACTCGTACGACTACTGGGGGCCGTCGGTCTTCAACCAGGGCAATTTCGACGCCTGGAAGGGCACCTACGAGTGGATCGTCGGCAACATCGACTACAAGGCCGGCAGCGAGGCCAACGGCGGCGGCGGCGACGACCTGTGGATCCAGGTCAAGGTGCGCGACGAGTGGTCCAGCTACAACTACGAGACCTTCAACGACTACACCAACGAGTGGAAGTCGCAGTGGCACGACGTCTTCGACTCGCGCATCAAGCTGGGCTACCAGATGGTGACCCAGGCGCAGGACGTGTTCGACTACCGGCCGGTCTACCAGACGGTGGCCAAGGAAGTCGCGGTGGTCACGATGCAGAACGTGACCACCTGGGAAACGGTGCCGACGTATGCCGACCGGCTGGTGACCAAGACCGTCGCGACGACGACCACGCTGAACCTCGGCTCGGCCGGCGGCAGCGAGTCCATCCGCGCCGACAGCATCGAGATCGAGAGTGGCGCGGCCACCCGCATCAGCGGCCAGCTCAAGGCCGCCACCACGCTGGACATCGACGCCGGCTCGCTGGTGCAGGTGAGCGGCGAGCGCATGCTCGATGCCACCACGAAGATGAACGCCAGGCTCGACGCAGGCACCGCGCTGACGGTGAACGCGGGCGAGCGCATCGTGCTGGCGGACACCGCCATCCTGCGCGCCAGCGGCACCGCCGCCACCATCGGCCTGACCTCGGGCCAGGACATGAGCCTGGCGGGCGACGTCGCCGCATCCGGCGCGTTCACCGCCTCGGCCCAGCGCAACATCGCGCTGTCGGGCAGCATCACCGGCGCGAGCCTGACGCTGGCTGCCGGCGACGGCACCGCGGGCGACGGCGGCATCACCGGCAACGACAAGGCCAGCCTGAAGGCGACGGCCGGCGACCTGGTGCTGAGCGCCGGCGAGCACGGCGGCAACATCGAGCTGAACAAGTCCAGCCTGCAGGCCACGGGCGAGATCCGGCTGACGGCCGAGAGCGGCGCCGTGGTGCAGGCCATCGACGCTGCCACCACCCGTGGCAGCGGCCTGCTGACGGCCAGCTCGCTGGTGGTGACGGCGGACAACGCGATCGTCGTCAACACCAAGGTCGGTTCGGCCAGCGTCAAGCTCACCGAAGCCGGCAACATCCAGCTGACCAACGAGGGCAACCTCAGCCTGGTGCTGGCGCAGGCCGCGAACGGCGCCATCGACGTGCGCAACTACGGCACGCTGACAGCCGGCGAGGTGCACACCCTGGGGACCAGCGACCGCAACGACATCCGCCTGCAGACCCTGAAGGTGGGCACCGGCACCGCCGACATCGTGCTGGGCAAGGTCAGCGTCGGCGCCGCCACCCTGCGGGGCGAGCGCGGCGACGTCGAGATCCTGTCGGGCGGCACCATCAGTTACGCCGCCGGCAGCCTGCTGACGGCCGACGAGGCCCTGGTCATGGCGGCGGGCGCGGTCGGCATGCTGGCCTCGGTCAACTCGCTGCAACTGACGACCACGGCCGCGGGCAGCGTCACGTTGGGCCAGTCGGGCCGCCGCCTGCTGGTGAACAAGGCCGTGGTCAACGACGGCAGCTTCACGCTGACGGTCGCCGACGAGTCGGTGGAACTGGGCCTGGTGCGCCTGGCCAACCGCGACGGCAACGACATCACCGTCACCGCCCAGAAGGACATCCTGGTGCGCGCCGCGACGGCGGGCTACTTCATGGTGGGCAGCACCGACGAGCTGTTCCTGGAGGCCTCGGAAGATCCGGAGACGGCGGTCACCAGCGCCAGCTCCCGCGGCGACATCACGCTGACCTCGCAGACCGGCGCCATCACCGAGAGCCACGCGGACGACCTGGTCGACCTGGTGGCCAACCGCCTGACGCTCAGGGCGGCCACGGGCATCACCGGACTGGAGATCGCCGCCAACAGCCTGGACGCGAAGACGACCGGCGGCGACATCCAGCTGACCGAGTACGACGGCCTGGGCGAGTCCAGCCGCGGCCTGGACATCGTCTACGCCCAGACCAGCAAGACGCTTGGCGGCACCGCCACGGTCAGCATTTCGGCCCAGAACGAGCTGCGCGTGGGCGCCAAGGCCGCCGACGTGGCCAGCGCGGCCGACGCCAACGTGGCGCGGGCCAACACCGACGCCATCCGGGGCAATTTCCTGCGGCTGGAAAGCCGCGCCGACAGCGTGCTGGTCAACCAGCCGGTGACCGGCGACGCGCTGGACTATGACCGCGGGGTGGCGTTCATCGCCGCCGACGTGGTGTCGCTGTACCGCTTCTTCAACGCGCCGGACCGCATGGAGTACCGCGCGGGCAGCTACTTCCTGTTCGACAACAGCACCCGGCTGTTCCCGAACACGCTGTCGTCCAAGGTGCTGATCATCGAGACCGGCGGCACGCTCAGCCTGACCGGCACGCCGGCTACGCAGACACTGCCCGCGGTGCCCGCGCTCATCGAAGCCAGCGAGCGGCTGGAGCTGATCGCCGGCGAGGACCTGAACGTCAACGCGACCATCCGGCACACCTCCGGCGTCGCCACCGACAAGATCGGCACCGTGGTCATGGTGGCCAAGGGCCTGCGCAACGCCAACAAGGCGTTCGACTTCAACAACGACGGCGACCGCACCGACGTGCTGCGCGAGTCGAACACGCCGACCGACTTCAACGGCGACGGCGACAAGACCGACCTGGTGTCCGAAGCCACGCTGAACCTCGACCTGAACGGCGACGGCGACAAGACCGACGTGCTGATGGAAGGCAAGTCGTACGACTTCAACAGCGACGGCGACACGCTCGACGTGCTCAACGAGGTGGCATTGAACCTCGACCTGAACGGCGACGGCGACAAGACCGACGTGCTGGTGGAGTCGCCATCGATCGACTACAACGGCGACGGCGACCTGGACGACGTGCTCGACGAGGCCAGCGTCTCCACGCCCACCGGCCACCTGAACATCCGCGCCAACGCGCTGCCCGCCAGCAGGTTCGAGCTGCGCGCGAAGCTGGACGTCATGGTCGACCTGGAAAGCGAGCTGGAGCTGACCGGCTTCGTCGGCGGCGTCACCGGCTACGAGTCGGCGCGCAACGTCACGCTGGACATCAGCGGCGAGCTGACCGTGGTCAGCGGCATCGTGGCGGCCAACGGCAGCAACGGGCGCCTGACCGTGACCGCGCAGTCGATCGCCAGCGACGGCGCCTCGGTGTTCATCGCCGACAACTTCATCGTCAAGGCCACCAACGGCGTGCAGCTGAACACGCTGGTCAACCGCATCAGCGTCGATTCCACGCTGCTGGGCAACGTGGAGATCAACGAGGCCACCGGCCTGCAGGTCGACCGCGTGGTCGCCCGCGAAGGCACCGTCAAGATCACCACCGGCGGCGAGACCAAGGTGCGCGACGTGCGCAACGTGGCCGACGGCTACGACATCACGGTCGAGGCGGCCGGCGACCTGTGGGTGGGCGACATCGAGTCGGGCACCTCCGCCGGCGCCGAGAAGACCGGCGGCATCGTCACGGTGGACGCCACCGGCCGGGTGCGCGAGTGGGAAAGCATCCTGCGCGACGACGCCGGCAACGCGATCGGCCAGGCGCTGGACCAGACGTCGGCCGACCTGTTCGGCTGGAAGGTCGTCGTGCGCGAAGGCGCCACCGGCCCCCTGCTGGCGCCCAAGTTCCTGAACAACGCCACCGCTGCGGGCACCGGGCTGGAACTGGAGGTCCGCTACACGGCCATCCCCAGCACCGACCCGGCCGTGCTGCCCGGCCTGTCGACCGGCGCGACCACCGTCAAGCAGTCCAGCCTGGAGGCCAAGGGCGGCGTGGTGGTGTCGATCCTGAACGAGCGCACCCGGGATCCGGGCAACACCTCGACGCAGGTCGAACGCCTGACGTTCGGCGCCATCACGCTGCAATCCGGCTCGCGCGTGTCGCTGCGCGTCAACGGCAGCATCACCTACACGGTGGCGGTGGGCGACACCTACGACCCGGGCACCGGCAACGTCACAGTGGCCGCGACCTGGCAGTCGATGCTGGACGCCCTGGACTGGAAGATCAGCCAGGACAACCTGCTGACGGTGGACCCGGACTACTCCGACCGCCAGCTCACCTTCACGGCGAAGACGGCCAACCTCGGCTTCTCGGTGGACAACGTGACGGTGCAGCACGTCAACGACGTCACGCTCACCGGCAGCATGGTGACCGGCCAGGGCACGCTGCCGACGGTGACGGCGGGGTCGCAGGTCAAGCAGGTCACGGACATCTCGTTCCGCAGCGACACGCTGAACTCGAGCACCGGCTACACGGTGATCATCAACGGCCACGTGTACACCGCGCGGGCCGGCGACAACCACGTGATCGAGATCACCGGCGCGGATGGCCAGGCGATCAGCATCGACCTGTACAAGCCGCTGGCGGGCATGACGGTCAACGCGGCCGACATCCTCGACGTGGACATGGACCGCAAGGTCACCATCGTCGGCAGCGTCGTCCAGGACACGACCTACACGCTGACCATCGGCTCCACGCCGGTCAGCTTCAAGGCGACGTCCACCAGCGCCTCGACGCTGGCCACCAACCTCGCGGCCGCGCTGACCACCGCGGGCTTCGCGGCCACGGCGAGCGGCAGCGACATCAACATCACGTCCGGCGCCGGCGCAGTGGCGGTCTCGACGCCGGGCGGCTGGACGGTGGCCCCGTCCACCGCGGACACGCTCGATGCCAACGCCGACCGCGTCATCGACCTGAGCGGCGTGGCGGCCAAGGCCGGCGCCGAGTACACGGTGGTCATCGACGGCGTGACCTACATGTACCGCGCCTCGGTGCTGGGTGCCGACACCATCGACACCATCGGCGCGGCGCTGCGCAACCAGATCGCGGCCAACTGGTCGTCCGCGTCGTACGACAGCTCGACGGACAGGATCACCATCACCACGGGCGCGGGCACCAAGGCCATCACGGTCAGCGCGCGCGAGCCCGTGCGCGACCAGGGCGCCGGTGAAACCTGGGTCAGCGGCACGACCACGGGCGGCAAGCGCACCCTCGGCTTCTCCGGCATCACGCATTCGGCGACGACCGAGTACGTGGTGCGCATAGGCACCACCACGTACACCGCTTCCGGCGCCACGCTCGACGCCGTGATGACGTCGCTCACCTCGCAGATCGATGGCCACGGCACCTACGCCGCCTCCAAGGTCTCGACCACCGGCGTGGCGCAGGACTGGTCCGCGATCATGACGGTGCTCAAAGCGCGCGTGGAGGCTGGCGAGGCCGTCACGGCCGCGCTCACGACCAACGGCCTGAAGATCACGGCCGACGCGTTCAACGTTCCGTTCACGGTCCGCGCCACCGCCGACGCCGACGACGCGATGGTGCACAACGGCGCCACGCTGGTGGTCGCGCCGAGCGCCAGCACCGCGCAACAGAGCGTGATCGAGTTCTCCGGCGCGCCGGTCAACTTCACCAGCTACACGGTGGTGATCGACGGCAAGGTGTTCACGGTGGACGCGCCCGGCGGCGCGATCAACGACTGGACCGATTCTTCGACCACCAACCCGGGCATCCTCAACGCCCTGGCCAAGGCCATCCTGGCCGACACGGCACTGGCGGCCAGGCTCACCATCGCCGTGAGCGACAGCGGCGCCAATGGCCGGATGGTCTTCACGGCCAAGGCCGTCAACAGCGCGTTCAGCATCGACTTCGTGGGCAGCTCGTCGCTGGCCGACTGGACGGCGGCGACGGTGACCCTGGGCAAGGCTGCCGACTCCAACGATCCGCAGACCAGTCTCGTGGTGTTCGCCAACCAGGCCCAGTCCCCGGTGGACGGCTACACGTATGGCGTGACGATCAACAACCAGTCGTTCACCGTCGAGGTGGGCAGCAACGGCGTCGACACCACCTGGAACAGCGTGCGCAACGCACTGGAAGCCAAGATCAACGCCGCGAGCGGCGGCTCACCGGTCGCCACTGCCGACAACGAGTCCGGCCAGGGCCGCCTGAGCATCACGGGCCGCAACGACAACGTCGCCTTCACCGTCACCGCGGAAACCCGCACGGCCGGCGCCGACGTCACCAGGACCGGCTCGGCGCCCACCACCCCCGCCGGCCACAGCCACCCGCAGGTCTCCGACATCGTGTTCAACACTTCCGCCGCCCCGGTGGAAGGCCGCAAGTACACCGTGCAGGTGGCGGGCAGCGAGTACTCGGTGACGGTGCAGGCCGGCGAGAGCTACGACGACCTGATGAACCGGCTGGTGCTGGCGATCAACGGCGACACGCTGAATACGACGGTCACGGCGTCCAACCGCAACGAGAGCGTCACCTACTTCACCGATGCTTCGCGCACGACCACGGCCACGCGCGTCGAGCGCAGCCTGCGCCTGACCGGCCGCGCCGACAACGTGGCCTTCACCGTATCGGGCGCCAGCGTGACGTACCAGTCCACCAGCACGGCGCAGAACCCGGGCGTGGTGGTCAACCAGGCGGGCGCGGGCACCACGGACAAGCAGGAGCAGACGCTGACGTTCCCGACCACGCCGGGCGATACCGTCAAGTACACGGTCACCGTGGGCGGCCACTCGTTCAGCGTCAAGGTGGGCGACGTCGTCAACGGTGCCCCCGTCACGCAGGACTGGGACTCGCTGCTGGGCGCGCTCGCGTTCAGGATCAACGGCAATGCCGCCGCGCCGGCCAGCGCGGTGGCCGATGGCGACGCCCGCACCCTGACGCTGACCGGCAAGGCGGACAACGCGGCCTTCAGCGTCACCGCGACCGGGCGCGACGAGAACCCGAACCTGGTGCTGGCGCTGGAAGAGGACTCGGTGCTGATCGTGCCCGACCGCACGGCCGGCAGCTTCAGCGTCACCACCGACGGCAACCTGACCGTGGTGAACCTGCCCACGTTCGGCGGCGAGTCGCTCAGCCTGCAGGCCGACGACAACCTGGTGGTGGTGACGGCGCTGAACCTGGGCCGCAGCACGCCGGAAAACCCCACGGGCGGCGGCGAACTCAGCCTGTCGGCCGGCGCAGCCATCACGCTGGGCGGCCAGGTCACGGCCGAGACGCTCACGGTGACGGCGGGCGACGACCTGACGATCACGTCGAGCATCGGCAACCTGTACGTCACGATGGACGGTGACGGCAACCTGACCGTGTTCCAGACCGGCGACCTGACCATCGGCAGCATCGTCATGGACGGCGGCGACATCACCATCGTCGCCTCGGGCAGCGTGGACATCACGTCCATCACCGGCGATACCGGCGACGTGGTCATCCAGTCGGGCGGCCACATCCACATCGCCAACCTGGCCGAGGCCGACCACGTCACGCTGCAGGCGGCGCTGGACGTCAGCGCCACGCTGGAAGCCGACGCCCTGGACATCGTCGCCAACGGCACGGTCACGGTGACCGAATCCGACGGCGTGACGGTCGAGCGCATCGTCAGCAACGGCGGCGCGGTGAGCGTCACGGTCGCCTCCAGCACCACGACCGACGGCAACCTGGTCGTCAGCGGGGCCATCTCCGCCAGGCTGGCCGGCGCCGTCACCCTGAGCGCCGGCGGCACGATCACGCTCGACCGGGCCATCGCCACCGAGAGCGGCGCCATTGCCGTGACCGCGGGCCGGGGGCTGACGATGGGCGAGGAAGCCGATGTCAGCACCGACAGCGGCAACGTCAGCCTGGACGCCGGCACCGGCGCGCTGGCGATGGACACCGACACCTACGTCGAGGCGGGCGGCGGCGCCATCTCGCTGCATTCGGACGACAACATCACGCTGGGCAAGCTGCGCAGCGAGAAGTCCGGCGGGACGCTCACCATCGACGCCGGCGGCTGGGTCCACAGCGGCGCGGGCGACACCGACATCGTCGCCGCCACCAGCACGCTGGTGATCAGCGCCG
>JAKFEA010000135.1:0-1889 GCA_036675905.1 Acidovorax sp. | reverse complement strand
CTGGAGGAGATCACCGGCCTGCGCTTTCGCAACAAGAAGGCCGCCGCCTTCGGCAGCTACGGCTGGAACGGCGGCGCCGTGGACCGCATCCAGACCCGCCTGATGGACGCCGGCTTCAGCACCGCGCTGTCGCTCAAGAGCAAATGGCGCCCCGACGGCAGCGCCCTGGAGACCTGTCGCGCGCATGGCCGACAACTGGCGCGCGAATGGGCCCTGGCCGCGCCGCCGGCCGCCAGCCAGGCCGCCGCGCCGGTAGCCGCCAAGCCGGCGGCAGCCTCGGCCGACGCCGGCCCGGCCATGCAGTGCAGCGTCTGCCAGTGGGTCTACCAGCCCGAGCTCGGCGAACCGCTGCAGGGCGTCGCCGCCGGCACGCCCTGGGCCGAGGTGCCGGACAACTTCCTCTGCCCGGAATGCAGCCTGGGCAAGGATGTCTTTGAAGTACTGCGGGAGAAGGCAGCATGAGCCGCGAAATCCTCATCATCGGCTCAGGGTTCGCCGCCTGCCAGCTGGTCAAGAGCCTGCGCAAACTGGACGTGGAGGTGCCCATCCGCCTGCTCACCGCCGACAGCGGCGACGAGTACAACAAGCCGGACATCAGCCATGTGTTCAGCCAGGGCCGCAGCAGCGCCGAGCTGACCCGCCTGAGCGCCGCGCGCTTCGCCGAGCAATACCAGGTCGCCGTGCAGCCCTTCACCCGGGTCGAGTCGATCGACCCGCAGGCGCGCCGCGTGCATACCGCCGACGCCAGCCACGCCTATGCCCAGCTGGTGCTGGCCACCGGGGCCAATGCCCTGGTGCCGCCGGTGCCGGGCCACGAGCTGCTGCTGACGCTCAACAGCCAGGGCGAGTACCAGGCTGCCGAGGCCCAGCTGCGCGACGCCCGCCGGGTGCTGGTGCTCGGTGCCGGGCTGATCGGCAGCGAACTGGCGATGGACCTGCTCGGCAGCGGCAAGCAGGTGATGCTGGTCGACCAGGCCAGCAGCGTGCTGGCGTCCCTGATGCCGGCGGCGGTCAGCGCCCGCCTGCAGGCCTGCCTGGTCGCCAGCGGCGCGCAGCTGCGCCTGGGCAGTGGCCTGCAGCGCCTGGAGCGAAGCGGCGACGGCATTCGCGCCTACCTGGACGACGGCCAATCGCTCGACTGCGACAGCGCGATCGCCGCCATCGGCCTGCGCCCGAGCGTGGACCTGGCGCGCCGCACCGGACTCGCCGTGGGCCGTGGCATCCAGGTCGACCGCCACCTGCGCAGCAGCGTCGAGCACATCTACGCCCTGGGCGACTGCGCCGAGATCGACGGCCGCGTGCTGCCGTTCCTGCAGCCGACCCAGCTGGCGGCCAGCGCCCTGGCCAAGACCCTGCTCGGCCAGCCGCAGGCGCTGCAGCTGCCGCCCATGCTGATCCGGGTGAAGACGCCGCGCCTGCCGCTACAACTGGCCGGCGAGACCAGCGGCGACCACCTCGACTGGCAGCTCAGCTTCGACGACCAGGGCATGCTGGCCCAGGCCTTCGATGCGCAGGCGCAGTTGCGCGGCTTCGTGGTCAGCGAGGGCCGCCTGCAGAACGCCTTCGCCCTGCTGCGCCAGCTGCCCGGCTGAAGCGCTCGCGCTGCCGGGCCGAACGGGGCGGACGCTGGCGTCCGCCCCCCTCCTTCACTCCGCCGGGGTCTGGTGACGGGCCCTGGCGCCCTCGCACCTCGCGCAAACCGGCCCCGCGTTCAGGCACCGCCATAGGCCTGCAGCCAGGCGTACAGCTGCTCGGTGTCGCTGCGCCGGCACAGCTCGCTGCCCTCGGTCATGATCGCCGCGGTGCCGGCCGCCACGCCGTAGCGCGCGGCGTCGCGCCAGCCGGCGCCGGCGGCCAGCTTGAGGGTCACGGCGGCGACCATGCTGTCG
>JAKFEA010000134.1:0-10802 GCA_036675905.1 Acidovorax sp. | reverse complement strand
GAAGCTGACGATGTCGGTCCAGCGCCGGCTTTCCTCCTCGCCCAGTTCCTCGCGCGAGATCTTGGTCAGGTAGTACTTGATGGCCGAATAGAGCTCGTCGACCGTGTCGTCGAGCTTGCGCAGGTCCTGCGACAGCCGCATGTTGTCGGTCTTGACCACCGTGAGCATGCCCTGCAGCATGGTCTCGACCACGTCGGCCTGGTGCAACGCCTCGCGTGCGGCGCAGGAGATGGCCAGCGAGGGCGTGCCCAGTGCCGATGGATCCAGGTGCTGGGGCCGGCTGTTGGGGGCCCGCTGCGGTTGCGGCAGCCAGCGCACCACGGCGCGGGCGATCGGGTGGATGAAGGCAATGAAGAGCACTGCCATCACGATGTTGAAGCTCAGGTGGAACAGCACCACCGTGGTGGCCAGGTCGCCCAGGAAGGGGCTCAGGTAGCGCAGCCACAGGCCGACCAGCGGCGCTGCCACCAGCACGCCCAGGCACTTGAAGATCAGGTTGCCCAGCGGAACGTGCCGCACCTGCACCGGCGAGCGCGCGGTGGTGATCACGCCCAGCAGGCCGCTGCCCAGGTTGGCCCCGAGCACCAGCCCGAGCGCCATCTCGATCGGCACGATGCCGGTGGCCGCCAGCGTGGCGACCAGCAGCACGGTGGCCAGGCTGGAATAGGACAGGACCGCGAGCACGGCGCCCACGGTGATCTCCAGCAGCAGGTCGCTGCTGACCGACTCCAGCAGCGCCTTGACCACCGGCGACTGCACCATGATCTGGGTGGATTCGGACACCAGCCGCAGCGCCAGCAGCATCAGCCCCAGCCCGATCAGCACCCGGCCGAAGCGCCCGACGTTGGTGTCGGTGCGCGAGATGAACAGCACCACGCCCAGGAAGATCAGCAGCGGCGACAGCCAGGACAGGTCGAAGGAGAACACCACCGTCACCAGGCTGGTGCCTATGTCCGCGCCCAGCATCACGGCCAGCGCCAGCGGCAGGGTGATCAGGCCCTGGCCGACGAAGGCGGACACGATCAGCGCCGTGGCGGTGCTCGATTGCAGCAGCGCCGTGACCCCGATGCCGGACACGGCCGCGGTGTAGCGGTTGCTGATGCTGCGCGCGAGGACCTGCCGGAGGTTGGCGCCGAAGACGCGCAGGATGCCGGTTCGGACGAGGTGGGTGCCCCAGACCAGCAGCGCGACGGCTGCCAGCAGATTCAACAGATGCTTCATGCTTGAAGCATCGAATGATACGACGGAGGGACCCTCATGAGGCGCTGGCTCAGCGGCTGCGGCGAACCCGCAGCACTTCGTCCAGGATCAGGCAGGCGGCGCCCACGGTGATGGCAGCGTCGGCCACGTTGAAGGCCGGGAAGTACCAGCCGCGCCAGTGCAGCTGCAGGAAGTCGACCACGTAGCCGTGCAGGAGCCGGTCGACCACGTTGCCCACCGCTCCGCCGAGGATGCAGGCCAGCGCGAACGAGAACAGCCTTTGTCCCGGGTGCGTGCGCAGCATCCAGAGGATGAACAGCGTGGCGGCCGCCCCGATCCCGGTGAACAGCCAGCGCTGCCAGCCGGAGGCTGCCGCCAGGAAGGAGAAGGCGGCGCCGGTGTTGTGCACCCGCACGATGTTGAAGAAGGGCGCCACGTAGGTGGAGTCGCCCAGCTGGTACCAGCCCAGGATCAGCACCTTGGTGAACTGGTCGGCGATGAACAGGATCAGCGCCAGGCCCAGCCAGGGCAGCATGCCGCCGCCCGCGGCGGAGCGGGCGAAACTTCGGGCCGCCATCAGGCGTGCTGCCGGTCTTCGCCGGCGCCGAACAGGTTGCTCACGCAGCGGCCGCAGATCTGCGGGTGCGCGGGGTCGCTGCCGACGTCGGCTCGCCAGTGCCAGCAGCGCTCGCACTTGCTGTCGTGCGAAGGCGTGGCCTTCACCGCCAGCGCCTCGCCCGGCTGCAGGGTGACGGAGGAGGTGATGAAGATGAACTTCAGGTCCTCGCCCAGGCTTTGCAGCAGCTGCAGGTCGGCCGGCGGGGCGGTGATCGCCAGGTTGGCCTGCAGCGAGGAGCCGAGCTGGCCTTCGGCGCGCACCGCCTCGATCTCCTTGTTGGCCAGGTCGCGGATGGCGCGGATGCGGTCCCAGCGGGCCAGCAGCTCGCGGTCGGGCGAGCCGATCTCGGCGTACTCCTCGATGAAGATCGAATCGGAGTGGCCGAACACCTTCCAGGCCTCCTCCGCCGTGAAGCTGAGGAAAGGCGCCATCCAGCGCAGCATGGCGTGCGTGATGTTCCACAGCGCGGTCTGGGCGCTGCGGCGAGCATGCGACTTGGGCGCCGTGGTGTACAGGCGGTCCTTGAGCACGTCCAGGTAGAACGCGCCCAGGTCCTCCGAGCAGTAGACCTGCAGCTTGGCCACCACCGGATGGAACTCGTACACCTCGTAGTGGGCCAGCACCTCGGCCTGGAACTGCGAGGCGCGGCTCATGGCGTAGCGGTCGATCTCCAGCATCTCGGAGACGGGCACCGCGTCCTTGGCCGGGTCGAAGTCGCTGACGTTGGCCAGCAGGAAGCGCAGGGTGTTGCGGATGCGCCGGTAAGCATCGACCACGCGTGCCAGGATCTTGTCGTCGCCGGCGATGTCGCCCGAGTAGTCGGAGGCGGCCACCCACAGCCGGATGATCTCGGCGCCCAGCTTCTTCCAGGTCTCCTGCGGGTCCACGCCGTTGCCCATCGACTTGCTCATCTTGCGGCCTTGCGCATCGACCGTGAAGCCGTGCGTGAGCAGGCCGCGGTAGGGCGCGCGGCCGTACATCGCGCAGGCGGTCAGCAGCGAGGAGTGGAACCAGCCGCGGTGCTGGTCATGGCCTTCCAGGTACAGGTCGGCCTCGGGCCCGTTCTCGTGGCCGGCGCCGGCGTGCGAGCCCTTGAGCACCGTGGTGTGGGTGGTGCCGGAGTCGAACCAGACCTCCAGGATGTCGCTGCTGCGGGTGTAGGCCGCCGCATCCGCGGCGGCCCCCACCTGGGCCAGCACGTCCTCGGGCGAAGCCTTGCTCCAGGCCTCGATGCCGCCGGCCTGCACCATGTCGGCGGCGATGTCGAGGATCTCCATCGTCCTGGGGTGCAGCTCGCCCGAATCCTTGTGCAGGAAGAAGGGCAGGGGCACGCCCCAGCTGCGCTGGCGGCTGATGCACCAGTCGGGCCGGCCCGCGATCATGTCGCGCAGCCGGGCCTTGCCGTTCTCGGGGTAGAAGCTGGTTTCCTCGATCGCGGCCAGCGCCATCTGGCGCAGCGTGGCGGGTGCCTTGTCTTTGGTGAAGACGCCTTCGCCCTCGTCCATGCGCACGAACCACTGGGCGGCGGCGCGGTAGATCACCGGCGACTTGTGGCGCCAGCAGTGCGGGTAGCTGTGCGACAGCGGCGAGGTGGCGAACAGTCGGCCGGCCTTGTCCAGCGCCTCCAGGATGTTGGGCACCGCCTTCCAGATGTTCTGGCCGCCGAACAGCGCGAAGTCGCCCGCGTAGCTGCCGTTGCCCTGCACCGGGTTGAGGATGTCGTCGTAGTGCAGGCCGTGGGCCACGCAGCTGTTGAAGTCGTCCAGGCCGTAGGCCGGCGAGGAGTGGACGATGCCGGTGCCGTCTTCCGCGGTGGCGTAGTCGGCCAGGTAGACCGGCGACAGGCGGCGGTAGGCCGGGTCGACCTCGTACAGGGGATGGCGGAAGTCCAGGTTGGCCAGCTTCTCGCCCTTGACCGTGGCCAGCACGGTGCCGCCCTGCAGGCCGTATCGCTCCAGGCACTTCTCCACCAGCGAGCTGGCCAGCACCAGGCAGCCACGCTCGGTGTCCACCAGCGAGTAGTCCAGCTCCGGATTGAGGTTGAGCGCCTGGTTGGCCGGGATGGTCCAGGCGGTGGTGGTCCAGATGACGGCGTAGACGGGTTTGGGGCGCGCTACCCCGAACGCCGCAAACACCTTCGCCGCCTCGTCCGCCTCGAACCCCACGTCCAGCGTCTGGCTCTTCTTGTCCGCGTACTCGATCTCGAACTCGGCCAGCGAGGAACCGCAATCGAAGCACCAGTACACCGGCTTCAACCCGCGGTACACGAAGCCGCGCTCGATCACCCGCTTGAACGCGCGGATCTCGTCGGCCTCGTTGCTGAAGTTCATGGTCAGGTAGGGATGCGCCCAGTCGCCCAGCACCCCCAGCCGCTTGAAGTCGGCCATCTGGATGCCGATCTGCTCGGTGGCGAACGCGCGGCTCCTGGCCTGCATCTCGTCGCGCGGCAGGTTGCGGCCGTGCTTCTTCTCGATCGCGTTCTCGATCGGCAGGCCGTGGCAGTCCCAGCCCGGGATGTAGGCCGCGTCCAGTCCCTTGAGCTGGCGCGACTTCACGATCATGTCCTTGAGGACCTTGTTGACCGCGTGCCCCATGTGGATCTGCCCGTTGGCATACGGGGGGCCGTCGTGCAGGATGAACTTCTGGCGGCCCTTGCGCGCGTCGCGCAGGCGCTTGTACAGGCCCTTGTCCTCCCACTCCTTGACCCAGCCCGGCTCGCGCTTGGGCAGGTCGCCGCGCATGGGAAAGGGCGTGTCGGGCAGGTTCAGGGTGGCGCGGTAATCGGTCTTGTCGGTCATGGGGAAGCCTCGGATCTGTCATCCCGGCCTGGAGCCGGGATCCACTGGGGTGGGCCGGGAAGCATGGATTGCGGGTCGAGCCCGCAATGACAAATCGCTAAATTCGGTCGCGCGTCGTCTGGCGCCGGGTTTCGGCGTGCGTGGAAGCGAAGAACGCACGCGCCGCGTCGCAGTCGCGCGCGATGCCCGCCTTCAGGGCGTCGAGACTGTCGTAGCGCAGTTCGTCGTGCAGCTTGTGCAGCAGTTCCACCCGGATGATTTTACCGTAGCCCCCCTGCAGGCCGAGCTGCTGCGGCCACTCCAGGCAGTGCGTCTCCAGCAGCACGCGCCCGCCGTTCACGTCCTGCGGATCGAGCGAGGGCCGGATGCCCAGGTTGGCCACGCCGGGCAATGGGCGGTCCGCCAGCCCGTCCACCATCACCGCGAAGATGCCGCTGGCCGCCGGCTTCCAGTGCGAGAAGCGCAGGTTCACGGTGGGAAAGCCCAGCTCGCGGCCGAGCTTGCGCCCGTGCACCACGTGCCCGCTGATGCTGTAGGGACGGCCCAGCAGCGCGGCCACCGCCTCCATGTCGCCGCGCGCCAGCGCCTCGCGCACGGCCGAGCTGGACACGCGCAGGTTGTGCACTTCGTAGCTGTTCATGCGCGCCACGTCGAAGCCCTCGCGGCGGCCCGCTTCATCCAGCATGGCGTAGTCGCCGGCCCGCTTGGCGCCGAAGCGGAAGTCGTCGCCCACCAGCACGTAGCGCGCGCCCAGGCCGTCCACCAGCACCTGCTGGATGAAGGCGTCGGCCGACTGTCCGGACAGTCGGGCGTCGAAGCGCAGCACGACGCACTGGTCCACTCCGCAGGACGCCAGTTCCGACAGCTTGTCGCGCAGGGTGGCGATGCGTGCCGGCGCCAGCTCCGGCTTGCGCGCCACCCGCGCGAAGTAGTCGCGCGGGTGCGGCTCGAAGGTCAGCACGCAGCTGGGGACGTTGCGATGGCGCGCCTCGTTGTTCAGCAGCGCCAGCATGGCCTGGTGGCCCCGGTGCACGCCGTCGAAGTTGCCGATGGTCACGGCACAGGCCGGCGCGATGCCCGGGTGGTGGAGACCTCTGAAGATGCGCATCTGCTTGGTATCGTTTTGATAGCAGCCGGCGCACGACCCGAAAGCCCGTGACGCAGATGCCGCTGTGAATCGGGGTATATTGTGCGTGCTGTCCGGTTCCCTGTTGGCCGTGTTGCCGAAGGAGCGCCCGTTGAAGGTCTTGAAGCTGTCCGCCCAGGGCCTGCCCCAGTCCTGGATCTCGCTGGAGCAGGCCGTGCTGCATTACGCGGCCGATGAGGTGCGCTGGGAAGTCGGCGCGCAGGTGGCCATGTTCCGCGGCGGGCACAACGCGGTGAGCGGAGCCCAGTCGGTCATCACCGTCAACAGCATCATCGGCACCAAGGGCGTGCCCAACATCAACCCGTTCGAGCTCAAGCCGGGCCTGACCAACGCCAAGCTGTTCGCACGCGACCGCAACGTCTGCGCCTATTGCGGCGGGCACCATCACGAGGAAGAGCTGACGCGCGAGCACATCATCCCCTTCGCGCAGAACGGCAAGGACCACTGGATGAACGTGGTGACGGCCTGCCGCGCCTGCAACCACCGCAAGAGCAGCCGCACGCCCGAGCAGGCCCGCATGCCCCTGCTGTACGCGCCCTACGTGCCCAGCCTGTGGGAGGACTTCATCCTGCGCAACCGCCGCATCCTGGCGGACCAGATGGAGTTCCTGATGGCGCATTTGCCGAAGAACTCGCGGCTGCATTCATAAGGCTGTCGTTCCTGCCCTCGTGGTGACGGATACCCCGTCTGCGCGTAGTACCGTCATCCCCGCGAAGGCGGGGATCCAGTGCTTCCCTCGACGACCGCCGAAAGCGGACGCCCTGGATTCCCGCCTACGCGGGAATGACGGGGTTCCTACGCGGGAATGACGGGGTGGGTGCTTTCGCGGGAATGACGCGGTGTGTCAGGCGAACACGCCTGCGGTGTCCTGCATGCGCGCCGACACTTCGCCCAGCTGGTGCAGGGTGTCGCCCCAGGTCATCTCCAGCTGGGTGAGCTTCTTGAAGTAGTGGCTGCCCACGTATTCGTCGGTCACGCCGATGCCGCCGTGCAGCTGCACCGATTGCTGGCCGACGTATCGCAGGCTCACGCCCAGCTGGTACTTGGCGCGAGCCATCGCGCGGCGCCGCTCCGCGGCCGGCGCATTGAGCTTGAGCGAGGCGTAGTAGCTCATCGAGCGGGCCAGCTCCTGCTGCATCTTCATGTCGGCCA
The DNA here is from genome assembly GCA_036675905.1 of Acidovorax sp. Classification (GTDB taxonomy): domain Bacteria; phylum Pseudomonadota; class Gammaproteobacteria; order Burkholderiales; family Burkholderiaceae_C; genus Ramlibacter. The sequence goes on along the minus strand of JAKFEA010000134.1, from coordinate 3,886 downwards.
TGCGGTGCCGCAACGCCTGGAAGCTGGCGATGGCCACCCCGAACTGCTTGCGCGTGTTCATGTACTCGGCGGTCAGCTCCATGGTCCTGTCGATGGCGCCCACGCCTTCGGCGCAGGCGGCGGCGATGCCGATGTCGGCCGCGTGCTCCAGCGCCGTGAGGCCGTCTTCGGTGACGAGCGTGGCCGGCGCCTTGTCGAAGCGGACCTCGGCGGCGCGGCTGCCGTCGACGGTGACGTAGCCGCTGGCGTCGACGCCGGAGGCGGAGCGCTCGACCAGGAACAGCGCGATCCTGCCGCCGGCCATGGACGGAACGAGGTACGCATCGGCCTGGTCGCCAGCCGGCACCAGGCCCTTGGCGCCGGTCACGGTCCATCCGCCGCCCTGTTGCGCAGCCTGCGTTTCGCACGCGTCCAGCCGATAGCGGGCCTTGCGCTCCTGGTGCGCCAGCACCACCAGCGCTTGGCCCGCCGCGACCTTCGGCAGCCAGGCCGACTTCACGGCGTCCGGCGCGTAGCCGGCGAGCACGCCACCGGCGATCAGCGCCTGCGCGAGCGGCTCCAGCACGATGCCGCGGCCCAGTTCCTCCATCACCACCATGGCCTCGACCGGGCCCATGCCCATCCCGCCGTGCTCCTCGGGCACGTACAGGCCGGCCAGGCCCAGCTGCGCCAGCTCGTTCCAGGTGCTGCGGTCGAAGCCGCCGGCGCGCACCGCTTCGCGACGCCGCTCGAAGCCGTAGCTGCGGTCCACCCACTTGCGCACCGCATCGCGCAGTTGTTCCTGGTCGTCGGAAAAGTCGAAGTCCATTCCTGCCTCCTCAGCCCAGTACCGTCTGGGCAACGATGTTTCGCTGGACTTCGTTCGATCCGCCGTAGATCGTGGTCTTGCGCATGTTCAGGTAGGTGGCGGCCAGCGGCGCCAATCCCACGGCGCCGCCCGGGAAGTCGCCCTGCCAGCCGGCTTCCATGGCTTCGCGGATGAAGGGCAGGCTATACGGCCCGCCCGCCAGCATCATCAGCTCCGTATACCGCTGCTGGATCTCGCTGCCCTTGATCTTCAGGAGGCCGGCGATGTCCAGCGGGTTCTTGCCGGACTTCTCGGCCGACAGCACCCGCAGCACCAGCATCTCCAGTGCGACGACGTCCACTTCCAGCTTCGCGATCTCGTCGCGGAAGCGCATGTCTTCGTATACGCCCTCGGACTTGGCGATGCGCTTGAGCCGCTCCAGCTCGCGCTTGGCCCGGTTGACGTCGGCGATGTTGGTGCGCTCGTGCGACAACAGGTGCTTGGCGTAGGTCCAGCCCTTGTTCTCCTCGCCCACCAGGTTTTCGGCCGGCACCTCGACGTTGTCGAAGAAGACCTCGTTCACCTCGTGGCCGCCGTCCAGCATGACGATCGGGCGCACGGTGATGCCGGGCGACTTCATGTCGATCAGGAGGAAGGAGATGCCGGTCTGCGGCTTGCCCTCGGTGCTGGTGCGCACCAGGCAGAAGATCCACTCGCCGTACTGCCCCAGCGTGGTCCAGGTCTTCTGGCCGTTGACGATGTATGAGCCTGCCCCGGACCCCGATCCGGGGCCGCGTCGCTCGGCGCGGGTCTTGAGCGATGCGAGATCGGAGCCCGAGCCCGGCTCGCTGTAGCCCTGGCTCCACCACACCTCGCCGCTGGCGATGCCGGGCAGGAAGCGCTTGTGCTGCTCGGGGCTGCCGAACGCCATGATGACCGGCGCCACCATCACCGGGCCGAAGGGCACGATGCGTGGCGCGCCGGCCAGCGCGCACTCTTCCTCGAACAGGTGCTTCTGCACCGCCGTCCAGCCCGGGCCGCCGAACTCCCTGGGCCAGCCGTAGCCCAGCCAGCCCTTCTTGCCCAGGATCTTCGCCCAGCGCTGCATGTCCTCGCGCGTCAGGTGCAGGCTGTTGTGCACCTTCTGCGAGATGTCCCGGGGCAGGTTCTCGCGCACCCAGGCGCGGACATCTTCCCGGAACTGCTGTTCCTCGGGGGTGAAAGCCAAGTCCATCGTTCTCGTCTCCGGCAACTGTCTCGACGCCCGTTTCTAGCACGCCCGTGCTTTTTGGGCTGTCCATGGCGTGACAAGGCACGGGCACTGCAAGCGCGAGCGACCCGGGATACCGGGTACCGGAATACCGGACGCAGAGGTCGCAAAAGGTGCGCAGAAGACGCGGAAGAAGTACGGAATTCTTTCCTTTTGCGAACTCTGCGTTTCCTCTGCGTCTTCTGCGTCCGGATGTTCTCTGGGCTGGCTCGCGATCGCGCCGGAGTCGGCTGGGGATAATCGCCGCCGGCATGAAGAACATCGTGATCCTGATCTCCGGCGGCGGCTCCAACATGGCGGCCATCGTCCGCGCATCCCGGCAAGGGCAGTGGGAGCAGCGCTACGGTGCGCGGGTCGCGGCGGTGATCAGCAACCGGCCCGATGCCGGTGGCCTCGGCTTCGCCCGCGAGCAGCAGATCGCCACGGCGGTCGTGGACCACAAGGCGTTCGACAGCCGCGAGACCTTCGACAAGGAGCTGGCTGCCGTGATCGATCGGCACCAGCCGGCGCTGGTCGTGCTGGCCGGCTTCATGCGCATCCTGACGCCTGGCTTCGTGGCGCGCTACCAGGGCCGGCTGATCAACATCCATCCGTCGCTGCTGCCGGCGTTCCCGGGACTGCACACGCACCGGCGGGCGCTGGAAGCGGGCTGCCGGGTGGCCGGCGCGAGCGTGCACCAGGTCACCGCCGAGCTGGACTTCGGCCCCATCCTCGAGCAGGCGGTGGTGCCGGTGCTGCCCGGCGACACCGAGCAGTCGCTGGCGGCGCGCGTGCTGACGCAGGAACACCTGATCTACCCGCGCGCCATCGAGTCGCTGCTGCGGACGGGGCCCTGAGCCATGCATCCCAAGGCATTGCTGCAAGCCTGCAGCGACCTGCTGGAGCAGGTCCTGAAGTTCGAGCATCCGGCCGATGCAGTGGTGTCGCGCTGGACCCGCGAACACCGAAGCCTGGGCCCGCGAGAGCGGGCCACTTTGGCCGACACGGTCTATTCGGTGCTGCGCAAGAAGCTGCTGTTCGACCACCTGGCGCCGTCCGGCAGCGGCCCCAAGGCGCGCCGCCTCGCCATCCTCGGTTTCCAGGGTCCGCGCGACTTCCTCGCCGCCGCGCTCGATGAGCAGGAAAAGCGCTGGCTGGCCCAGTGCGATGCGATCGACCCCAAGGACCTGCTCGACCGCCACCGGCACAACCTGCCCGACTGGCTGGCCCAGCCGTTGCGCGAGCAGCTCGGCGACGAGTTCTGGTCGCTGGCCGACAGCCTGTACCAGCCGGCCCCGCTGGACCTGCGGGTCAACCTGCTGACCGACAAGCGCGAGGACGTGCGCCGCGAACTCGAAGCGGCCGGGCTGCAGTCCGAGCCGACGCCGTACTCGCCCTGGGGCCTGCGCCTGGCTGGCAAGCCGGCGCTGCACCGCCTGGATGCCTTCGCGCGCGGCGCGGTCGAGGTGCAGGACGAGGGCTCGCAACTGCTGGCCTTGCTGCTGGAAGCACGGCGCGGCGAGATGGTGGTGGACTTCTGCGCCGGTGCCGGCGGCAAGACGCTGGCCCTGGGCGCGGCCATGCGCAACACCGGCCGGCTCTACGCCTTCGATACTTCGGCGCACCGCCTGGACGCCCTCAAGCCGCGCCTGGCGCGCAGCCGGCTCAGCAACGTGCACCCGGCCGCTATCGCCCACGAGCGGGACGACCGCATCAAGCGGTTGGCCGGCAAGATCGACCGCGTGATCGTCGACGCACCCTGCTCGGGTTTGGGCACGCTGCGCCGCAATCCGGACCTGAAGTGGCGCCAGAGTCCGCAGCTGGTGCAGGAGATGGCCGGGAAGCAGGCC
>JAKFEA010000133.1:0-3640 GCA_036675905.1 Acidovorax sp. | reverse complement strand
CGCGGCGAGATCCGCGGCGGGCGCTTCGTCGCCGGGCTGGTCGGCGAGCAGTTCGCCCTGCCCGAGGCCGTCGCCCTGCTGCGCGAGGTGCGCAAGCGCCCGCTGGACGGCAGCCTGGTCGGGCTGTCCGCCTGCGACCCGCTGAACCTGGTCGGCACGCTGCTGCCCGGCAGCAAGGTGCCGGCGCTGGCCGGCAACCGCCTGCTGTACCGCGACGGGGTGCCGGTGGCGAGCCTGGTGGCCGGCAAGATCGCCCTGCTGGCCGAGGCGGATGCCTTCACCGCCGGCCAGTGGCAGGCCGCGCTGATCCGCACCCCGGCCGCCGTGGCGCCGGCCGCGCGCGGACCGCGGCGGCTCGGCCTGCAACCCTGAGCGAGGCCCGCACCCGGTCCGGGTAGGCTGTTCCCTTCGGGGCATGCCTCTGGACAGATTTCGTAGGAGCGGGCCATGCCCGCGAAACTCAGGCGGCACACTAGCATCGCGGGCATGGCCCGCTCCTACGGGCTTATGGCGTCGAAGCGAGCCCTGCAGGCTGTGCGCGAGAGCAAAAAAAGCCCGCTCAGTGCGGGCTAAAGGGTGACGCATGAAATACGGGGGAGTCAGCTGGGCGCCTGTTCGAAGATCACGTAGACCTTGCGGCACGGCTCGAGCACTTCCCAGGTGCCGGCGAACCCGGCCGGGATGACGAAGCGGTCGCCGGCGCGCAGGGTCTTGGCGTTGCCCTCGGCATCGCGCAGCACCGACACGCCCTGGAGGATCTCGCAGTACTCGTGCTCGCTATAGTTGACCGTCCACTGGCCGACCGCGCCTTCCCAGATGCCGGCGTTGAACTGGCCGCAGGGGCTGGCGTAGTGGTTGCGCACGCTCTGCTCGGGGTCGCCCTTGAGCACCTTCTCCGGCGCCGGGCGGTAGTGCTCGGCGGTGGTGCCGGCCTGGGCGAAGTCGAGGATTTGCTCGATGTTCATCGTCTTCTGCTCCTTGCGAAATCGCTTAGCGGGCTTGCTGGATCGCCTCGGCGAGCTTCTCGACCAGGGTGTCGATCTGCGCCTTCTCGACGATCAGCGGTGGCGACATGGCCAGGGTGTCGCCGGTCACCCGCACCATCAGGTCGTTGTGGAAACACCGCTCGAACACCTGGTAGCCGCGCTTGCCGACGCCCTCGGCGCTCGGCGCCAGCTGCACGCCGCCGACCAGGCCGACGGCGCGGATGTCGATCACATTGGGCAGGCCCTGCAGGCTGTGCAGGGCATCCTGCCAGTAGCCTTCCAGCTCGATGGCGCTGTCGAACAGCCGGTCGCGCTGGTAGATGTCCAGGGTCGCCAGGGCGGCGGCGCAGGCCACCGGGTGGCCGGAATAGGTGTAGCCGTGGAACAGCTCGATGCCGTCCGGACCCTGCATGAAGGCATCGTGGATGCGTTCATCGACCAATACCGCGCCCATCGGGATGGCGCCGTTGGTCAGGCCCTTGGCGCAGGTGATGATATCCGGGGTGACGCCCCAGCGCTGGGCGGCGAAGGCCTGGCCGACGCGGCCGAAGCCGGTGATCACCTCGTCGAAGATCAACAGGATGCCGTGCTTTTTGGTGATCTCGCGCAGCCGTTGCAGGTAACCGACCGGCGGCAGCACCACCCCGGCCGAGCCGGACATCGGCTCGACTATCAGCGCGGCGATGTTCTCGGCGCCGTGCAGGGCGACCAGGCGCTCCAGCTCGTCGGCCTTCTCGATGCCGAATTCCGGCAGGCCGCGGCTGAAGGCGTTGCGGGCGATGTCCAGGGTGTGCGGCAGGTGGTCGACGCCCGGCAGCATCACCGGGAAGGCCCTGCGGTTGTTGAGCATGCCGCCGACCGAGATGCCGCCGAAGCCGACGCCGTGGTAGCCCAGCTCGCGGCCGATCAGCCGGCTGCGCGTGCCTTGGCCGATGGCGCGCTGGTAGGCCAGGGCAATCTTCAGCGCGGTGTCGGCCGACTCCGAGCCGGAGTTGGTGAAGAACACCTTGTTCAGCCCGGCCGGGGCGATTTCGGCCAGCCGGCTGGCCAGCTCGAAGGGCAGCGGGTGGCCCATCTGGAAGGTCGGGGCGAAGTCCAGCTTGGCGATCTGTTTGCTCACCGCCTCGGTGATTTCCCGGCGGCCGTGGCCGGCGTTGCAGCACCAGAGGCCGGCGGTGCCGTCCAGCACCTGGCGGCCGTCGCTGCCGGTGAAGTACATGCCTTCGGCGCTTTCCAGCAGGCGCGGCCGGGCCTTGAATTGGCGGTTGGCGGTGAACGGCATCCAGAAATCGTCGAGGCTGTTGGTTATTCTGTTCGGTTGCGAGCCATTGTCGACTGTCATACTGGCCATCCGGATGCGCGGTGAGAAGGATGAGGGAGCGGTTTTGCGCAGTCTATGTTTAATAAAACGAACATGACAAGGGTCTTTTAGCGGTCTTTGTCAAAAATATTGAAAATGTGCGCGCCGGTGGTTTAGTGTTGCCAACAGGATTCGGCCCATCAGCGGCCTTGCAGAATTATTGACAGTACGCGGGCCTGGCTCGCCGCACTTTTTACCGATAGAGGATGCCCGCATGACTAGCCTGACCCGCGCCGACTGGGAACAACGCGCCAAGACCCTGAAGATCGAAGGCCGTGCCTTTATTCACGGCGAATACCGTGCGGCGCAGTCCGGCGCGACCTTCGAGTGCATCAGCCCGGTGGACGGGCGCCTGCTGGCGCAGGTCGCCAGCTGCGACCTGGCCGATGCCGAAAGCGCCGTGGCCGATGCCCGCGTGACCTTCGACTCCGGCGCCTGGTCGCGCCTGGCGCCGGTCAAGCGCAAGCAGGTGATGATCCGCTTTGCCGAGCTGATCGAGCGCCACGGCGAGGAGCTGGCGCTGCTGGAAACCCTCGACATGGGCAAGCCGATCGGCGATGCCCTGGGCATCGACGTGCCCAGCGCTGCCCGGGCGATCCGCTGGAGCGGCGAGGCGATCGACAAGATCTACGACGAGGTGGCTGCCACCCCGCACGACGAACTGGGCCTGGTGACCCGCGAGCCGATCGGCGTGGTCGCCGCCATAGTGCCGTGGAACTTCCCGCTGCTGATGAGCTGCTGGAAGCTCGGCCCGGCGCTGGCCACCGGTAACTCGGTGATCTTGAAGCCGTCGGAGAAGTCGCCGCTGACCGGCATCCGCATCGCCCAGCTGGCCATCGAGGCCGGCATCCCGGCCGGCGTGTTCAACGTGCTGCCGGGCTACGGCCATACGGTGGGCAAGGCCCTGGCGCTGCATATGGACGTCGACACCCTGGTGTTCACCGGCTCGACCAAGATCGCCAAGCAACTGATGGTCTACGCCGGCGAATCGAACATGAAGCGCGTCTGGCTGGAGGCCGGCGGCAAGAGCCCGAACATCGTCTTCGCCGATGCGCCCGACCTGCAGGCTGCCGCCGAAGCCGCGGCCGGCGCCATCGCCTTCAACCAGGGCGAGGTGTGCACCGCCGGCTCGCGCCTGCTGGTGGAGAACTCGATCAAGCAGCGCTTCGTGCCCATGGTGGTCGAGGCGATCAAGGCCTGGAAGCCGGGTCATCCGCTGGACCCGGCAACCAACGTCGGCGCGCTGGTCGATAGCCAGCAGCTGAACACCGTGCTCGGCTACATCCAGGCCGGT
>JAKFEA010000132.1:0-2261 GCA_036675905.1 Acidovorax sp. | reverse complement strand
CGATGGCACCGCCTGGCCCTGGACGGGCGCCGACGCGGACGGCAGCGCGCCGGCGGCGCTGGCCGGGTCGCGCGGCGCGGAGGCGGTGGCCGCCGGCTTGGACTGCGGGAAGAAGGTGGCCTGGCGTCCGTTGTGGACCTGCCACTGGTCCCACAGCAGCACCAGCGAGAAACCGAAGACCACCCACAGGATGGTGCGGCGAATGTCGTTCATGAAGTCTTTTTCTGCGAATGGGGCGACAGCAGGCGGGTGAACAGCCGGGGCGGCTGCTCCGGCACTTCGTCCACGCCGCCGGCGCACCAGGGATGGCAGCGAACCAGCCGCGCCACTGTCAGGTAGCTGCCGGCGGCGGCGCCGTGGCGCTCCAGCGCCTGCAGCGAATAGGCCGAGCAGGTGGGCTCGAAGCGGCAAGCCGATCCCAGCCAGGGCGACAGCAGCAGCCGGTAGCCCTTGACCCCGCCGATCAGCAGCGCGCGGATCACCGGGAAGCCTCCGCGAAAAGGCGCAGCAACTCGGCCCGCACCGCCCGCTTCAGCCCATCGGAGCTGGCGCTGCGGAACTGCGCGCGATCGAAGCCGGCGCGCAGCCGCACCACGTGGGCGGCGGCGGGGAGGTCGGCTTCGAAGTGCAGGCTCACGGTGTGGATCTGGCGCTTGATGGCGTTGCGGGTGACGGCGCGCCGGGCCCATCGCTTGGGAACGATGGTGCCCAGCCAGGGTTCCCGCCCGACAGCAAACAGGGCCGGGGACCCTGGGGGTTCCGGCCCTGTGGGACCTTCGGCCGCGGCCGGCCGGGGATGCTGCCCGAGCGGGGCGCGGTGCAGCGCGAAGTGCTCGGTGCGGGCGACGGTGCGACCGCCGGCCATGACGGCCTCGAATTGCGCCCGGGTCTTGAGCCGCTGCACGGGAGAGCCGGTGGTTCAGGCTCAGCCGTGCCGGCCAGGCGTGCAACCGGCTGCGGCGGTGCCCAGGCGCGGCCCCGGCCTCAGACGGCCAGGCGCTTGCGGCCCTTGGCGCGGCGGGCGTTGATCACGGCGCGGCCGCCGCGGGTCTTCATGCGGACCAGGAAGCCGTGGGTGCGGGCGCGGCGCACTTTGGAGGGTTGGTAGGTGCGTTTCATGGAGTTCGTCTGTTTGGCAAGCGGAACCCGCGATTATCGGACAAATCGCCGGGCCGGACAAGGAAAGGGCTGGCCTTCGCGCCGGGCGGCGGTCCCGCGCAATAGCGGAAACCCGATGTGGATAAGGTCTTCATAAACTACAATTGACCGGTTCCGAGAACGACAACTATCCACAGAGGGGCGGCAATCCGGATGAGCGAGGGGTACGGCAACAGCCTGCCGGCAACGGCGCCGATGGGCGGGGGGGGCGGGCTGTGGCAGGCCTGCATGGACCAGCTTGCGCAGGACCTGCCCGAGCAGCAGTTCAACACCTGGATCAAGCCGCTGGCCGCCCAGGTCAGCGACGATTTTTCCAAGGTCACGCTGTACGTGGCCAACCGCTTCAAGCTCGATTGGGTGCGGGCCCAGTACGCCGGCCGCATTGCGGCCACGCTGGAGAAGCTCTATGGCCAGCCGGTCCAGCTTGAGTTAGCGCTCGCTCAACGCGAAAGCCCCGCCAAGCCTTTCGTTGCGTCCACGTCGCCGGAGATTCCACCATCGCATGAGCCGGCCGAGCTGGTCGACGACAACGCGCCCGGCGCCTTCAAGAACCGGCTCAACACGGCGCTGACCTTCGACACCCTGGTCGAGGGCACCGCCAACCGCATGGCGCGCGCCGCCGCCATGCACGTGGCCGGCATGCCGGGGCAGCTGTACAACCCGCTGTTCATCTACGGCGGCGTCGGCCTGGGCAAGACCCACCTGGTCCATGCGGTGGGCAACAAGCTGCTGGCCGAGCGCCCCGGCTCGAAAGTTCTCTACATCCACGCCGAACAGTTCGTCTCCGATGTGGTCAAGGCCTACCAGCGCAAGACCTTCGACGAATTCAAGGGCAAGTACCACTCGCTGGACCTGCTGCTGATCGACGACGTGCAGTTCTTCGCCAACAAGGACCGCACCCAGGAAGAGTTCTTCAACGCCTTCGAGGCCCTGCTGGCCAAGAAGAGCCACATCGTGATGACCTCGGACACCTACCCCAAGGGGCTGGCCGACATCCACGAGCGGCTGATCTCGCGCTTCGACTCGGGCCTGACGGTGGCCATCGAGCCGCCCGAGCTGGAGATGCGGGTGGCCATCCTGATCAACAAATCGGGCGCCGAGGG
>JAKFEA010000131.1:0-3086 GCA_036675905.1 Acidovorax sp. | reverse complement strand
CGTCGAGCAGGTTCATGCGCTGGCATTGCGGCCAGTCGCGCTCGAAGGCGGCGTTGACCGGCGCCATCGAATGCGCCAGGGCGTGGATCAGCGCGACGCGGGGTGCAGATGTTTTCATGAGCAGCTCCTGGCTGGGTCGCCATCCCCGTGCATCGGGCCCTCGTTCGGACACGGCAGCGAGGGGCTCACGCAGGCGCGAGCCTCGGCGCGGGCAGACGCCGGCCCTGCAGCCACCACACCAGCGCGGTGAGCGCCAGCGCCGGCAGGTAGAACCAGTGCGGGCTGGGCCGGTCGGTCGGCTGCTGCACGGCCTCGACGTCCCAGCCCTGCTGGATGCCGGCCTTGCGAGCGCGCGAACCGAACTTCACCGCACCGACCTGCAACTGATCGCCCAACGGCAGCAACTGAAGGCCGGCCGCGGTGAGGCGTTCGCGGGCGGAAGCGCCGGCGTCGAGGTTGACGGCCACCGTCTTGGCAATTTCTTCGCCCTCGATGGTCGTGCCCTTGATGACCAGCGCCAGGCGAGAGCCGGGCGGCAGGGTGTCGATCACTTCGTACACCTGCTTGGCCGGCAGCAACTGGTGTCCCGGGGTGAGCCGGTCCATGAAGTAGTCGGGCCGGAACAGCAGCACTACCGAGATCACCAGCACGGCCGTTTCCCACCAGTGGCTCTTCACGCGGAACCAGTTCATCGTGACGGCCGCGAACAGCAGCGTGGCCAAGGTGCAGGCCAGCACCACGCGCATCAGCTCCAGGCCGCCGTGCACGTCGATCAGCAGCAGTTGCGGATTGAAGATCCAGATGAAGGGCAGGATGACCGTTCGCAGCGCATAGACCGCGCCCTGGATACCGGTCTGGATGGCGTCTTCGCCCGAGATGGCGGCCGCCGCGAAAGTGGCCAGCCCCACGGGGGGCGTGATGTCGCCCATGATCCCGTAGTAGAAGACGAACAGGTGCACGGCGATCAGCGGAATGACCAGGCCTGAGCGTGCACCCAGCTCCACCACCACCGGCGCCATCAGGGTGGCGACCAGCACGTAGTTGGCGGTGGTCGGTACGCCCAGCCCGAGCACCAGGCACACGAAGGCGATGAACAGCAGCATGATCATCACGTCGCCCTGCGAGACGAACTCGACGAACTCGGTCATGCGCAGGCCCAGCCCGGTGAGCGTGATGCCGCCGACGATGATGCCGGCGGTGGCGGTGGCCACGCCGATGCCGATCATGTTGCGCGAGCCGTCCTCCAGGCCGCCGACCACGTCGCGCCAGCCTGACCAGCGGCCCGCCGTGCTGTGCCCGCGCAGCCACTCGATCAGCGGGCGCTGCGTGAGCATGAGGGCGATCAGCACTGCGATGGCCCAGAAGGCAGCCAGAGAGGGCGACATCACCTCGACCATCAGGCACCAGATCAGCGTGCCGATCGGCATGAGGTAGTGCAGCCCGGCGCGCACCGTGGGCCAGGTGTCGAGCGCGCGGGGGTTCTCGATGTCGATGTCGTCGTCGAGATCGGGGCTGCGTGCGGCCTGCTGCACGGAAACGAAGTACAGCGCCAGCACCGCCGCGCCGGTAGCCCAGGGTGCGGCCGCACCCAGCAGGCGATCAATGCCCGTGAGCAGGTAATACAGCAGGCCGATCACCACCGCGCTGCCGGCGATGCCGAGCGCGAGGCGCAGCATCGCATCGCGCCAGGGCCGCGGGGCGCGCTCGATGATCGGCTGCATGCCGAGCTTCAGCGCTTCGAGGTGCACGATGTAGAGCAGCCCGATGTAGGACAGCGTGGCTGGTAGCAGCGCATGCTTGACCACTTCGCTGTAGGGAATGCCGACGTACTCGACCATCAGGAAGGCGGCAGCCCCCATCACCGGCGGCATGATCTGACCGTTGACCGAGGCCATGGTCTCGATCGCCCCGGCCTTCACGCCGCCGTAGCCGGCCTTCTTCATGAGCGGGATGGTGAAGATGCCGCCCGACACCACGTTCGACACCGACGAGCCCGAGATCATGCCGTTGAGCGCTGAGGACACCACCGCCACCTTGGCCGGCCCGCCGCGCAGGTGGCCGAGCATCGCGAAGCTCACCTGCATCATGTAGTTCCCGCCGCCCGCGCGGTCGAGCAGCGTGCCGAACAGCACGTAGACGAAGATGGTGCCGGCCGAAACGCCCAGCGCGATGCCGTAGACGCCTTCGGTGGTCAGCCACATGTGCGAGAGCAGCCGGTTGAGCGAGGCGCCGCGGTGCGACAGCAGGTCGGGCATGAGCGGGCCGGCCATGCTGTAGAAGATGAACAGCACCGCGAGTGCGGCCATCGGCCAGCCGACCGAGCGGCGCGTGGCCTCCAGCAGCAGCACGAGTCCGGCGCTGGCGACCACGATGTCCATGGTGGTGGGCAAGCCGGGCCGCGTGGCGAGCTCGCCGTAGAACAGCAGGAAGTAGCCGCCGGCAAAGGCGCCGGCCAGCGCCAGCACGACATCGATGACGGGGACGCGGTCGCGCGGCGAGCCCTTGAAGGCGGGCCAGGCCAGGAACGCCAGGCCGAGCGCGAAGGCCAGGTGCAGCGAGCGCGCCTCGGTGTCGTTGAGGATGCCGACGCCGAAGGTGAACGGCAGCGGCGAGGCGTACCACAACTGGAACAGCGCCCAGGACAGCGCCAGCACGAAGATCACATGGCGGGCCAGGCCCTGCGGCTTGCGCGCGCCGGTGTCGGTGGAGGCGACGAGTTCCTGCAGCGCCTCGGGCGCCTTCTCGATGTCGGTGGCCATGGCGCTCCAGTTGTTGTTCCCTCTCCCTCGAGGCAGGGCTGGGTTTTTGTCCCCTCTCCCTCTGGGAGAGGGTTAGGGTGAGGGCCGGCCTGCCTTTCGCAGCGTCGCCATGTTCGAGAGGCCGCGCCGGCCCTCACCCCAGCCCTCTCCCAGCGGGAGAGGGAGCAATGCGTTCATCGCCTCGGCTCCGCCCTCTGTCACCTCACTTCATCCAGCCCTTTTCCTTGTAGTACTTCACCGCCCCTTCGTGCAGCGGCGCAGACAGGCCGTCCTTGATCATGTTCTCGGGCTTCAGGTTGGTCAGCGCCGGGTGCAGCTTCTTGAACT
>JAKFEA010000130.1:0-8335 GCA_036675905.1 Acidovorax sp. | reverse complement strand
AGCAGGTGCGACTCGGTGCTGCCGCGCGAGTAGGCATAGGTGTCGGGGAAAAAGCGTCCCTCCGGATGCTGGCCGGCGCGCCCGAGCAGCGCCATCACGGCGGCATCGTCCAGGCCGGCGGTATCGTGCTTCAGGCTCTCTTCCTTGGCCAGCGCCGCCCGCATCTGGCGGAACGTCCAGCCCTCGACCAGGGTGACGGCGCGCAAGCTTTCTTCGCCGCGCGCCAGCTTGGACAGCAGCCGCCACGGCGTGATGCCGGTTTCCAGTTCGTAGCTGCCGGCCTTGATCTTCTTGCCCTGACCGGAAATGCGGAACCAGGCGTAAAGGAGGTTGGGGTCGACCTCGACTCCGGCGTCCCGGACGGCCTGCGCCACCGATCGCGGCAGCGTGCCCGGTTCCACCGAGAGGTCGACGGTCGCGGCGGGCAGCCGCAGCGGCTGGTTGACCCACCACCACCCGGCTGCGGCGAACGCCAGCAGGGCCAGAGCGCCGAGCAGGAAGACCGTCTTGAGCAAGCGCGCCACTGTCCCTGAACATCCGGAAAGATTGGACCGGCCATGATAATGGAGCGATGTCCCCTGTCCTCGAAGGCCGCAGTCCCCTCCCGCACCTGGGCATGATCCGCGCCCAGGGTGAGGAAGCCGCGCGTTTCCTGCACAGCCAGCTGACCCAGGACTTCGTGCAGTTGCCGCCCGATCGGGCCCGGCTGGCGGCGTTCTGCACGTCCAAGGGCCGCATGCTGGCCAGCATGGTCGGCGTTGCCCTGTCGCCGCAAGACATCCTGCTGGTGACGTCGCGCGACCTGCTGGCGCCGACGCTCAAGCGGCTGTCCATGTTCGTCCTGCGCAGCAAGGTCAAGCTGGTCGATGCGACGCAGGACTTCGCGTTGCAAGGCCTGGCTGGCGATGCCGCCGAGGGTGCGTTGCAGGGTGCGGCCGAGCCGTGGAGCAAGCGGGCGGCGGGCGCCGCGCAGGTGGTGGCGCTCTACCCTGCCGATGGCCGGTCGCGGGCGCTGTGGGTCGCGCCAGCCGCCGAGCCGCTGCCCACTGGGACCGAACTGCCGCTCGATGCGTGGCAGTGGGGCGAGGTGCGCAGCGGCGTCGCCACGATCACCGCGCCGGTGACAGAGGCCTTCGTGCCGCAGATGCTGAACTACGAGTCGGTCGGCGGCGTGAATTTCAAGAAGGGCTGCTACCCCGGCCAGGAGGTGGTGGCGCGCAGCCAGTTCCGCGGCACGCTCAAGCGCCGCGCGTTCAGGGTGCACGCGGACGCGGCGATGGCCGCCGGGCAGGAGGTCTTCCACGAGAGCGACGCCGAACAGCCCTGCGGCCTGGTCGCGCAAGCCGCGCCCGCCCCGGGCGGCGGTTGGGATGCCATCGTGTCCATGCAGGTGAGCGCGGCCGACGGTGGCGAACTTGCGATCGGTTCTGCCGACGGGCCAACCCTGGAGCTGTTGCCGCTTCCGTACGAGTTGCTGGCTGACATCTAAGGGTCGCGGACGCTTCTTGAAGGGCCGTTCACTCCCTCCCCCTCCGGGGGAGGGTTGGGGTGGGGGCGCTGCGCCCGCGATGCGCCCCCATCCCGGCCTTCCCCCGGAGGCGGAAGGAGAAAGATCCACCCATCAGTTCGCCGCGACCCGCGTGCGATAAGCCTCCGGCACCTGCTGCAGCACGCCCTGCTTCTGCCGCGGCGTCGCCAGCGTGTAGGCGCGCCGCCAGGCCTGCAGTGCACCGGCCTCGTCTTTCTTCGCGTCCAGGCGGTACAAGCCCAGCTGCACGTAAGCCGCGACGCGCTCCTGCGGGTACTCGCGCAGCCAGGTCTCCATCGCCTGTTCCGCCAGTGCAGGGTCGCCGCCGTGCCAGCCGATCAGGAAGGCATTGGTGACCAGGTCCGCGTCGTGGCGGCCGGTAGCCAGCGCTTCGCGGGCGACCGGCAACGCCTCGCGCACACCGCGAAAGCGCGACAGCAGGATCACCTCCAGCGACATCACCGAAGCCGCCTGCGGCGCAATCGCCTTCGCGCGCGCCAGGTAGTCGAAGGCACGCTCGGGTTCGTTCATGGCGGCGTGCCCGCGCGCGGCGTTGGTAAGGATGGCTACCACGTGCGGCCGCGACTGCAGCACCGATTCCCAGATCCAGGTCGCATTGCGCCAGTCGCCCCACGCTGCCAGTTCGTCGGCCACGATGGGCGTGATCTTGCGGTAATGCGGCGTGATCGCAATCGCTTCGCGCGTCAGCTGCAACATGCGCTCCTTGGCCGGTTCCCAGCGCGGATCGTTGGGCCGGCCCGATGCGCTGATGCGCAGCGCGATCTGGCTGGCCCGAACGATCTTGCGCTCCACTTCCGCGGCTTGCTGCGTGATGTAGGCCGCCAATGCCAGGCAAGCAACCGTGCCGGCCAGAGCGGCGGTATTGCGGCGGCGGTTCCAGGTGAGCTGCCGGACGCCGAAGCGCCCGGAAAGGCCAAGGCGCGCGTCGGACGCCGCCAGCAGTCCCAGGCAGAGTGCGAACAGCGCGCCCGTGGCCGCCATGCGCCAGGGAAAGCCGACATTGCTGACGATCAGCAATGCCAGCAGGCTGGATAGAGCCGCCGCGCGCCAGGGGCCCTCTTCGGCCTGGGTGCCGCCCGCGAGCCGCCACGTGTGCCAGGCGGCCAGCAGCAGGTAGCCGATCAGCGCTGCCAGGAACAGCGCGCCGGCCAGCCCGTACTCCGCCAGCAGTTGCAGCACCTCGTTGTGCACGTAGTAGTCGGTCTCCAGCTGCTGGCTGTCCGCCTGGTAGAGCGGCACCGTGGCTTCCCACGCGCCGGCGCCCACGCCGGTGAGCGGGCGGGCCTCGATCACCCCCAGCGTGGCCTTCCACATGACTTGCCGCAGTTGCAGCGAAGGGTCTCCGGGCTGGATGGAAGCGGTGCGCTTGAAGCCGCGCTCCAGGGCCGTGGTGCCGCGTTCCTCTTCGAGGATCTTGTTGTTGCCGGAGGGGATCAGGCCCATGCCGACCACGGAGCCGAGGAGGACGGCGGCGACGATGGCTCGGCGGCTGCCCGCCTTCGCGGGGATGACGAACAAGCGCCAGGCCACCAGCGGCAGCACCAGCAGCAACTGCAGCCACAGCGCAATCAGGGCGGCACGGGTGCCGGTCATCAGGATGGCGACCACGACCAGAGCCGAGCTAACGGCCAGCAGCAACGCGGCAGCGGTGCTGCGCGCGCGCGCCAGCAGCAGCGCCGAGAACGGCAGCGTGCACACCACGAACTCGGCGAAGAAGTTGCGGTTGACGAAGGTCGAGGCTGGATTGGGCCCCTGCGGGAACAGCCGGAAATCCACCCAGAACTGCAGCGCCGTCCAGAGGGATGCCACCACCGCGCCGGCGTGAATGCCCCAGGCCACCCGGGGCAGGCGTTCGCGCGTGAAGGTGTTCAGCGCCAGCCACAGCAGCAGGCTGAACACGAACCATCGGATCGCTTCCACCGCTGCCAGGTAGGTGTGCGACCAGGCCGTGCTGCCCAGCGCGTACGCCATCAACAGCAGCGGTAGCCAGAGCACCGGATGCCAACGCACCGGAGGGTCCGATCCGCGCCACCGCCAGAAGAACAGGAGCGCCGCGAACAAACCGGCAAAGGACACGACGATGGACTTGAGCGTGTCCTGCAGCATCAGCTCGTTGGGCACGCCCAGCGCGGGTGCGAGGAACATGGCCGCCGCCATCAGCAACACCACCGGCGAGCCGCCGCCCTCGCCTGCCGTGCGCGCCTTCAGGGTGTCCGAGACGGCCGTGCCGGCTCCCACGCCACCTGCGGGGATCACGCTCGCGGTGGCCCGCCTGCGCTTGGCCATGCGACCGGCGATCAGCGCGCGGCCATCGGCAGCGCCGCCGCCATCCCGATGTGCGGGATGCCGGCTTCGTCGAAGGGCTCGCCCTCCGGCTGGAAGCCCAGGCGGCCATAGAACCCCTGGGCCGTGCGCTGCGCATGCAGGACGACGCGACGGTCACCGCGCCGGGTGGCGGCATCGAGCAGCGCCTGCAGCACCTGCTGACCCACCCCCGAGCCGCGCAGCACCTGCAGCACGGCCATGCGGCCGATGCGCGCCACGCCGGGTTCGGCCTGCAACAGGCGGCCCGTCGCGACCGCCTGGCCCAGGCGGTTGTAGGCCACGGCATGCAACGCTGCCTGGTCGGCTTCGTCCCACTCCATCTCGGCCGGGATGCGTTGCTCTTCGACGAACACGCTGGTGCGGATGGCACTGGCATCCGCACCCAGTTCCTTCCAGGTCCCGGTCCGCACCTGCACCACGGGTTCTCCGGCCTCGAAGCCGGTGAGGATCTCGCGCAGCTTCGCCGGCACCGGCCGCGAGGTCTGGGTGGCCGGGTCGGCGAACACGTAGACCAGCTCGCAGCCGATCAGCAGCTGCTCGCCGCGGAAGATCGCGCCCTCGAACAGCATGGACGAATTGCCGATGCGGCCACAGCGCATGCCGACGTCGAGCTGGTCGTCCATGCGGGCCGAGGCATTGAATTCCACCGTCGCCTTCTTGACGTACAGGTCGCCGCCCAGTTGGTGCATGGCCTGCTCGTACGGCAAGGCCAGTGCGCGCCAGTAGTCCGCCACCGCCGTGTCGAAGTACATCAGGTAGTGCGCGTTGAACACGATCTTTTGCATGTCCACCTCGGCCCAGCGCACGCGCAGGCGGTGGAAGAAGCGGAAGTCGTCTCGTTTCATGGTTGGCGGAAGGCTTGGGACAGGGCGTGGGCGGCGGCCGCATGGGCCTGCCGGGCTTCGGGCAGCGCGCGCCCCATCTTGATGAATTCGTGGGTGACGCCGGGCCAGACCTCCAGATCGACGGCCACCCCGGCGGCGCGCAGTTTATCGCCCCAGGCGATGCCTTCGTCGAACAGCGGGTCGCAACCGGCCAGGCCGATCCAGGCCGGCGCAACGCCGTCGACGTCGGGCGCGTTCAGCGGCGCGAAGCGCCAGTCCTCGCGCATGTCGAGATCGATGTAGTGGCCGAAGAAATATTCGATGTGGGATTGCTCCAGCACCAGCCCTTGGTGGTAGCGGCGATGCGATTCGCTGTCTTGCCGCGCCGCGGTGCCGGGATAGAACAGCAGTTGCAGCGACAAGGGCAAGCCGACGTCGCGCGCGTGCAGGGCCGCCACTGCCGCCAGCGTGCCACCGGCGCTGTCGCCGCCGATTGCGATCGGCTCGTCGGCGCGCCAGCCAAGGTACGAGCGCTGGCCCGCGAGCCACTGCAACGCATCCCACGTGTCTTCCACTGCGACCGGGAAGCGATGCTCCGGTGCGAGCCGGTAGCCAAGCGACACCACGGCGCAACCGGCCAGCCCGGCCAGCTCGCGGCACAGGATGTCGTGCGTGGCAATGCTGCCGATGGTGAAGCCGCCGCCGTGCAGGTAGAGCAGCACGCCGCGGTTTCGGTCATCGGGCTGGTAGATGCGGGCCGGCAAACGATGGCCATCGCGCGCCGGCAGTTCGATGTCCTCGACGCGGCCCAGCGGCCGGCGCGGCACCTCCAGCACGTCGGCCGAGCCTTCGTATGCAGCACGCGCCTGCCGCGGCGTCTGCAGGTGCAGCGGCTCGCGCCGCACCCGCGCCATGCGCTCGAGCACCGAGCGCATCCTGGAAGTGAGTTCCGGGTATTCGGGCAGGAAGCTCACTTGAAGCGGACGCTGACCGGCTGGGCACCGGGCAGGCCGTGGTAGGTGGCCGTGACGGCCAGCCCCGGCTTGGGCGGCAGCAGCGCCGAGAACGAGCCCAGGCTGATCAGCTCGCCCGGCTTCATGGTCAGGCCCTCCTTGGCCAGCGCGCCCGACAGCCAGACCACGGCATTGAGCGGGTGCTCGAGCACATCGCTGCCCTTGCCGCCGCCGAGCACGGCGCCGCTTGCGTCGGTCAGGCGCACCTGCATGTCGGCCAGCCCGCGCAGCATCGCGTGGCGCTCGCCGCGGTACGCGGGCACCGGGATCGGCTGGCCGAGCACGCCCAGCCGCGCGCCGACGTTGATCGCGTCCACGGCGGGGCCGTTCAGCTTCGGCGGCGCCTGCACCACCAGGTCCGGCAGCTCGATGAAGGGGATGACCTGGTCGATCGCGTCCAGCACTTCCTCGGGCGTCTTGGCCTGGTTGATCGCCGCGCTCCTGACCCGCACCAGCAGGTCGGCCTCATACAGGGGGCGCGCGCCGAAAGCGGCTTCGACCTCGCTGCCCGCCGGCAGCAGCATGCGTTCGTACAGCTTGCCCCACACCGGCTTGTCGTAGTTGAAGCGCTTCTGCACGGCCGGGTTGGTGAGGCCGGCCTTGTAGCCCACCAGCTTGCCCATCTTCGTGGCCAATTGGGCGGTCAGCTTGGCGCGGGTGCAGGCGGCGTCGGCTTCCGTCTGACCTTCCGGGTTGGCGGCCGGCTTCTTCGCCGCCATCGCTTCGACCATCTCCGTGACCTGGGCATCGGTCAGGCACGCCGCCTGCGCGGCGCCGCTGCCTATCGCAATGACGACAAGGGGGCATAACCACCGATTCATGCGCCTGCTCCTCTGGGCTAAAGTGGGAAAAGCATCTTACGACCGAACCCTGCCATGGCCCTGATCTACTACCTCACCCAGATCCAGTTCGACTTCGGCGCCGTGCGCCTGCTCAAGGACGAATGCCAGCGAGTGGGCATCACCCGTCCGCTGATCGTCACCGACCCCGGCGTCAAGGCTGCCGGCGTGCTGCAGAAGGCCATCGACGCGCTGCAGGGCATGCCGCACGCAGTGTTCGACCAGACCCCGTCCAACCCCACCGAAGCGGCGGTGCGCGCGGCCGTGCAGGTCTATCGCGGCAACCGCTGCGACGGCCTGGTTGCCGTGGGCGGCGGTTCGGCCATCGACTGCGCCAAGGGCGTGGCCATCGCCGCCACCCATGAAGGCCCCCTCACCCACTACGCCACCATCGAGGGCGGCTCGACCCGCATCACCGACAAGGCGGCGCCGCTGATCGCAGTGCCCACCACCAGCGGCACCGGCAGCGAAGTGGCGCGCGGCGCGATCATCATCGTCGACGACCACCGCAAGCTCGGCTTCCATTCCTGGAACCTGCTGCCGCGCGCGGCGATCTGCGATCCGGAACTCACCCTGGGCCTGCCGCCGAAGCTCACGGCCGCCACCGGCATGGACGCGATTGCGCACTGCATGGAGACATTCATGTCGGCCGCGTTCAACCCGCCGGCCGACGGCATCGCGCTCGATGGCCTGGAGCGCGGCTGGTCGCACATCGAGCGGGCCACCCGCGACGGCAGCGACCGCGACGCCCGGTTGAACCTGATGAGCGCCTCCATGCAGGGCGCGATGGCCTTCCAGAAGGGGCTGGGTTGCGTGCATTCGCTCAGCCACAGCCTGGGCGGCGTCGATCCGCGCCTGCACCACGGCACCCTCAACGCCATGTTCCTGCCGGCCGTGATCCGCTTCAACGCGCAGGCCGAGTCGGTGCAAAAGGACCGGCGGCTGGACCGCATGGCGCATGCCATGGGGCTCTCCAGCGGCAGCGACATCCCCGATGCGATCCGCGACATGAACGCGCGCCTGGGTCTGCCCAAGGGGCTGGCCGAGATGGGCGTGCAGCGCGACTGGTTCGGCAAGGTGATCGAGGGCGCGCTGGCCGACCACTGCCACAAAACCAACCCGCGGATCGCGAGCGTCGAGGACTACGAGGGGATGCTGGCGGCGTCGATGTAAGCCTGGCCGACGCGCGAACCGTCGAAACACGGCGACCTCCCCGCACCGACAAGTCGAGGCCTACAACGCCTCCACCCGCCCCGGGTCCGGTCGTTCCAGCCACTGGGCGAATTCGTCCGCCAGTTGCCGGCTGGCAGAAGCAGCACCCTGCCATACCTTCATGCGCGCAGGCAGGTCGGTGCCGTAGCGGGCGAAGTCGGTGCGGTCGGGCAGCTTGCCGTTGGGGAGGCCCTTCACCCATTGCGGGTCGGGAGCCAGCACGAGGGTGTTGTCCAGGAAGGCGGTCGCGCCATGGCGCCAGCGCCAGGCCTTGTCCAGCCAGCCGGGCACCACGGCCTTCTGGAAATGCGGATAGAGCACCAGTCCCTGCGGGTGCGCCGCCGCGTAGTTCAGGTGCAGGTGGTAGTCGGTGATGCCGCCGTCCCAGTACGCGCCGCCCGGCGCCCCGGGGATGTCATGGATGGCCTGCAGCAGGAAGGGAATCGAGCAGCTTGCCTGCAGCGCCAGGTTGAAGTTGGCCTCGGTCAGGTGCACCTGCCGCGTGCGGTAGTCCTTGTCGTCGAAGGGCAGGCTCAGCGCCTCGGAGCTCGGCCCGGAAGAGAACACCACCCG
>JAKFEA010000129.1:0-7141 GCA_036675905.1 Acidovorax sp. | reverse complement strand
CGCCGATTACGGCAGCGCGATCACGACGGCCGACGAATCGACCCGGGCGAAGGCGGCATGACCGACCCGCAGGCCGCTGCCGGCGGCGGCGAAGCCGACCAGTTGCATCCCGCCTTCCAGCGCGAGCGCCACCTCGCCGCCCTGCGACCGAGGCGCGCGGCTGACCACGCCGGACAGCACGTTGCCGCTCCACTGCGTGTCCACCTGCGCCCGCACGTCAACCGCGGTGGCCTTGCACAGGGCCAGCACATCCTGCTGCGGCGCCAGCCCCAGCAGTTGGGCGCTTTCGCGCGTGATGCGCGAGCGCAGCACGGCGCCGGCCAGCGCCAGGTCCACGTCCATCGCACCGGCCTGCTGCCGCATGCGGCGGATGCGGCACGGCACCTGGTTGCGCATGCTGGTGCGAAGGCCCAGCGCCCCCAGCGCCGGAGCGCCCGCACGCAGCTTCGCCAGCACGGCATCGCGCGCCCGCGCCACTTCGCCGGCCGCCCGCAGCACCTGCTGGCCCGCGGGCGTGAGCCGCGCCCCGCCGCCCCCCGCGCCACCGACCGCGCGCTCCACCAGCGCCGTACCGGCCAGGTTGCTGAGCGTGTCAAGTGCCTGCCACGCGGCCTTGTAGCTCACGCCGGCATCGCGCGCGGCCTGCGAGATGGAACCCACCGCCGCCACGCGCCGCAGGATTTCCACGCGCTTGTCCACCGAGGCCTGGCCCAGGGCGTCGGCGAGCTGGAGGTTCTTGCGGGGCATGCGGGAATTGTGCCGCAGGCATCCGTATACTTTCGCTATTCAAGTTCTGAATAGCGAGTCCCGCCATGCCACGCATCTTCGCTGCCGCCGTCCTTGCGTTGCTGGCCGCGTTCAGCCTTGCAGCCCGCGCCGCCTCCGTGCAGGTTGCCGTCGCCGCCAACATGACGGCGCCCATGCAGAAGATCGCCGCCGGCTTCGCGGCGGCCACCGGCCACCGCACCGTCGTGTCGCTGGGCTCCACCGGCAAGCTCTACGCCCAGATCCGCAACGGCGCGCCCTTCGAGGTGCTGCTGGCGGCCGACGACGAAACGCCGGCGCGGCTGGAACAGGAAGGCGCCGGCGTGCGCGATACCCGGTTCACCTATGCCACCGGGCATCTCGCGCTGTGGAGCGCCGACGCCGCCGCCGTGGACCCACAGGTCGAGGTGCTGCGCCAGCCGCCCGCAGGCAAGCTGGCCATCGCCGACCCGCGCCTCTCGCCCTACGGCGCCGCCGCGCTGGAGGTGTTGAAGAATCGGGGCGTGCTGGCCGACTGGCAACCGCAGCTCGTGCAGGGCGAGAGCATCGGCCAGGCGTACCAGTTCACCGCCAGCGGCAATGCGCGGCTGGGGTTCGTCGCCCTCAGCCAGGTGATGGCCGAAGGCCGTATCACTCGCGGGTCGGCCTGGATCGTGCCCTCCAACCTGCATGCGCCGCTGAAGCAGGACGCCGTGCTGCTGCGGCACGGCACCGCCAACCCCGCCGCCCGCGCACTGCTGGACTACCTGCGCAGCGACGCGGCACGCGCCGTGCTGCGCGGCTATGGCTACACCTTCTGATCCATGCCCTTTGGCGCCGAGGACCTGCACGCGATCGGGCTGACGCTCAGGCTGGCGACGGCCACCACGCTGGCGCTGCTGGTCCTCGCGGCGCCGCTCGCCTGGTGGCTGGCCCGCACGCGATCGCGCTGGCGCGGCCCGGTGTCGGCGGTGGTGGCCCTGCCGCTGGTGCTGCCGCCGACGGTGCTGGGTTTCTACCTGCTGGCCTCGCTGGGGCCGCAGGGCTGGGGCGGCCAGCTCACCCAGGCGCTGGGCCTGGGCCTGCTGCCGTTCACCTTCGGCGGGCTGCTGGTCGGCTCCATCGTGTACTCGCTGCCGTTCGCGGTGCAGCCGCTGCAGCACGCCTTCGAGGCGGTGGGGCGGCGTCCGCTGGAAGCGGCTGCGAGCCTGCGTGCAGGTCCCTGGGACAGCTTCTTCCACGTGGTGTTGCCACTCTCGCGCGGGGGCATCGTGCAGGCGGCGGTGCTTTCGTTCGCGCACACGGTGGGCGAGTTCGGCGTGGTGCTGATGATCGGCGGCAACATCCCCGAACAGACCCGGGTGGTGTCCACCCAGATCTACGGACACGTGGAGGCGCTGCAGTACACGCAGGCGCACGCGCTGTCGGCGGCCATGCTGGCGTTCTCCTTCGCCGTGCTGCTGGCGCTGGCCCTGCTCAACCGCCGCAGCACGCGGGTGCTCGGATGACCGCGCCGCTGGAGATCCACGCGCGGCTCGCCCGCGGCGAGTTCACGCTCGATGTCGACCTGCGCCTGCCCGCCAGCGGCATCACGGCGGTGTTCGGCGCCTCGGGCTCGGGCAAGACCACGCTGCTGCGCTGCGTCGCCGGGCTGGAGCGCGCCGAATCCGCGCGCATCGCGATAGCCGGCGAGACCTGGCAGGACACCGCTTCAGGCATCTTCATGCCCACGCACAGGCGCGCGTTGGGCTACGTGTTCCAGGAAGCCAGCCTGTTCGACCACCTCGACGTGCGCGGCAACCTCGCCTTCGCCCAGGCGCGCAGCGGCGCCGGCGGCCAGGACCTGCGGCCGCTGCTGGAGTTGCTGGGCATCGCCGGGCTGCTGGCCCGGCGCCCCTGGCAGCTCTCGGGCGGTGAGCGCCAGCGGGTCGCCATCGCCCGCGCGCTGGCCACCCGGCCGCGCATCCTGCTGCTGGATGAGCCGCTGGCCGCCATCGATCTGTCGCGCCGGCGCGAGATCCTGCCGTGGCTGGAACGCCTGCGCGACGAGTTGCGCATCCCCATGCTGTACGTCACCCACTCGGGAGATGAAGTAGCCCGGCTGGCCGACCACATCGTGCTGCTGGAAGCCGGCGCGGCGCGCGCCTGCGGACCGCTCACCGAAGTGCTGTCCCGCATCGACCTGCCGGCCGTGCCCGGCGAGGAGCCCGGCGCGCTGCTGCACGGGACGATCGCCCAGCTCGATGCCGAGTGGCACCTGGCCCAGGTGCGCTTCGATGGCGGCGCCCTATGGGTGCAGGACACGGGGCTGGCGACCGGCGCCGCCGTGCGCGTGCGCGTGCCGGCGCCCGATGTCAGCCTGGCCCTGCAGCCGCCGCAAGGCAGCAGCATCCAGAACGTGCTGGCCTGCACGGTGCGGGCCATCGCGGCCGATGCGCACCCCTCACAGGCACTGGTGCAGCTGGGCTGCGGCCAGTCGCTGCTGATCGCGCGCATCACCGCGCGGGCCGCGCACCAGCTCGGGCTGGCGCCGGGCACTGCCGTGTGGGCGCAGGTGAAGTCGGCAGCGCTGGTGGCTTAGTGGCCGCACCCGGGTCCGGCACCTGCTGAGTCGCACTTCAGTTCGCCATGCCGGCGCTCGGGAAGAACAGCTGTTCGCCGCCGACCTTGTACGAGGCGATGGCCTGCTGGCCGGCCGGCGAGACGATCCAGTCCACGAACTGCTGCGCCTGCGCCTGCTTCACGTGCGGGTGCCTCGCCCTGCTGACGGCCATCACGCCGTATGGGTTGAACAGGCGCTTGTCGCCCTCGACCAGGATCGCCAGCTCGCCGCGGTTCCTGAAACTCAGCCAGGTGCCGCGGTCGGTCAGTGCATAGGCATCGGACGAGGAAGCGATGTTCAGTGCCGGGCCCATGCCGCAACCGCAAGCCCGGTAGCCGTTGCCCCTGGCGTCGCCGACTCCCGCCTGCTGCCAGTAGCGCAGCTCCGCCGCATGCGTGCCGCTGCGGTCGCCGCGCGAGATGAACGGCGCGCCGGCCGCAGCCAGCTTGCGCAGCCCCTGGACGATGTCGCGCCCCTTGGCGCCGGCCGGATCGGTGCGGGGGCCGACCAGCACGAAATCGTTGTACATGACCGGGTAGCGGCGCGCCGCAAAGCCATCGGCGACAAATTTTTCCTCGGCAGCCTGGTCGTGCACGAACAGCACGTCGGCATCGCCGCGGCGGGCGGCGTCGATCGCCTGGCCGGTGCCCACGGCCACCACTTTCACGTCCAGGCCGCTGGCCTGCTTGAACAGCGGCAGGATGTGGCCGAACAGGCCGGATTGCTCGGTGGAGGTGGTCGACGCCACCGTGATGGCATCGGCCCATGCGGCGCCGGCAATGGCGGCCAGAAGAAGCGCTGACAGGGCACGGCGCAACGACCGGATCACGTGCTTTCTCCCTTGACGAACAGCTCCGCTTCGGGCGAGAGGCCGGCCAGCCGCGAGCGATCGAAGAATTGGTCTACCGGCGCATCGGCGCGGATGCAGCCGTGCTCCAGGTACAGCACCCGGCTGGCCAGGCGCTTGACCTGGCCCAGGTTGTGGCTGGCGAACACCAGCGTCATGCCGGCTTGCGCGAACGAGGCCATCAGCGCTTCGACTTCCCGCTTGGCGCGCGGGTCCAGGCTCGCGGTGGGCTCGTCGAGCAGCAGCACCTGCGGCTGCAGCGCCCAGGCACGCGCCAGCGCCAGCCGCTGCTGCTGCCCGCCCGACAGCGTGCGGGCATTGCGCAGGCTCGCCTCCGCGAGTCCGACGCGGGCGAGTGCAGCCAACCCCCGCTCGCGCGCCTCGCGCCACCGCACCCCGCGCAGCCACAAGGCCAGCGCCACGTTGTTGAGGCTGCTGGTGCGCAGCATGAAGGGTCGCTGGAACACCATCGCCTGCCGGGCCGCGACATCGCGCAGCAGCGTGCCGCGCTGCGGCGGGACCAGGCCGTGCAGCACGCGCAGCAGCGTGCTCTTGCCACTGCCGTTGGCGCCGATCAGCGCCACGCGCTCGCCGGCCTCGATGCGAAGGTCGATGTCCCGCAGTGCGTGCACGGCGCCGAAGGCCACGCCGACCCCCTGCAGGCGCATCAGGCCGCCTTGCGGGTGCGCCGAGCGCGGCATCGCGGGCGCGAACCCTTCGAGCTCGGCAGGACGGCTGTTCATCCTGCGATTCCCGCGGTGGGCACCAGCTCCGGCCCTTCTGCGCGGCCAAGCCGCCAGCGGCGCAGCAGCACCACCAGTGCATTGAGCGCGAGCACCACGGACAGCAGCACGATGCCCAGCCCCAGCGCCAGCGGCAGGTCGCCCTTGCTGGTCTCCAGGGCGATGGCCGTGGTCATCACGCGGGTGAAGCCGTCGATGTTGCCGCCGACGATCATCACGGCGCCCACCTCGGAGATCGCGCGGCCGAAGCAGGCGATCAGCACGGTCAGCAGCGCGTAGCGCTCGTCCCAGGCGAGCAGCAGGCTGCGCAGCATCGCGCCGGCGCCCATCGAGGCCAGTTGCTCGCCATGCTGCAGGTCGACATCCTCGACCACCTGCCGCGTGAGGGCTGCGGCCACCGGCAGCACGAGCAGCGATTGCGCCAACACCATGGCCGGGAACGAATAGAGCCAGCCCAGGAAGCCGAGCGGTCCCGAACGCGAGAGCAGCAGGTACACCACCAGGCCCACCACCACCGAGGGCACGGCCAGCGCGGTGTTCAGCAGCGCCAGCAGCGCGCCGCGGCCGCGGAAGCGCGCCACGCCGATCCAGGCGCCGAGCAGCAGCCCCCCGGCGCAGGCGATCGCGCACGCGCTCGCGCTGACGGCCAGCGAGCGCAGCACGATCGAGACCAGCATCGGGTCCGGCGCCAGCACCAGTTGCAGCGCCAGCGCGAGGCTTTCGGAGAAGCTGCCCATGGCCCGTCGATGCTAGGCGTGCTGGCGCGGCCCGGGTCTACGGTTCTTCTCCTATGAACTGCGGTGCATACCGGCATACTCTTGCGCGACATGCACAAGATCGAGCTCTCGTACGCTCTCACCCGGCTGCGGCGGGAGGGCGGCATCCGCAATCCGCTGCTGGACCTGCTGCAGGCGGTGCGCCGGGAAGGGTCGATCTCGGGGGCCGCCCGCTCGCTCGGCCAGTCGTACCGGCATGTGTGGGGCGAGCTCAAGCGCTGGGAATCCGAGCTGGGCCACGGGCTGATCGTCTGGGACAAGGGCCAGCCGGCCCGGCTCACGGCCTTCGGCGACAAGCTGCTGTGGGCCGAGCGGCAGGCGCAGGCCCGGCTGGCGCCGCAGATCGAGGCCCTGCACGCCGACCTGGAGCGCGCCTTCGCCATCGCGTTCGACGATGCCGCGCACGTGCTGACGCTGTATGCCAGCCACGACGATGCGCTGGCGCTGCTGCGCGAGCACGCCGCCGGCAGCGCACGGCTGTACCTGGACATCCGCTTCACCGGCAGCGTGGATGCGATCGCGGCGCTGAACGAAGGCCGCTGCGCGATGGCCGGCTTCCACACGCCGCCGCAGCCGTCGCCGGGGTCGGTGTTCGAGCGCGCCTACCACCCGCTGCTGCGACCGGGCCTGCACAAGATCATCGGCTTCGCCCGGCGCCGCCAGGGGCTGGTCGTGGCGGCGGGCAATCCACTGCGCCTGGCCTCGTTCGCCGACCTCGCTCACGGCGCGCGCTTCGTCAATCGGTCGCTGGGCACCGGCACGCGCCTGCTGTCCGAGGAGCTGCTCGCTCGTGCCGGGATGGCCCCCGCGGCGGTCGACGGCTGGGATCGCGTCGAACCGTCGCATGCCGCGGTGGCACAGGCGGTGGCGTCCGGCAGCGCCGACGCCGGATTGGCGATCGAAGCCGCTGCGCGCGCCCGCGGTCTCGATTTCGTGCCGCTGCTGGACGAGGACTACTACCTCGTATGCCTGAAATCCCTGCTGGAAGAAGCGCCGGCACAGGCCCTTCGGCAGGTGCTGGCCAGCGCCGCCTGGCAGGACCTGCTGCGCACCCTGCCCGGCTACGAACCGCTGCACGCGGGCGAGGTGTTGAGCCTCAGTGAACAGCTGCCCTGGTGGCGGTTCACACGTGCAAAGCAGAAATCCGTATCTGACCCCAATTAGTTTGGTTTGCCCATTAGTTCGCGCAGGTGCGGAAGCCGGTGAAGGCGTCGTCGCGGTCCGGCAGGGCCCAGGCGCGGGCCTTGGGGGATTTCAGGCGCGAGCGGGTGGCGAAGGAGGCGCCGCGCAGCACGCGGGCCTGGCCGAAGGCGGGTTCGGCTTCGAATTCGGTGTGGCGCGTCCATGCGTGCGGCTCGAAGCCGGGATACGGCCGCAGCGTGCCGGCCGTCCACTCGTGCACGTCGCCCCAGCGAAAGCCGCGGCCGGC
>JAKFEA010000128.1:0-2665 GCA_036675905.1 Acidovorax sp. | reverse complement strand
CTCAAGCCGCTGCAGGCTTTGCCCTTGGTGGAAGCCGGCGGCCCGGCGCACTTCGGCTGGAGCGAGCGGCAGGTGGCCATGCTGTGCGCCAGCCACAGCGGCGAGCCCATGCACGTGCAGGAGGTGCAGGGCATGCTCGACAGCGCGGGACTGAACCATCGCGTATTGCAGTGCGGGTGCCACGTGCCGATCTACGTCAGCGATGGCGTGGGGCCTGCGCCCGCGCACTTCGACGAACGGCACCACAACTGCAGCGGCAAGCACGCCGGCTTCGTGGCCTGGTGCGTGCAGCACGGCCAGCCGACGGACAGCTACCTGGAACCCGGCCACCCGTTGCAGCAGGCCGTTCGGCGTGACGTCGCGCGCGCGGCCGGGTTGCAGCCGGAGCAGATGAAGAGCGGCACCGACGGTTGCTCCGCGCCCAACTACGCGTTGCCCTTGTCCGGGCTGGCGCGAGCCTACGCACGCCTGGCCAGCGGCGAGAACGACGGCGAGTTCGGCGCCAGCTTCGGGGCGCTCTCGCGCGCCATGCGGGCGCACCCGGAGCTGGTGTCCGGCACCGGGCGCAACGACCTCGCCTTCATGCAGGCCGGCCGCGGCGATTGGGTGAGCAAGGGCGGGGCCGATGGCGTGCAGGCGGTGGCCAGCGTCAGCCGGGGCCAGGCGATCGCGCTGAAGGTGATCGACGGCAGCAAGCTGGCAGTGACGGCGGCGACCGTCGCGGTCATGGACCAGCTCGGCTGGCTCGACGAGCGCCAGCGCCAGGAACTGCGGCCTTGGCGCGCCGAGGTGGTCAGCAGCGTGCGCGGCGCGCCGGTCGGCGAGCGGAGGGCTGCGTTCCGACTGCAGCGCGGCGGCTGAGGCGCCAGAAAGCGGAAAGCCGGACAGCCGGACAGCCGGACGCAGAGTACGCAAAGGACTCGCAGAGAACGCAGAAAAGAAATTGATATCTTTCTTTTCCGCGCCTTCTGCGCTTCTTCTGCGCCTTCTGCGTACGGCTGTTTTCTCTGAATCAGGCCGCCGCGGCCCCCGCCTGCGCCTGTTCGTCGCTGCGCTGCTGCCACCACAGAACGCCCAGCGCACCGGCCACCATGCCGACGACGGCCAGCAGCGAGCCGGCGGACAGCAGGGCGGCGCCGGTGATGCCGTTGCCGACCGAGCAGCCCAGCGCGGTGACGCCGCCGAAACCCATCAGGGTGCCGGCCGCCACGTTGGTCAGCAGTTCGCGCGGGGTGCGCGGCGTCTCCAGCCGCCAGTCGCCGCGCCAGCGCGCGCTCAGGTGGCTGCCCAGCACCATGCCGGCCACCAGCATCACGCCGAAGGAGGCCACCGTGTTGCGGTCGGTCCAGAGGGTCAGCAGGTCGAACGTGTGGGCCAGCGGCGCCACGAACGACAGGCCCTCGGGCCGCCGCCCCTGGGTGCCCAGCCAGGCGGCATCCAGTGTCTCGGGATGCTCGGCCACGAAGCCGACATGGCCGGTGAGCCAGAAGGCCACGGCCACCAGCACGCCGACCCCGGCGCCGCCGACCCAGGCGCTGGACTCCAGCCGCCCGCGCATGCGCCAGGCCAGACCGCCCACCGCCAGCAGCAACAGCACGGCGAAGGCTGCCCGGATCGCCGTGGCCGACAGGCCGAGTGCGCCGCCCAGCAGCGAGCCCACGTCCTGCGGTTGCGACAGCGTGACCGACAGGCTGTCGAACAGCGCGGTGCGCGGCACGGCGAGGATGCCGCGGATCGTCATGACCGAAACGAGCGCCACCACGGCCAGCGTGATCCAGGAGTTCAGGTCGCCCTGGCCGGCCTTGACCAGGCAGCGCTGCGGGCAACCCGGCGCCAGCATCATGCCGACCCCGAACAGCAGCCCGCCGCCCAGCGCCGAGAACCAGGACAGGCGTTCGCTCCAGGCCAGCGCGCGGGTCGCGTCGAAGGCGCCGCCGGCGATCATCGCCTGCAGCAGCACGGCGCCCACGGCCACCGCCAGCAGCCAGGAGAACAGGCGCGAGGGGCCGCGGAAGGTGACCCAGTCGGCGATGCCGCCGCGCACGCAGAAGCGCGTGGCCTGTGCCACCGCTCCGAACGCCATGCCCAGCGGCAGCGCGCCCCAGACCACCAGGCGGGTCAGCAGCGTGAGGGTTTCGGGGGTGGCATCCATGGGGCGGGTTGCGGACGAGGTGGGGCGGCGATGATAAACACGGCGGCCGCTCGCCGCCGCCGCCCGGGCCAATGACCTCCTGTGCTTGTCGGGCGGGCTGCGCGGGCCGCTGCCCGGCACTTACCCCATCGCCTGCATCGCGGTGAAGTCCGGCATC
This sequence comes from Acidovorax sp., assembly GCA_036675905.1. Lineage (GTDB taxonomy): Bacteria > Pseudomonadota > Gammaproteobacteria > Burkholderiales > Burkholderiaceae_C > Ramlibacter. The sequence continues at coordinate 356 of JAKFEA010000128.1, read as the reverse complement.
GCGCCGCTGGCGTATCCCACTGCGGCCAGCGAACGCAGCGCGATGCGGCCGTCGTGGATGCGCAGGCGCACGGCGCCGTGGCTGCGCTCGTACACGTCGGGATGAGCCTGCAGGAAGGCCTGCTGCTCGGCTTCGGGCAGGGCCGCCATGCCGTTGACGTAGTGGTGGCCGTTGCGCTCCACGTGGCGGATGCCCAGCAGGTTGACCAGCGCCAGGTCCTGCTGCACCGACAGGCCTGCCTGCGTGGTGAGGTCCTCGCCGGACATGAAGTACGTGGGCTCGCCCGCTTCGCGGTTCCAGGCCGCGCAACGGGCCGCATTGAGCAGCGAGCGGTACACGCCCTTGCAGGTCTTGGA
>JAKFEA010000127.1:0-5984 GCA_036675905.1 Acidovorax sp. | reverse complement strand
CGACTTCGGCGAAGGTGACGATGCGTTCGCGCTCGGCCGGCGTGAAGCTGGCCAGGCCCTTGGTCTCGATGACGACGATGCGGCGCAGCCTGGGCAGCTGGTCCAGCGTGGCCAGCAGCTTGTCGGTCTGCTCCTGGTCCTCGCACACCACCACCTCGCAGTCGGCATGGCCGACCACGTAGGCCACCTCATTGCTCGGGCTGGTGGGGTAGACGCCCACGGTCACGGCGCCGACCAGGCCGCTGCCCATCTGGGACAGCACCCACTCGACGCGGTTCTCGGAGATCACGCCGACGTGGCCGCCGCGCTCCACGCCCAGCGTGGCCAGGCCCAGCCCGAAGTGGCTGGCCCGGCGCAGGTAGTCGGCCCAGGTCAGCGGGTTCCAGATGCCGAAGTCCTTTTGCCGGATGGCCACGCGCGCGCCCTGGCGGCGCGCCTGCTCGCGCAGCATCTGCGGCAGGGTCTTTTCGGGAAGAGTGTTGACGTAGGCGCTCATGACAACCACCGCTTGCGCCGCTTGTAGTGCTTCAGCTCGCGGAAGCTCTTGGCGTGGCCGGCGCCGCCCATGCCCAGGTAGAACTCGCGCACGTCGGGGTCATCGGCCAGGCGCTCGGCGCTGCCGTCGATGACGATCTTGCCGTTTTCCATGATGTAGCCGTCGTGCGCCACGGCCAGCGCGATGCTGGCGTTCTGCTCCACCAGCAGCATGGAGACGCCGCGTTCGGCGTTGATGCGCGCGATGATGGTGAAGATCTCCTCCACCAGCAGCGGCGACAGGCCCAGCGAGGGCTCGTCCAGCAGGATCAGCTGTGGGTCGCCCACCAGCGCCCGGCCAATCGCCAGCATCTGCTGCTCGCCGCCCGACAGGTAGCCGGCGATGCCGCGGCGGCGCTCGTGCAGCCGCGGGAAGTAGGAATAGACCGCGTCGAAGTCGCGCGGCTGCGCCTTGCGGCCAGCCTGCGCGTAGGTGGCGGCCACCAGGTTCTCTTCCACCGTCAGGTCGGCGAAGATGCGCCGGCCTTCCATCACGTGGGAGAGTCCCCGGTGCACCAGCTGCTGCGGCGCCGAGCGGTCGGTGGCCTGCCCGTCGAAGGTGATCTGGCCGGCCTGCAGCTCGCCGTCTTCCAGCGGCAGCAGGCCGCAGATCGCCTTCAGCGTGGTGGACTTGCCCGCGCCATTGCCACCCAGCAGCGCGACGATGCGGCCGCGCGGCACGGCCAGAGACAGGCCGCGCAGCACCTGCACGACCTTGTTGTAGACCACCTCGATGTTGTTGACCTCGAGGATCAGGTCCGCCGCCCTGGCCGCCGGACCCGACATCAGTTCAGCGAGATCCAGTCGGAGGCCGGCACCATCTTCTTGGCCTTCATGTCGGCGCGGTAGACGCGGCCCACCGGGATGGAGTTGCCCTTGATGGTGATGGGCTTGCCGATCAGGCCGCCGGTGTCGAAGTCCTTGATGGAGTTCAGCGCCGCCTTCAGGTTGGCGCCCGTCAACGCCTTGCCGGCTTCGAGCGTGCGCTTGGCCGATTCGACGAACAGCATGGCCGTCAGGAAGCCCTGCGTGTAGGCCGTGCTCTGGTACTCCGGCCGCATGGCGCGGATCTTCTCCAGCATCGGCGCCTTCTCGGTGTCGTAGTAGTAGCGGTAGGGCATCACGCCCATGAAGCCGTCGCCGGCATCGCCCATCTTCATGACGGTGGAGCTGTCCATGGTCCAGAAGGTGCCCATCCACTTGCTGGTCATGCCCTGCTGCTTGCCCTGCTGGATGAACTCGGGGATGGGCGCCAGGATGTAGCCGTGGAAGATGGTGTAGTCGGGCGCGGCGCGGCGCAGCTTGATCACCTCGGTGGACACGTCCACGCTGCCGGGCGGCGTCATGATCTTGGCCGGCACCGACAGGCCCAGCTTCTTGGCCAGCGCCTCGCTCTCGTCGATCGGGTCGCGGCCGAACTCGGAGTCGGAGTAGACGAAGGCCACCTTGGCGCCCGGCTTTTCCTTGGCGATGTGGCGCAGCAGGATGCCGAACATCTCGGTGTAGTCGGGGCCCACCAGGAACTGGTTGGGGTACTTCTTGGGGTCGTTCAGCTCGGTGGCGAAGGACGCGCCGGCCATCAGGATGTTGGCGTTGCGGTCCAGCTCCGGGTTGATGGTCTTGGCAAAGCCGGTGGAGTCGCCGTAGTACAGGTTGACCTTGTTCTGGCTGGTGATCTTCTTGAACGCGGCCACCGAAACGTCGACCTTGTAGCCGGTGTCTTCCGGCACGTAGCGGATCTTGCGGCCCTTGATGCCGCCGGCGTCGTTGGCGATCTTCACGTAGTCGCTGATGCCGGCGTTGATGCCGATGCCGGCGAACGCGAACACGCCGGTCATGGGGATGGAACCGCCGATGACGATGTCTTCGGCCTGCGCCTGGGCCAGGCCGGGGGCGGCCAGGCTGGCTGCGGCGGCGGCGCTGGCCAGAACCAGGCTGCGGCGGCGCATCGTCAGGGGCTTGTCGGACTTCATGGATGTCTCCTTCGATTACTCAGTTGCGGAACGGCCAGAGATGGAAAAAGCGGCGGATGCGCCGCCACACTTCGGCGAGCCCGTTGGGCTCGAACACCAGGAAACCGACGATCAGCGCGCCGAACACGACGGTGCGCACCGGCGAGAGGAACACCGTCATCTCGTTGCCGCCGGGCAGCAGGTCGAACACCAGCTTGAGCAGCTCCGGCACCATGGTCATGAAGACGGCGCCCAGGATGCCGCCCAGGATGGTGCCCATGCCGCCCACGATGATCGCGGCCAGGAAGAAGATGGACATCAGCAGCGGGAAGCTCTCGGGCGTGACCACCCGGAAGAAGTAGGCCCACAGGCCGCCCGCCACGCCGGCGTAGAACGAGGACAGGCCGAACGACAGCAGCTTGTAGCGCAGCAGCGGGATGCCCAGCACCTCGGCCGAGATGTCGCGGTCGCGGATGGCGATGAAGGCGCGGCCCACGCGGGTGCGGAACAGGTTGGCCGCGCCCAGCGCCATCAGCACCGTGACCGGCACGATCAGCCAGTAGATGCGGAACGGCCGGTCGAGCGCCAACCCGAAGAACTCCGCCGGCGGCAGCGACAGTCCGCCCGTGCCGCCGGTGAGGTCCAGGTTGGCGAACAGGAAGTGGGCGATGAACGACGCCGCGATGGTGGCGATGGCCAGGTACAGGCCCTTCACCCGCAGCGAAGGAATGCCCACGACCAGCCCGCCCAGCATGGCGACGAAGCCGCCGGCCAGGATGTTCAGCAGGAAGGGCGTGCCGGCGCGGATCTCCAGGATGGCCACCGTGTAGGCGCCCAGGCCCATGAAGGCCGCCTGCCCCAAGCTCACCAGCCCGGTGTAGCCGGTCAGGATGTTCAGGCCGGTGGCACTGGCGACGTTGATCGCCACCAGGCAGGCCAGGTACAGCCAGTAGTCGTTGGCCATGAACGGGAACAGCACCAGCAGCCCGGCGCCCACGCCCAGCCAGGTCTTCTGGGTCGACGAATCGAACAGCGCGGCGTCCGCGACGTAGCTTTCCTTGAGGGTTCCGATGCGCATCGCAGGCTTACAACCGTTCGATTTCGTGGGTGCCGAACAGGCCGTAGGGCCGGACCATCAGCACCGCCACCAGCACCACGAAGGTGGCGAGCAGCTTGTATTCGGCGCCCAGGAAGGCGCCGGCCAGCGCTTCCACCAGGCCGATGAACAGGCCGCCGACCAGCGCGCCCAGCACGCTGTCGAGGCCGCCGACGATCACCACCACCAGCACCGACAGGCCGAACACGCCCATCGAGGACGAGATGCCGCCGATGGCGCCCACCACGATGCCGGCCACCGCGGCGATCATGGCCGAGGCCACCCAGGCCAGCGAGAACACGCGCGGCACGTTGATGCCCATCATGTAGGCGGCGCCCTGGTCGGACGCAGTCGCGCGCAGCGCGACGCCGCCGCGCCAGAAGCGGAACAGCAGCAGCGCCAGCACGATCAGTGCGGCGGCGGCCAGCGCGCCATAAGCCACCTTGGGCGCGAGGAAGGCGTCGCCGACCATCACCGGCGTGTTGGGGAAGAACTCCGGCAGCCGGCGCTGGTCGGCGGTCCAGATGATTTCCACCAGGCCCACCAGGATGGAGCCCAGCCCCACCGTGACCATGAAGGCCGAGATCGGCGGCTCGCCCAGCAGCGGCCGGATCATGGTGCGCTCGATCACGGCGCCCAGCAGGCCGGCGCCCAGCACGGCGCCGAGCACCGCCATCCAGATCGGCAGCGCGAACGAGGCCGCGAAGGCGAAGAACAGGTAGGCGCCGATCATCAGCATCTCGCCGATGGCCAGGTTGACGACGCGCGTGGCCTTGTACACCAGCACGAAGGCCAGCGCCGCCAGCGCGTACAGGCCGCCGCCGGCCACGCCGGTCAGCGAGATCTCGAACAGGTAGGCCCAATCCATCAGGCCACCCCTGCCGCAGCCGCGGGCGCTGCCCGCAGCTTGCGGCGCAACTCGCCCACGTCACCGGCGCCCAGGTAAGCCCGCACCACCTCGGGGTTGGACTGCACCTCGCCTGGCTTGCCGCTGGCGATCACCTGGCCGAAGTTGAGCACCACCACGTGGTCGGACAGGTCCATCACCATGCCCATGTCGTGCTCCACCATCAGCACCGTCACGCCCCACTCGCGCTGCACGTCGAGGATGAAGCGCGCCATGTCCTCGGTTTCCTCGCGGTTCATGCCGGCCACCGGCTCGTCGAGCATCAGCACCTTGGGCTGCATGGCCAGGGCGCGCGCCATTTCCACGCGCTTCTGCAGGCCGTAGGGCAGGGCGGCCACCGGCGCGTGGCGGATGTGGTCGATCTCGAGGAAATCGATGATCCGCTCCTCCACCTCGCGCCGCAGTTGCGCTTCCTCGCGCCGGGCGCGGCCGAGGTAGAGCAGCGCGTCCAGCACGTTGGTCTTGAGGTGCGCGTGCCGGCCCAGCTTGATGTTGTCCAGCACGGTCATGCCGCGGAACAGCGCGATGTTCTGGAAGCTGCGCGCCAGGCCCATGGCGGCGCGGCGCGGCGCCGGCGTGCGCGTGATGTCGGCGCCGTCGAACAGCACCTGCCCGGAGGCCGGCCGGTAGAAGCCGGAAATGGTGTTGAACAGCGAGGTCTTGCCCGCGCCGTTGGGGCCGATCACCGCGGTGATGGAGCCGGGCTGGACGTCCAGCGTCACGCCGGTGAGCGCCTTCACGCCGCCGAAGGCGAGGGTGAGGTCGCGCACCTGCAGGACGGGTGCGCCGGCCGGGCCGGGCTCTGGAACTGCGGAGAGGGGCGGCATCAGGGTTTGCGTGGGGCCCGGTCTTGTTACTCGTTCGTAGAATTTCTACTCGTCGGTAACTATCTTCGATGCTCAGCCGTCGCGGCATCGGGGATTACCCCAGCCATAGCCATGAGCACCCCGCCCAGCCGTCCCGCCGCCACCCCCGAATCGCCGTGGCTGGCCGCCGACACGCGCGCGCAGCAGCGGGAGCTCAAGCGCCAGGCGGTGCTGCATGCCGCGGCGCAGCTGTTCAACGAGCGGGGTTTCCATGCGACTTCGCTCGACGACATCGCCGAGCGGCTGCACGTGACCAAGCCCACGCTGTACTACTACGTGAAGAGCAAGGACGAGATCCTGCTGGAGTGCGTGCGCACGGCGCTGGGCATGATGCGCGACGAGATCGGCGCGGTGCGCAGCGCCGGCGGCCGCGCGATCGACCAGCTGGTGGCGTGCATGCGGGTCTACACCCTCATCGTGACGCAGGAGTTCGGGCGCTGCGTGATCCGCATCGGCGAGGACCCGCTGCCACCGCCGCTGCGGCGCGAGCTGCGCGCGCTCAAGGCGGGGATCGACCAGGAGTTCCGCCGGCTGCTGGCGGAGGGCGTCGAGGAGGGCAGCATCGCTCCCTGCGATCCCAAGATGGCCGCGTTCATGGTGGCCGGCGCGCTCAGCTGGGTGGGCCGCTG
>JAKFEA010000126.1:0-10257 GCA_036675905.1 Acidovorax sp. | reverse complement strand
GTGGTGCCCGCCGACTTCACGCTGTCGGACCGCAACATCGCGCAAGTGCAGCAGCGCATGCCCAACCGAAACGGCATGACCACCGCGCACGCGATGTGGCCGGGCAAGGAACTGGGCGGCACGGCGAAGCCGGACGTCGCCGGCAGCACCTGCATGAAGGACTGCCCGGCCGAGGCCAGGGTGGCCTCGCTCCTGCCGCCGCACGCCCGCAACAACCACGGCGACCTCGCCGAGCAGAACCGGCTGGTGGGCGCGCAGCATGGCGCCCGGACCGCCCCTCGCGATGCAGCCAAGGCCGCGGCGGCGCCCGCTGAAAAGCGGGGCGATGGCGCCGTGGCGGCGCTGCTGCAGAAGAACAACTGCACCGCCTGCCACGCCGCCGGCCAGCGCATCGTCGGGCCGAGCTGGGCCGAGGTGGCCGGCCGCCATGGCGGCAAGGCCGACTACCTGGCAGGAAAGATCCGCTCCGGCGGCAGCGGCGTGTGGGGCTCCGTGCCCATGCCGCCGCAGTCGCTGGACGAAACGTCGGCGCGCCAGATCGCCGACTGGCTGGCGTCCGGGGCCAAGCCCTGAGCACGCGGACACGGGATATCCCCCATGCCCACTTTGACTTTTATACATTAGCCTGCGCTGATTGATCCGGAGAACCCCGATGAAGACCACCCGTCGACAGACCCTCCAGCAAAGCGCCGCCGTGGCGGCCTTGCTGGCCACCGCCGGCCTGCTGCCGCGCACCGCGCTGGCCTGGACGCCCGCCGCCTTCGAAGCCAAGACGGTGGCCGACGCCCTCAAGGCCATGGGCGCCGGCGCCCCCGCCGAGAGCAAGGACGTGACGCTCACGGCCCCCGACATCGCCGAGAACGGCGCCGTGGTGCCCATGGGCGTGGCCACCACCCTGGCCAACGTCAAGCTGCTGGCCGTGCTGGTCGAGAAGAACCCCAGTCCGCTGGTCGCCCGCTTCGACGTCAACGAATCGGTCGAGCCGAACTTCCTCACGCGCGCCAAGATGGGCCAGTCCTCCGACGTGTACGCCGTGGCGATCACGAACGACGGCAAGGCCCTGTTCGCCAAGAAGGAAGTCAAGGTCACCCTCGGCGGCTGCGGCGGCTGACGGCAGCGCAACGAATCAAGGAGCAAAGAACATGGCAGACCCGATGCGCATCCGCGCCCAGGCGAAAGGCAGCGATGCCCTCGTCCGCGTCCTCATGAGCCACGAGATGGAAACCGGCCAGCGCAAGGACTCGTCCGGCAAGGTCATTCCGGCCTGGCACATCACCGACGTCACCGCCACCCACAACGGCAAGCCCGTGCTCAAGGCCGAATGGGGCCCGGCCGTGGCCAAGAACCCGTTCATGCAGTTCACCATCAAGGGCGCCAAGGCCGGCGACAAGATCGCGGTGAGCTGGAAGGACAACAAGGGCGACACCCGCACCGACGAGGCGACGGTCAGCTGAATGGCACGGGATGTCATGGTGGGCCCGACCCGGATCGAAGTCCGGGGCAGGCCCGCAGTCCATCCGATCGAAGAGGAGACACGCAAATGATCACGAGGACCCTCGCTGCCCTCGCCGTGGCCGGCCTCGCGTCGGGCATGGCAGCGGCGCAAACCAAGTCGACCACCGAGTCGATCGAGGAATACCGGGCCATGCTGGCCGACGGCAACCCGGCCGAGCTGTTCGAGGCCAAGGGCGAGGCGCTGTGGAAGCAAAAGCGCGGCCCGAAGAACGCGTCGCTCGAACAATGCGACCTGGGCAAGGGCCCCGGCGTGGTCAAGGGCGCATTTGTCGAACTGCCGCGCTGGTTTGCCGATACCGGCAAGGTGCAGGATCTGGAAACCCGCCTGGTCAGCTGCATGGAGAGCCTGCAGGGTTTCGACGGCAAGGAAATCGCCAAGACACCGTTCGGTCGTGGCGAGCAGGCCAACGTCACGGCGCTGGCCACCTGGATCGCCGCCGAATCCAAGGGCATGGCCTTCAACCTGCCGCAGTCGCATCCGCAGGAAAAGGTGGCCTACGAAGTGGGCAAGCGCATGTTCTTCATGCGCGGCGGCACCCATGACTTCTCCTGCGCCTCCTGCCACGGCGAGGACGGCAAGCGCATCCGCCTGCAGGACCTGCCCAACCTGACGAAGAACCCCGGTGACGGTGTCGGCTTCGCCGCCTGGCCGGCCTACCGCGTGTCCAACGGGCAGATGTGGAGCATGCAGCTGCGGCTGAACGACTGCTACCGGCAGCAGCGCTTCCCCTACCCGCACTTCGGCAGCGACGCGCTCACCGCGCTGTCCACCTACTTGGGCGTCAACGCCAAGGGCGCCAAGTCCGCGGCGCCTGCCATCAAGCGCTAAGGAGGCACGCGATGAAGAAGATCAGCAAGACATTCGCAGCGCTGGGCGCCGTGGCCGCGGCCGTTGCCGTCGTCGGATGCGCCAGCATGGCCGGAGGCGGCACCCCGGGTTCCGCCGAGCTGGACAAGATGACGCAGGAGATGGTCAAGGCGGGCTTCCGCGACCAGGGCATCGCCAAGGTCAGCCGGGTGACCGAGATCGACGAGACGCTGCGCCTGTGCAACGCGGCCGACGTGGCCGGCAAGCCGCTGGACCCGGCCGTCGCCAAGCGCCTGGAGGCCGACAACCTGAAGACCGTCAAGTGGCCCGGCGACGGCAAGTTCCTGGGCGACTGGAAGCAGGGCGAGAAGATCGCCCAGAGCGGCCGCGGCCAGACCTGGCGCGACAAGGCGGATGCGGCCAACGGCGGCAACTGCTACAACTGCCACCAGATCAGCAAGCAGGAAATCTCCTTCGGCACCATCGGCCCCAGCCTGTACAACTACGGCAAGCTGCGCGGCGTGACCGACCCGGACAGCGCCGCGGCCAAGCCGGTCGTCGAGTACACGTGGGGCAAGATCTGGAACGCCAAGGCCTACAACGCCTGCTCCAACATGCCGCGCGCCGGCCACATGGGCAACCTCGACGAGCAGCAGATCAAGCACATCATGGCGCTGCTGCTGGACCCGAAGTCGCCGGTGAACCAATGATCCGGCGCGGCTGACTGCACCGGCCATGAAGGGGGCGGAAGCGTGCTCGCTCTCCGCCCTTTTTTCATGGGTGCGGCCGCCGCGGCCACCTTCTCCACATCGATCGAATTGAAGTCATGCATTTGAGCAAGCGCGAATTCCTGCAGGTGCTGGCGGCCGCCGGCGTCGCCGGCATGGGGCTGGGCCGCTGGGCCGAGGCCGATGCCGCCACGGCAGCCGACAAGCTGTACGACCTGCCGAAGTTCGGCAACGTGTCCTTCCTCCACATCACCGACTGCCACGCGCAGCTGCAGCCGATCTGGTTCCGCGAGCCGAGCGTCAACCTCGGCGTGGATGACATGAAGGGACGGCTGCCCCACCTGGTGGGCGAGCACCTGCTCAAGGCGGCCCGGCTGCCGGCCGGCTCGGCCGAGGCCTACGCGTTCAGCTGCGTCGACTTCGAGAAGGCCGCGCGCCGCTGGGGCAAGGTCGGCGGCTTCGCCCACCTCGCCACGCTGGTCAAGCGCATGAAGGCCAGCCGGCCGGGAGCGCTGCTGCTGGACGGCGGCGATACCTGGCAGGGCTCGGGCACCGCACTGTGGACGAATGGCCAGGACATGGTCGACGCCTGCAAGCTGCTGGGCGTGGACGTGATGACCGGCCACTGGGAATTCACGCTCGGCATGAAGCGGGTGCAGGAGATCGTGGAGAAGGACTTCGCCGGCCGGGTCGACTTCATCGCGCAGAACGTCAAGACCGCCGACTTCGGCGACCCGGTGTTCAAGCCCTACGTGATCCGCCAGATCAACGGCGTGCCCTGCGCCATCATCGGCCAGGCCTTCCCCTACACGCCGATCGCCAACCCGCGCCACTTCGTCGCCGACTGGACCTTCGGGATCCAGGACGACAACCTGCAGAAGATGGTGGACGAGGCCCGCGGCAAGGGCGCGCAGGTGGTGGTGGTGCTCAGCCACAACGGCATGGACGTGGACCTGAAGATGGCCAGCCGCGTGCGCGGCGTCGACGCCATCTTCGGCGGCCACACGCACGACGGCGTGCCGGTGGCCACCGTGGTGCCCAACGCCGGCGGCAGGACGCTGGTCACCAACGCCGGCTCCAACAGCAAGTTCCTGGGCGTGATGGATTTCGACGTGCGCGGCGGCAAGGTGCAGGACTTCCGCTACAAGCTGCTGCCGGTGCTGTCCGATGCGCTACCGGCCGACCGGGACATGCAGGCGCTGATCACCAGGGTCCGCGCGCCGTACGAGTCCAGGTTGGCCGAGAAGCTGGCCGTGACCGAGGGCACGCTGTACCGCCGCGGCAACTTCAACGGCACCGGCGACCAGCTGCTGCTGGACGCGCTGATGGAGGTGCAAGGCGCCGAGATCGCGTTTTCGCCGGGCTTCCGCTGGGGCACTTCGCTGCTGGCCGGCGACACGATCACGCGCGAATGGCTGATGGACATGACGGCCACCACCTACTCGCATGCCACGGTCAACACCATGAGCGGGGAAATGCTCAAGACCGTGCTGGAAGACGTCTGCGACAACCTGTTCAACCCCGACCCGTATTACCAGCAGGGCGGCGACATGGTGCGCGTGGGCGGCCTGCAGTACACCTGCAATCCGCTGGCATCCATGGGCCAGCGCATCACCGACATGCGCCTGGCCGGCAAGCCGATCGAAGCCGGCAAGCAATACAAGGTGGCCGGCTGGGCACCGGTCGCCGAAGGTGCCGACAAGGCACCGGGCGTGCGCCCGGTGTGGGACGTGGTCGAGGACTGGCTGCGCGCGCGCAAGGGCGTGGTCCAGCCGCGCCAGGCCAACGTGCCGAAGATCGCCGGCGTGCTGCCCAATCCGGGCTACGTCGACGCGGGCTGATCCGCTCCACGCAGCCATCCCGCGCTGCGTGGGCGCGACCGCTACCATCATCGCCCATGACCGCCCCGCTCGTGCCGCCGCCCAGCCTGCAGTTCTTCGCCGACCTCAGCGTGCAGGTCGGCGCGCCCATCGAGGTGGGCCGCACGCCGCGCGGGCTGCGCCGCATGATCCCCATCACCGGCGGCCAGGCCAGCGGTGAGGGCTGGTCGGCGCGGGTGCTGCCGGGCGGCGCCGACTACCAGGTGGTGGTGAGCGACACCCTGGCCGAACTGGAAGCGCACTACGTGCTGGAAACCGACGCCGGCGACCGCATCTACGTGCACAACCACGCCATCCGCCAGGCGCCGCCCGAAGTCACGGCACGGCTGGTGCGCGGCGAGACGGTGGACCCGGCGCAGGTCTATTTCCGCTGCTGGCCGACGCTGGAGACCTCGTCCGCCACGCTCGGCTGGATCAACGAGCGCCTGTTCGTCGGCAGCGGCGTGCGCCGGCCGCAGCAGGTGGAGATGGGCTTCTACCTGCTGGCCTGACGGCGGCGCGTCAGGGCTGCGGCGACTCGACGCAGCGCTGCCTGACCACGTCGATCAGCTGCAGCACGTCGTCGGCGCGATCGACCCGCACCAGCAGCCCCATGCACAGCATGGCCAGGAAGCGCTGCGCGTTGGCTTCGCCGGCGTCGGCCATGCCGTTGCACAGGGCGGTGTAGGCCCGGTCCAGTTCGTCGCTGTTCACTGTGAAACCTCCGTGCTGCGCACTGCGGTGCGAGCCCCTTCGGGCGGCCGGGCGGCGCTCATGCCCGCACCCCTCTCGCTGCCAGTTCGCGCCGCGCCGCGGCCAGGTCCTCATGCGGCCAGCGGCCGAACACGTAGCCGTCCGGCCGCACCGCCACCATCCGGCCACCCACGCCGTAGCGCTCGCGCGCCTGCCCCAGCTTGTCCGCGCCGGCCGGGATGCGCACGCGGGTGAAGCCCTCGTGCTCGTCCACGCGCGCCGGCCCATCGCCGTCTTCGAACACCAGCGCGACGAACCCACGGCCGAAGCACTGCGTCAGGTGCAGGTCGCCCTGCTCGCCGCGCAGCAGCGCTTCCGGCGCCGGCTGGCCGGGCGCGGCCATGGCGGAACGCCACTCGCCGGCTTCGGGGCCGTTCAGCGGTGAACCCAGGTAGGCGATCGGCGCGCTCTGCCTCGGATTGACCAGCGAGCGCACGCGCGGCTCGTCCAGCGCCAGCCGCAGCGCCGCGTCGCGCATCAGCGAGAACGCGAAGTTGGGCGGCGCCATGAACTCCGTGCTCTTGGCGCCATAGGCCAGGTTCTCATGGGTGGCATGGACTCGCTCGACCGAGTAGGAGTCCAGCAGCGCCGGATCGGCGCCGCCTTGCAGCACCAGCGCCAGTTTCCAGGCCAGGTTGCCTGCGTCGTCCAGCCCGGAGTTGAGCCCGCGCACGCCGAAGATCGGCACCAGGTGCCCGGCGTCGCCCGCGAACAGCACGCGCCCGTGCCGGTAGCTCGGCAGCGTCAGGCACTTGGCGTTGTACATGGAGGACCACAGCATGCGCCAGGGCTCGCGCTCGCCGATCATGTCCAGGTGGCTCTGGATGCGCGGCACGATGCTGGCCGGATCCAGCGCCGCCACCGCGTCCTCGTCGTCTCGCAACTGGTAGTCGATGCGCCACACGTCGTCGGGCTGGCGGTGCATCAGCAGCGTGGAGCCGGGATTGGAGGGCGGGTCGAACCAGGCCAGCCTCTCCACCGGTCGCTGTGTCTTCTGCACGATGTCCACGATCACGTAGCGGCCTTCGTACTGCATGCCTTCCAGCGCCAGGCCGAGCTGCTCGCGCACCGTGCTGCGGCCGCCGTCGCAGGCGACCAGGTATTGCGCCTGTACGCTCGCGCGGCCCTGCGGTCCCTCGATTTCGACCTGCACGCCGTTGGCGTCCTGCCGCACGCCGACGACTCGGTGCGACCACGCGACTTGGGTCGGCTGGCCGGCCAGCGCCTCGTGCAGGAACTGCTCCACGTAGTACTGCTGGATGTTCACCATGGGGGCGAAGCGCTGGGCCGGCTCGTGCGGCATCTCGAAGTGCAGCACCTCGGTGTCGCGCCAGTAGCTGCGCCCGCCGGTCCAGGGCAGCGCCTTGGCCTGCATCGCGGCCTCGGCGCCGGCCCAGGACAGGATCTCCAGCGAGCGCCGCGAGATGCAGATCGCGCGGCTGCCGCTGCAGTAGCCCTCGTCCGCCTCGATCACCAGCGAGGCGATGCCGCGGCGGGCCAGCAAGGATGCGCAGGCCAGGCCGACCGGCCCGCCGCCGGCGATGAGCACGGGAACCTGGGAAGGCAGTGGGGAGGCCATCGGCTGCGAGTATGCATGGCTCGCCGCTCCCGTTGCTCACTTCGGTTGGTCGCGGGGGCGCCCCAGCGGCTGCGATGGATCGAGTCGCCGCTTGTAGTGGGCATAGCCCTTGTCGGGATCGGCGACGCCGGCCGGCCCGACGGCCTCGGGCAGCTCCGACTGGATCGCCACGTGGCTGATCGCCTCGCCCGTGCGACGGCGGGCGCGCAGCGATTCGGCGAACTTGAGCGCCTCGCCCAGCGCATCCGCCCCGAACGCGGCATGGCGCGCCAGCGGCCCCTCGCCGGCCGCTTCCAGCCAGAAAACAACGATCACCTAGGCAGCCATCTGCTCGCAGGCCTGGGCACAGCGGCGGCAGGCCTCGGCGCACTGCTGGCAGTGGTCCATGTCGTGCTGCGCGCACTCCTCGGCGCAGGCGCGGCAGGCCTGGGCGCACACCTTGCACAGCGCCGGAGCCAACTCGCTCGCACCGGCCATCAGGGCGACCGACACCTGGCAAAGCTGGGCGCAGTCCATGTCCAGCGCGATGCAGCGAGCCATCGCCTTCACGTCCGGCTCCTGCAGGCAGGAGGCGGCGCAGTGCTGGCAGGCCACTGCGCAGGCGTTGCACGCCGCGATGCAGTCGAGGTAGCGGGTCAGGGCGTCCTGGGACATCGGGTTCTCTCCTGGGCAAGCCGCCCAGCGTAGGCGCGCGCCGCTGGACCCATGTGCGCCGAACGTGACAGCTGTTGCCGATGTGAGCGCACGGGCATGCGCAAGCAGCGGAAAGTGAGGCATGGGCGGAACCGAACCGCGCTTCGCTGCCGACGCCATGCTGGCGCGTCTCGCGCGCTGGCTGCGCGTGCTTGGCTGGGACACGACGCTGGATGCGGCACTGCAGGACCCGGAACTGGTCCGGCGCGCCGACGAGGAAGGCCGACTGCTGCTCACCCGGGATCGGCACCTGCTGCGCGAGCTGCGCCCGCCGCGCGCCTTGCGCATAGAGGACGACGATCCCTTGCAGCAGCTGAAGCAGCTCGTGACTGCGCTCGGCCTGGTCGCGCCGCAGGAGCTGTTCACCCGTTGCACGGTATGCAACACGCACTTGTCGGAGCCGCTATCGGCGCAGCTGCGCGCGGCCCTGCTCCCGCCCGACGTGCGCGAGCTGCCCGGCCCGGCACGCCAATGCCCCGGCTGCGGCAGGCTCTATTGGCTGGGCTCGCACGCCCGGCGCATGCGCGAAGCGCTCGAGCGGGTGCTGCCGGGCTGGCTCGGCAGCACCCCGCCTACCCGCCCGCGCGGCCACGGCCCATCCGTGTTGTAAATGGCCGCTCGCACCCTTTGCACCTCGACACGCATGTAAACGGCTGAGCCCCAGCAAGATGCCCCGTCCGAACTGTCGAGCAGGAGGACGGCATGAACACAAGAACAAGGGCCGCGATGGGCGGGCTGGTCTGGCTGGGCGCGATCGCCGCCGGGCTGGTGGCCTGTGGCGGCGGCGGTGGAGGCGGCGGCACGGCCGCGGGCACCGGCAGCGTGCCGACCGGCAGCACCATCGTTGCGGCGCCGGGCAGCACCCCTTCGCTGGGCAGCTGCACGATGTTCCCGCCACAGGCGGTCTTCAACACCCGCATCGACGACAGCAGCCGCTTTCCGGCACACCCCGACAGCGCGCGATGGATTGCCTCCATCGGCGCGGCCACGCCCTTCCGTGCCGACTGGTGGCTGGGCGAGGACCCGGCGCGGCGGGACGCCTATTACGGGATGCCGGTCAACGTCGTCGACGGCAGCACAGCGGACACCGACTGGGCCAGCGTGCAGTACGACTTCGGCCCTTCGGGCGTCAGCAGCGAGGCCGGCTGGCCGCACGAGAGCGATTGCGCGGTCGCGGACGGCGCCGGCGGCCACGCGCTCGCGCGCGGCTGCAGCACCGTGCCGGCCGGCGAGCGCCGCTTTCCCTTTCCGCGCAGTGGCCTGAAGAACGAGGGCGGCACCTGCAACGACCCCAACACCTGCGGCGACCACCACGTGCTGGTGGTCGAGCAGGGCGCCTGCCGCCTGTGGGAAGGCTTCGCCACCTACCAGCTGTCGAACCAGTGGTACACGCTGGCGAGCGCCGGCTGGGACCTGAAATCGCTGGCGCTGCGGCCGGACGGCTGGACCGCCGCCGATGCCGCCGGCTTGCCGATCACGCCCTTCCTGGCCAAGGCGGCCGAGGCCAACAGCGGCGAGATCCGCCATGCGCTGCGCGTGACCTTCCGCGATGCCGTGCTGGCGCGTGGCTACACCTGGCCGGCGCGCCACGGCGCCGGCGGCGACACACCGGGTGGCATTCCCTTCGGCGCCGTGCTGCGCCTGAAGGCCAGCTTCGCGATTCCCGCGCACTGGACGCCGCAGGCCAGGGCGATCGCCACCGCCGCGCAACGCTACGGCCTGTACGTGGCCGACATCGGCAGCGACTTCTACGTGCAGGGCGAGCCCAACGCGGCCTGGAGCGAGCAGATGTTCCGCGACCTGCGCGCCATTCCCCTGTCGGAGATGGAGTTCGTGGACCTGGGCGCCGTCATCGGCGACCCGCGCTTCTCGCCGGACTCCATGGCCGCCAGCTGGTGAGGGCTTGCCGCGGCAGGCTCGCCGCCGTCACGCCAGCGCCCGCTGGATGATGATCTTCTGCACGTCCGAAGTGCCCTCGTAGATCTGGCACACCCGCACGTCGCGCCAGATGCGCTCCACCGGAAAGTCATTCACGTAGCCGTAGCCGCCCAGGGTCTGGATGGCGGCGCTGCACACCCGCTCGGCCATCTCGCTGGCGAACAGCTTGGCCATGGCGGCTTCCTTCAGGCAGGGACGGCCGGCGTCGCGCAGGCTGGCCGCATGCCAGATCAGCTGGCGCGCGGCTTCGAGCTGGGTGGCGCAGTCCGCCAGCCGGAAGCCGACGGCCTGGTGGTCGAAGATGGCGCGGCCGAAGCTCTCGCGCTCCTTGGCATAGGCCACGGCCACCTCGAAGGCGCTGCGCGCCATGCCCAGGCTCTGGGC
>JAKFEA010000125.1:0-1509 GCA_036675905.1 Acidovorax sp. | reverse complement strand
ACCACCCAGCAGACCGCCATGGAAGCCTTCTTCTTCGGCTACCAGGCGTTCACCGCCAAGGCCGACGAAATGCTCGCGCGGCGCGGCCTGTCGCGGGTGCACCACCGCATTCTGTTCTTTATCGCCAAGTACCCGGGGCTGAGCATGAAGGAATTGCTGGCCTACCTAGGGGTGAGCAAGCAGGCGCTGAATACGCCGCTGCGCCAGTTGCTGGAAATGGGCCTGGTCGAGAGCCTGACGGCCGCCGATGACAAGCGCAAGCGCCTGCTCGGTTTCACCCCTGAAGGGGCCAAGCTGGAACTGGCCCTGCGCCGCGAGCAGGCCAAGCTGCTGCAACGCGCGTTTGCCGAAGCGGGAGAACCCGCGGTCAATGGCTGGCTGCAGGTCAATCTGGCGCTGCAGGGCAAGGGGCGTCAGGTCGGCAGCGCGAACAGCTGATCCAGATCGTCCGGTGTTCGGGCACCGAGGGGGCAAGAGGGTATTTACAGACGCTGCGCGCAGCACCTAATGGGGGCAAGGTCTTACCTGGGCATGGCCCAGTGACCTGTTGCTACCAGCCCCGACAAGGTGCTCAAGGCAGTTCTGCTGAGCCGCCTCGAGATCACTGACCCGACGCCATGAGTACCTGGGGTGCCTGCGCCGCTACGTCGGTCCGATCCGGAATCGCTCCCGATAGACCGATGGCGCCACGCCGCTGGTCTTGCGAAATGCCAGGCGAAACGCCTCGGGCGAGCCGAATCCGCAGGCCAAGGCGATGTCGTCCATGGACGAAGCGCTCGCTTCCAGCATCCGTTGGGCGGCGAACACCCGCTGCTTGATCAGCCATGCCTTGGGCGTCATGCCCACTTCTTCGATGAAGCGGCGCAGGAAGGTGCGCTCGCTCATCGCCGCCTGCTCGGCCAGCTGGGGGATCGACAAGGGCTGATCGAGGCGCTTGCGGACCCAGTCGAGTACCTGCGCCAGGCCCGCCTGGCTGCGGCTCGGCACGGGCGCGGGGATGTACTGCGCCTGGCCGCCGCTGCGGTGCGGGCTGCTGACCATGGCGCGGGCGACGAGGTTCGCGATGTCCGTACCATAATCCCTGCGCACGACATGCAGACAGGCATCGATGCCGGCCGCGCTGCCCGCCGAGGTGACGATGTCGCCGTCATCGACATAGAGCACGTCAGGATCGAGCCGCACCTGCGGGTACAACGCGCGGAAGGCGTCGACGTAGCGCCAGTGGGTGGTAGCCGGGCGTCCGTCCAGCAAGCCGGCGGCGGCCAGCACGAAGGCACCCGAGCAGATCGACAGCAACCGGCTGCCGCGCGCGTGCGCCGCAATCAGGGCATCGAGCAGGCGCTGCGGGGGACGCTCATGCACATCGCGCCAGCCGGGCACCACGATCCAGTGTGCCTGGGAAAGCAGCTCGAGGCCCGCATCGGCGCGCAGCCGCAAGCCCCCGCTGGTGCGCAACAGACCTGGCTCGACCTGGGCCACCGCGAAGCGATACAGCGGCGCGGGCAACTC
>JAKFEA010000124.1:0-7315 GCA_036675905.1 Acidovorax sp. | reverse complement strand
GCATGCGGACCCAGGAAGGTGACCACGGCGCGTGGCCGGGCCTCCAGGTAGCGCCAGTGCCGGTTGGCCCGCGCGCAGTGACCGAGCAGCACCAGGCCGGTCTCCCGCTCCTCCAGGTGAAACGGCAGGTGGCTGACGAAGGGCAGTCCGTCGTCGTCGCACGAAATCAGGCTGGCCAGCGGGTTCTCGCGGATCAGCGTGGCCGCGAGTTCCGGATCCTTGGCGTTGAATTGCGGGGGCAGGTACATGGCTCAGGCTCCTCGAGACGCACTGTAGCGGCCTGCCGCGCACTCAATGATGCGAAGTGCACATCGCAGCCATGCAACACCCTATTCCCACTCGATCGTCGCCGGCGGCTTGCTGGAGACGTCGTAGGTCACGCGGTTGATGCCGCGAACCTCGTTGATGATGCGGCCCGACACCTTCTTGAGCAGCGGGTAAGGCAATTCGGCCCAGTCGGCCGTCATGAAATCGCTGGTCTGCACGGCGCGCAGCGCCACCACGTAGTCGTAGGTGCGGCCATCGCCCATCACGCCCACGCTCTTGACCGGCAGGAACACGGCGAAGGCCTGGCTGGTCAGGTCGTACCAGCTCCTGCCGGTCTTCTCGTCGCGCGTGTTGCGCAGTTCCTCGATGAAGATGGCGTCGGCGCGGCGCAGCAGGTCGGCGTACTCCCTCTTCACTTCGCCCAGGATGCGCACGCCCAGCCCCGGCCCGGGGAAGGGATGGCGGTACACCATCTCCGGCGGCAGGCCCAGCGCCACGCCCAGTTCGCGCACTTCGTCCTTGAACAGGTCGCGCAGCGGCTCCAGCAGCTTCAGCCCCAGCTGCTCGGGCAGGCCGCCCACGTTGTGGTGGCTCTTGATCGTGACCGCCTTCTTGCTCTTGGCGCCGCCGGATTCGATCACGTCCGGGTAGATGGTGCCCTGCGCCAGCCAGGCGACATGGCGCGAGTGGGACTGCCTGATCTTCGCGGCTTCCGCCTTGAACACGTCGACGAACAGGCCGCCGATGGTCTTGCGCTTCTGCTCGGGGTCGCTGACACCGGCCAGCTTGCCGAGGAACAACTCGCCGGCATCGACCCGCACCACCTTGGCGTGCAGCTTGCCCGCGAACATGTCCATCACCATGTCGCCCTCGTTGAGCCGCAGCAGCCCGTGGTCGACGAACACGCAGGTCAGCTGGTCGCCGATGGCGCGGTGGATCAGCGCGGCGGCCACCGAGGAATCGACGCCGCCCGACAGTCCCAGGATCACCTCCTCGTCGCCGACCTGCCGGCGGATCGCCTCCACCGCCTCGGCGACGTGGTCGCGCATCACCCAGTCGGGGCGCGCCTGGCAGATGCCCAGCACGAAGCGCTCCAGGATCGCGCGGCCTTGCACGGTGTGCGTGACCTCGGGGTGGAACTGCAGCGCATAGAACCTGCGCGCGTCGTCGGCCATGCCGGCGATCGGGCAGCTCTCGGTGGAGGCCATCAGCTTGAAGCCGGGCGGCATCTCCGCGACCTTGTCGCCATGGGACATCCACACGTTGAGCATGCCGTGGCCTTCGGGCGTGGTGAAGTCGGCGATGTCGCGCAGCAGCTCGGTGTGGCCGCGCGCGCGCACGGCGGCAAAGCCGAACTCGCGCTTGTGCCCGCCCTCGACCTTGCCACCGAGCTGGTGGGCCATGGTCTGCATGCCGTAGCAGATGCCCAGCACCGGCACGCCCAGCTCGAACACCGCCTGCGGCGCCTTGTCGGTGGTCTCCTCGTACACGCTGGCGTGGCTGCCCGAGAGGATCACGCCCTTCAGGCGTCCGTCGGCCGCGTACTGGCGCACCCATTCGTCGCCGACGTCGCAGGGGTGGACTTCCGAGAAGACGTGGGCCTCCCGCACGCGGCGGGCGATCAGCTGCGTGACCTGGGAGCCGAAGTCGAGGATGAGGATCTTGTCGTGTTGCATGTCAAGTGAGGTCCGTGATGACGGGATGGTCCAGCTTCAGGCAGGCTTGCCGCAAAGCCCGGTCCATGGTGACCAGTGGCGCCCGCAGATCCACGGCAACTTTCAAGTAGGCGGCGTCGTAGGTCGTGAGACCGAGCGACCGGGACCAGTCCCAGAAATCGAGCGGCGAAACGCGCATGGGAGCCAGGGAAATCGGCAATCGGCTGAGAAGCCTGAGGACGTGCTGGTGCACGGCGGGCGTGAATCGACCGCGGGCGAGCGCTTTGCCGGCGGCATGCATCGTTTCGATGGGGAAGATCGCCGCGCTGGTGGCGCTCTCCTCTTCGGCCATCACGCGGATCAGGGCCTGCGACACCGTGTCACCCTGTTCGTCGGGGAACGCCCAGCTCGCGAAGGCGGAAGCGTCAACGACCAGCATACGGGGTCTTCGGCTCGTTGACCCAATCGGCTCCGCGAGCGTCGCGATCGCGCTTGTGCTCCTCCCAGAGCTCCTCGAAATCAGGGCGGTCGGCCCCGACCTTGGCGCGCAGCGCCTCCAGCTCGGCCCGGATCGCCTGTCGGCGTGCCTCTACGCTGGGTTGTTCCGTTTCCGGCTCCCGTATCAGCCGGATCACGCGCTTGCCGTGGCGGGTGAGCACCACTTCCTCGCCTTGCTCCACGGCGCGGATGAGTTCAGATAGTTGACTCTTCGCTTGATGGATCGGGACTGTTTGCATGAATTCTGGCCTGTATCGAATGAAATCAGGGCCATTTTAACCAGTGCCAGCGAAAAATGGCCAGAAAGATCTGGCCATTTTTCTGGATTGCGACCGCGTTCAGTCGGCCCGGTAGTTGGGCGCTTCCTTGGTGATCTGCACGTCGTGGACGTGGCTCTCGCGCATGCCGGCCGCGGTGATCTCGACGAACTCGGCCTTGTTTCGCATCTCCTCGATGCTGGCGCAACCGCAGTAGCCCATGGCGGCGCGGATGCCGCCGGCCAGCTGATAGATGATGGATACCAGCGATCCCTTGTACGGCACGCGGCCCTCGATGCCTTCGGGCACCAGCTTGTCGGCGTTGGGGTTGCCGGTGGTGGCTTCCTGGAAGTAGCGGTCGGCGCTGCCCTGCTGCATGGCGCCGATCGAGCCCATGCCGCGGTAGCTCTTGTAGCTGCGGCCCTGGAACAGGACGATCTCGCCGGGCGCCTCCTCGGTGCCGGCGAACATGCCGCCGGCCATCACCGTCTGCGCCCCCGCGGCGATGGCCTTGGCGATGTCGCCCGAGTAGCGGATGCCGCCGTCGGCGATCAGCGGCACGCCGCTGCCGGCCAGCGCGGTGGCGACGTTGTCGATGGCGGTGATCTGCGGAACGCCGACGCCCGCCACGATGCGGGTGGTGCAGATCGAGCCGGGGCCTATGCCGACCTTCACGGCGTCGGCGCCGGCCTCGACCAGCGCGCGCGCCGCGGCGCCGGTGGCGATGTTGCCGCCGATCACGTCGACGTCGGGGTAGTTCTGCTTGACCCAGCGCACCCGCTCGATCACGCCCTTGCTGTGCCCGTGGGCGGTGTCGACCACGACGACGTCGACGCCGGCCCGGACCAGTGCCTCGACCCTTTCCTCGGTGCCTTCGCCGACGCCGACCGCGGCGCCCACGCGCAGGCGGCCCGACGCATCGCGCGCCGCGTTGGGAAAGCTGGTCTGCTTGGTGATGTCCTTGACGGTGATCAGGCCCTTGAGCTCGAAGGCTTCGTCGACCACCAGCAGGCGCTCCAGCTTGTGCTTGTTCAGCAGCGCCTTGGCCTCGGCCGGGCTGGTGCCCTCCGGGACCGTGATCAACCGCTCGCGCGGGGTCATGATCGCCTTGACCGGCACGTCGTAGCGCGTCTCGAAGCGCAGGTCGCGGCCGGTCACTATGCCCACGACCTTGCCGCCATCGACCACCGGGAAGGCGGAAAAGCCCACCTGTTCCGAAAGCGCCAGCACCTGCAGCACGGTGTGATCGGGGGTGATGACCACCGGCTCGCGCACCACGCCCGATTCGTAGCGCTTGACACGCAGCACCTCGGCGGCCTGCTGCTGCGGCGTGAGGTTCTTGTGGACGATGCCGATGCCGCCCTCCTGCGCCATCGCGATCGCCAGCCGGGCCTCCGTCACCGTGTCCATGGCGGCGGACACGAGCGGCAGGTTCAGGGAGATGGTGCGCGTGAGCCGGGTGGCGAGGGAGGTGTCCTTGGGCAGGACCTGGGAGAACGCCGGGACCAGCAACACATCGTCGAAGGTCAGCGCTTTGCCGAGAAGGCGCATTTCAAGGCTCCAAAAAAAGGATTGTATCCACGCACCTTGGTACTAACCCCAGTGGGTGCGCGTGGCGTCGGCGTGACGCACTGCGCGCGAGTGCGCCGCTTCGCCCTTGGGACGGCTGGACTGCGCCGCTACACTGCCGCCATGACCGCCCTTCGCGCCCTCGCCCTCGCCTGCATCTGCATCCTGCCGCTGGCTGCGTCCGCGCAGTGGCAATGGCGGGACAACGACGGCCGGCGCGTGTTCAGTGACAAGGCGCCGCCGCCGGAAGTGCCGGAGAAGAACATCCTGCGCCGACCGGGCATGCGCGCGCCCGTGGCTGCGGAGCCCCTGTCCGCGGCCTCCTCTCCCGCGCCGGCCAAGGCAGTTGCGGCGAACGTGCCGAAGATCAGCGGCAAGGACAAGGCGCTGGAGGACAAGAAGAAGCAGGCCGAGGCCGCCGAGGCCGAGAAGAAGAAGGCACAGGAAGAAGAGGTCGCCAAGGCGCAGGCGGAGAACTGCACCCGCGCGAAGCAGGCCAAGGCCCAGTACGACTCGGGCCAGCGCATCGCCCGCATGAACGCCAAGGGCGAGCGCGAGATCATGGACGACAACCAGCGCGCCGCCGAGGTCAAGCGCCTGCAGGCCGTGATCGCGCGGGACTGCAAGGCGGCCTGAGGCCGTCTCAATACCCCGGCTTCGCCCCGGGCCGGCGCTGGGCAAACAAGCCGGCGGCGCGGCTGCCCTGCTTCTGGAAACGCTCACGGCGAGCCAGCTTCGGGTCCACGCGCAACGGCCTGGCGATCTCCACCCGGTCGCGATCGCGCAGTGGCTGCGACGAATCGGCCTTGCGCCCCCAGACGCCGACTGCTTCGTCCGCCCCCGGCGCCAGCCCGCAGGCCCGCAAGGCATCCGCGACGGTCGACCCTTCGGCCAGTTCCAGCACCTGCTCGCGCACCTCGCGCGGCGCTGGCGAGTGCATCACGGTCACGTGCAGCATGCGGTCAGCCGTAGACGTGCTCGGCCCGCTTGACGAAGGCATCGACCAGGTTGCCGGCGATGCGATCGAACACCGGCCCCACCACGGCCGCCAGCGTGCCGCTCTGGAAGCCGTAGTTCAGGTCCAGTTCCACCTTGCAGGCGCGGGTGCCGTCATTGCCCACGGGCAGGAAGTTCCAGCGGCCATCGAGGTTGGAGAACGGCCCGTCGACCAGCTTCATGCCCACGTGGCGCCCCGGCACGTGGTCGTTTCGCGTCGTGAAGCTCTGGCGGACGCCGGCAAAGGCGATGCCGATTTCCGCCTTCATGCCGGCGGGGTCCTCTTCCAGCACCTGGGCGCGGTCGCACCAGGGCAGGAACTTGGGGTACTGCTCGACGTCGGTGACCAGCGAGAACATCTCTTCCGCGCTGTACCAGATGAGCACCGAACGGTGGACGGATTTCATACGAGAATGCGGCCCTCCGCGGGATTGTAGTTACGGCCTGCGCTCCCCATCTGTCAGCCATGGCCCAAAAGCAAGACGGCGCCGCGCGCATCGCCGAGAACAAGAAAGCCGCATTCAACTACTTCTTCGAGGAGCGCTTCGAGGCGGGCATGGTGCTGGAAGGCTGGGAGGTCAAGGCACTGCGCGAGGGCAAGGTCCAGCTCACCGACGGCTACGTGGTGGTCCGCCAGGGCGAGCTGTTCCTGATCGGTTGCCTGATCAACCCGCTCAGGACCGCCTCCACCCACGTCAATCCCGAGGCAGCGCGCACCCGCAAGCTGCTGATGAAGAAGGACGAGATCCGGCGGCTGATCGGCAAGGTGGAGCAGAAGGGCTACACCCTCGTGCCGATCAACCTGCACTGGAAGGGCGGGCGGGTCAAGTGCGAGGTGGCACTGGCCAAGGGCAAGGCCGAGCACGACAAGCGCGACACCATCCGCGACCGGGAAGGCAAGCGCGAAGTCGAGCGCGCCATGAAGAGCCGCAATCGCTAGCGATTCCCTGGGCCCCGCGGGAATAAACCGCCCCGGGGCGTCGTTCATGGCGGCAGGAACACCCTGGAGAGCCTCATGAACCTGTCCCGCCTTTCCCTCACCCTGGCCACCCTGGCCCTTGCCGGCGGCCTCGGCGCCTGCTCCTCGATGGCCACCGATTCATCGGCTTCGGCCCCGGCCCGGGCGGCCGACGGCGCCCTGGTCGGCCCCAATGGCATGACCCTGTACACCTTCGACCGCGACGCCGCCGGCAGCGGCAAGTCGGTCTGCAACGGGCCCTGCGCCACCAACTGGCCGCCGCTGATGGCCAAGGCGGGCGCCGGCAACTCCGGCAACTGGACCGTCGTCACGCGCGACGACGGCAGCAAGCAGTGGGCCTACAAGGGCAAGCCGGTCTACTACTGGATCAAGGACACCAAGGCCGGCGACCGCACCGGCGACGGCGTCATGAACGTCTGGCACATCGCGCGCCCCTGAGGTGGCCGCGATCCTGCAAGGCCTGCCGCAGCCGGCCCCGTTGCGCTAGCCTTCGCAGCCATGCAGGCCGGCGAGCTCGAGGCACAGATCCCGCAGCTGCGGCGCTACGCGCGTGCGCTGACGGGCGATGCCTGGGCGGCCGACGACCTGGTGCAGGACACGCTGGAGAGGGCCTGCGACCGCTGGCAGCTCTGGAAGGCCGGCAGCGACCTGCGCGCCTGGTTGTTCACGCTGATGCACAACCTGTTCATCGACGGCGCGCGGCGCGCGCTGCGGCAGGCGGGGCAGCGCGTGGACATCGACGACGCGGCGCCCGAACTGGCAGCCCCGCCCGCCTCGACGGACCTGGTGCTGGACCTGCAGCGCTGCCTGCTGCGGCTGCCGGAGGAACAAAGGGAGGTGCTGTTGCTGGTCACCCTGCAGGACCTGAGCTACGAAGAGGTGGCGCGCGTCACCGGCACGCCGATCGGCACCGTGATGTCGCGCCTGTCGCGCGCGCGCAGCCGGCTGCGCGAGTTGATGGATGGCGCGCCGGCAACGTCACCCTCCTCGCCCGCCGTGCTGCCGTTCAAGCGCATGAAATGAGTTCGCCATGAAACAGGACCCCACGCCAATCGACGAAGCCAGGCTGCACGCCCTGGTGGACGGGCGTCTTT
>JAKFEA010000123.1:0-5725 GCA_036675905.1 Acidovorax sp. | reverse complement strand
CCGTACACGATGGCGTCCTCCGGCTCCACCGTGTCCACGTCGGTGAAGTAGGCCATCGCCATGGCCAGCAGGTTGCGGTGCGTGAGCATCACGCCCTTGGGCTTGCCGGTGGTGCCGCTGGTGTAGAACAGCCAGGCCAGGTCGGTGGGCGCGCAGGAGGCCATCGGCAGCGGCACCGGGGCCGGGAGGGCCGCGTAGCCGTCGCTGTCCACGTCCATGCAGCGTCCGGGCACCTGCAGCCCGATGCCGATGTCGGCTGTGACGAAGGCCCAGCGCGCGCCGGCGTGGTCGGCGATCCATTGCGCCTCCCGCAGGTGCAGCTTGG
This sequence comes from Acidovorax sp., assembly GCA_036675905.1. Taxonomy (GTDB): domain Bacteria; phylum Pseudomonadota; class Gammaproteobacteria; order Burkholderiales; family Burkholderiaceae_C; genus Ramlibacter. Next base: position 5,400 of record JAKFEA010000123.1, on the reverse strand, counting down.
CGTTCATCGGCACCACCGCCAGGCCGGCCCACCAGCAGGCGTACAGCAACTCCAGGTAGGCTGGGTGGTTGTGCATGAACAGCGCGACCCGGTCGCCCGTTTCGAGTCCCTGTTCACGAAGGCCGGCGGCGAGCCGGGCCACGCGGTCGGCGAGCGCGCCGTAGTCGAGGTGCAGGCGGTCGCCCACGAACACGGCGGGGCGGCGAGGGTCCTGGCGCGCGATGCGGGCCAGCGCGTTGGCGAGGTTCATGCCCTGGAAGATTACAGTGTTCGCCATGACCGCCGCCCCCTTGCCCATGGTGCTGGTGCTCGCTTCCGGCCGCGGCGAGCGCTTCGTGGCGTCCGGCGGGTCCGGGTCCAAGCTGCAGGCGCTGCTGGCCGGCAGGCCGGTGCTGCAATGGACGCTGGATGCGGTGCGGGCCAGCGGGCTGCCCTTCCATGTCGAGGAGGCGGGGCATCCCGGCATGGGCGATTCGATCGGCGCTGCGGTGCAGGCGACGCGAGGGGCGAACGGATGGCTGGTGCTGCCGGGCGACCTGCCGCTGGTGCAGCCGGCGACCTTGCGGCAGGTGGCGCACGCGTTGTCAGGCGGCGCGGAGGTGGTGGTGCCGCTGTATCGCGGCGAGCGCGGGCATCCGGTGGGGTTCTCGGCTGCGTGTGGTGAAGCGCTGGCGGCGTTGTCGGGGCCCAAGGGGGCGGCGCCGGTGTTGAAGGCTCATCCCGTGATCGAGCTGACCGTCGACGACGAAGGCGTGGTGGTGGACATCGACACCGTGCAGGCGCTGGCCGATGCCGAGCGCCGCGTGCGCGCCTGCGGCGCTGACGAAGGCGGACGCACTGGATTCCCGCCTGCGCGGGAATGACGGGGGCTCAACTCCCCGCGATCACCGCGCAAGCCAGCCGCGGCCCGGCATTGCCGGTGGGCTGGGTGGTGTAGTCGTCGGGGTCGCGGTGCACGACCAGGCCCTTGCCGACGATGTCGGCCGCGCCGCTGCCGACGGTGATCGACCGGCTCTCGAAGCGGAAGCGCGCGACGCCGGCGGCGTCGGCTTTCAGGCTGGGCAGGTCGCCCACGTGGTGCCGGGCGCCGCCGTGCCGGCCATGGGGCGCACCGGCCGGATTGAAGTGCCCGCCCGCACTCATGCCGTCGCCGCTGGAGCAATCGCCTTTCTCGTGCACGTGGAAGCCGTGCTCGCCATTGGGCTTCAGTCCGCGCACTTCTCCCGACACCACCACCTTGTCGCCCGAAGGCGCGAAGCGCACCTGGCCGGCGGTGGCATTGCCCGTGGTCGGCGCCAGCGAGGCGACGGCGGACGGGCCTGCCGGAGCGCCCGTCATTGACCCGCACGCGGCCAGCGTGAGGGCCGCGGCAGTGGCCGTGAACAAGGTGAGTTTGCGCATGCGCGTCTCCTGGAGCTTCGCCACTGTACGTCTGCACCCGTGGGCGCGTCCAACGCGACAGTGAACATTCCCATCCATGCCGCTTTGCATGTCATCCCGGCGAACGCCGGGATCCATCTCCGAAGCTTGAGTTCGCGCGCGGCTGCTTCGGAGCCGGGAGATGGATTGCGGCTCAAGGCCGCAATGACACCCCGTCAAAGCACCGGCGCCAGCACGGCGCTGAGCCGCTCGCGCAGCTTCTCGCTCCAGCGCCGGCGCTGCCAGTCGGCCAGCGTGAAGCGCTTGCAGAGCTGCAGGTCGGCTTCGAAGACTTCGGTCATGCGCCGGGCGAAGCCGGCGTCGTAGACGTTGAGGTTGGCCTCGTCGTTGAGATGGAAGGAGCGCGGGTCGAAGTTGGTCGAGCCCACCGAGGTGAGCAGGCCGTCCACGATCATCATCTTGCAGTGGTACATGGTCGGCTGGTACTCGTGCATCTCCACGCCGGCCTCCAGCAGCGGGCCCCACAGGCCGCGCGAGGCGCGCCGCACCGTGTCCTGGTCGGTGTGCGGGCCGGGCGTGATCACTCGCACGCGCACGCCGCGCATGGCGGCCGACTGCAAGGATTCGAGCGCCACTTCGTCCGGCACGAAGTAGGCGCTGGCGATGTCGATGCTGCGCTCCGCCGCCGTGATGGCCAGCAGCATCATCTGCAGCATCGACTCGCTGCCGCCGCTGGGCGAACTGGCGAACATCTGCGCCGCCATCTCGCCGGCGGGCGCCAGGTCGGGAAAGTAGTCGCGGCCATGCAGCACGCGGCCGGTGGTCTTGTTCCAGTTGGACAGCATCACGCCCTGCATCTGCGCGACCACCGGCCCCTCCACCCGGAAATGCATGTCGCGCCAGTGCCCGGGGTCCTGCGCGTCGCCGCACCACTGCGGCGCGATGCCGACGCCGCCGGTGAAGCCGATGCAGCCGTCGACGATCAGCAGCTTGCGGTGGGTGCGGTTGTTCATGCGGCCCAGGTTGAACCAGCGCAGCGGGTGGTACATGCGCACCTCCACGCCGTCGTCGCACATGCGGCGCACCAGTTCGCGGTCGACCCGGGTGCTGCCCATCCAGTCGAGCAGCACGTGCACCTTCAGGCCGGCGCGGGCGCGGTCGGACAGGGCGTCGGCGAACTCGGTGCCGATCTCGCCCGACCAGTAGATGAAGGTCTCGAACAGCACCGTGCTGCGCGCGCCACGGATCGCCTCGAGCATGGCGGGGAAGATGCGGTCGCCGTTGACCAGCTCCTCCACCCGGTTGCCGTCGACGATGGTCGGCCCCAGCATCATCGCCATCGAGCGGTGGAACTGCGGGTCGTCCACCGGGTACAGGTGCTCGATCTCCCGCTCCACGCGCCGCTCGCCGGTGCCGAAGTTGACGACGACCAGGGCGATCAGCAAGGCGGCGACGAAGGCGGAGAGGACCAGCACGGCAGCAGGATGGCAGGCAACGCTGCGGATGAGCGTCGGACCATTTCCCGAATGCTGCGGATGGCCGTGTCGGCGACGGGCGGACGGCGACCGTTGAGCAGGCCATGCACCAGGGACACGCCGCGCCGAACCGACCCTGGATGCCCCTGCTGGCCGGCGCCGTGCTGGGGCCGGCCTTGCAGTTGCAGCAGGCGCGGCTGTGGCCGCTCGAGGCTTATGCAGGGTTGCTCGCGGCAGCGCTGGGGGCGCTGCTGCTGGTCCTGCTGTGGCGCGGCGGGCGAATCGCGGTTGCGGTGCTCGCATTGGCTGCAGCCGCCGCCTTCGGTCTGTGCGGCAGCCGCGCGGCGGTCTTCGCCTCGCACGGGCTGGATCCCGCGCTGGAAGGGCGCAACCTCGTCGTCACCGGCACGATCGCGTCGATGCCCCAGCGCCATGAATGGGGGCAGTCCTTCCGCTTTGCCGTCGAGCAGGCCAGTGACGGCGGCGATCCGGTGCGCATCCCGTCGCGGCTGTCGCTGGGCTGGTACGCGGCGGGCGGGTTCGCCGACCAGGGCCTGGTCGAGCCGCAGCGCGCGGCGCCTGAGTTGCGCGCCGGCGATCGCTGGCGTTTCACGGTGCGCCTGCGGGCGCCGCACGGCAACGTCAATCCGCACGGCTTCGACTTCGAGCTGTGGCTGTGGGAGCAGGGCGTCCAGGCCACCGGCTACGTGCGCACGGGTCGCGAGGATGCGGCGCCCCAGCGGATCGGCTTCGCCTGGTCGCACCCCGTCGAGCGGGCGCGGCAGGCGGTGCGCGACGCCATCCAGGCCCGCATTGCCGATCCGCAGGCGGCGGGCATCGTCGCGGCGCTGGTGGCCGGCGACCAGAACGCGATCTCGCGCGACGACTGGGACGTGTTCCGCGCCACCGGCGTCGCCCACCTGATGTCGATCTCCGGGCTGCACGTCACCATGTTCGCGTGGCTGGCCGGGGCGCTGGTGGGCTGGGGCTGGCGGCGCAGCGCGCGCCTGTGCCTGGCCTGGCCGGCGCAGCACGCCGCGCTGTTCGGCGGCTTGCTGCTGGCGGCGGCCTACGCGCTGTTCAGCGGGTGGGGCGTGCCGGCGCAGCGCACGCTGCTGATGCTGGCCGGCGTCGCGCTGCTGCGGCTGTCCGGTCGACGCTGGCCCTGGCCCGCCAGCTGGCTGCTGGCCTGCGCGGTGGTGGTGACGGCCGACCCCTGGGCGCTGATGCAGCCGGGCTTCTGGCTGAGCTTCGTGGCGGTGGGCGTGCTGTTCGCCACCGATGTTGGCGAGCACGAATCCTCCGCTCCGTCATCCCCGCGAAGGCGGGGATCCAGTGCTTCAGCATTCGGCAGCGCAGCGGCAGGGACCCACGGGCGTGCCTGGGCCGGCCGCATCTTCGCCCTGCTTCGCGAGCAGGGCGTCGTCACGCTGTCGCTGGCGCCGCTCACGCTGCTGCTGTTCGGACAGGTCTCGCTGGTGGGCCTGGCGGCCAACCTCGTGGCGATCCCGTGGGTGACGCTGGTCGTCACGCCGCTGGCCATGGCGGGCGTGCTGGTCGCGCCGGCCTGGGACCTGGCGGCGCTGGCCGTGCAGGGCCTCACGCTGGCGCTGCAGGCGATGGCGGCGGTGCCGCTGGCGGTGTGGAACGGCGCGGCACCGCCGCTGTGGGCGGGTGCTGCGGGTGTGTTCGGGGGCGTGCTGCTGGCGATGCGATGGCCCTTGCCGGTGCGCGCGCTCGGCGTCCCCTTGCTGCTGCCGGTGCTGCTGTGGCAGGCGCCGCGGCCGGCGCCCGGCCAGTTCGAACTGCTGGCCGCGGACATCGGGCAGGGCAATGCGGTGCTGGTGCGCACCGCCACGCACTCGCTGGTGTACGACACCGGGCCGCGCTTCGGCTCCGACAGCGATGCCGGCCAGCGCGTGCTGGTGCCGCTGCTGCGCGCGCTGGGCGAGCGGGTCGATGCGGTCGTGCTCAGCCACCGCGACAGCGACCACACGGGCGGCGCCGAATCGGTTCTCGCGGTGCAGCCGCAAGCGCGCCTGCTGGCGTCGCTGGAGCCGGCGCATCCGCTGCTGGCGCAACATGCGGGCTCCGCCTGCCTGGACGGGCAGCAGTGGGAGTGGGATGGCGTGGTTTTCAGTTTCATCCACCCGCTGCCGTCCGATGCGAGGGCGGCGGTCAAGCCGAATTCGCTCAGTTGCGTGCTGCGGGTGGCCAATGCCGAACAGGTGGCGCTGCTGGCTGGCGACATCGAGCAGCCGCAGGAAGCGGCGCTGCTGGCGCGCGGCGCGCCGCTGCGGGCGCAGGTGCTGCTGGTGCCTCACCATGGCAGCCGCACCTCGTCGAGCGAGGCTTTCCTGGATGCGGTCCAGCCGCGCTGGGCGCTGGTGCAGGCGGGTTATCGCAACCGCTTCGGGCATCCGGCGCCGGCGGTGGTCGAGCGCTATCTGCAGCGCAACGTCACGCTGATCGAGTCGGCGCGCTGCGGCGCAGCCTGGTGGTCGTCGGCGCAGCCGGACGAGATCCGCTGCGAGCGACAGGCGCA
>JAKFEA010000122.1:0-11247 GCA_036675905.1 Acidovorax sp. | reverse complement strand
CGCAGAAGGCGCAGAAGGGAACTCCAATTTCGCTTCTTCTGCGTCTTCTGCGCAACTTTTGCGGCTTCTGCGTTCCTGACTTCCCGCTCCGCTGCGCGCCCCTTCTGCTAGTCTCGCGCCCGATGCAGACTGCCCCTCGCCTGCTGGCCCTTGCCGGTCCCACCGCATCGGGCAAGACGGACGCCGCGATGGCGCTGGCCGCGGCGTTTCCCTGCGAGATCGTCAGCGTCGATTCGGCGCTGGTGTACCGCGGCATGGACATAGGCACGGCCAAGCCCAGCCGCGAGCAGCGCGACGCCGTCCCGCACCACCTGGTCGACATCCGCGATCCGGCGCAGCCGTACAGCGCCGCGGAGTTCGCCGTCGACGCGAAGCGCCTGGTCGCCGAGATCCACGCGCGCGGCCGCATCGCGCTGCTGGTGGGCGGCACCATGCTGTACTTCAAGGCACTCTTCGAAGGCCTGGATGCGATGCCGCCGGCCGATGCGCAGGTGCGCGCGGCGATCGAAGCCGAAGCGGCAGAGCGCGGCTGGCCGGCCCTGCATGCGGAACTGGCGCATGTCGATCCGCGCACCGCGGCGCGACTGGCGCCCAACGATGCGCAGCGCATCCAGCGCGCGCTGGAGGTCTACCGCAGCTCGGGCCGGCCGCTGGCGGATTTCCATGGCGGCCCACGCAGTGCAGGCCTGCAGCCGCTGGCGCTGATCTCGCTCGAGCCACGCGACCGCAGCTGGCTGCACGAGCGCATCGCACTGCGCTTCGACCAGATGCTGGCCCAAGGCTTCCTCGACGAGGTGCGTGCCTTGCGCGCCCGCGGCGACCTGCACGCGGCGCTGCCCAGCATGCGCGCCGTGGGCTATCGGCAAGCCTGGCAGGCGCTGGACGAAGGCTGGTCCCCGGCCGAACTGCGCGATCGCGGGATCTTCGCCACGCGCCAACTGGCCAAACGGCAACTCACCTGGCTGCGCTCGATGCAGCGCCGCGCCGTCGCGTGCGACGAACCGGACGCCCAGGCGCAGGTGCTGCAGGCCGCCCGGGAGGCGCTCTCTTGACCGTGCCCGGCCCGCTGGTGGCCGTTCACGACCTCGGCAAGCGCTATGGCAGCGTCGACGTGTTCCGGCATGTGTCGCTGCAGGTGGCGCGCGGCGAGTTCGTCGCGATCGTGGGCGAGTCGGGCGTGGGCAAGTCCACGCTGCTCAATTGCCTGGCGGGATTGGACCACTGGGACGAAGGCCGCATCACGCTCGACGGCCGCGACCTGGGCGCGATGGATGAATCGCAACGCGCACTGCTGCGGCGCAGCCACGTGGGCTTCGTGTTCCAGGCGTTCCACGTGCTGCCGCACCTGGACGTGGCGCAGAACGTGGCGCTGCCACTGATGCTCCTGGGCCGCCCCGACCCGCAGCGCGTGCAAGCCATGCTGCAGGCGGTGGGCCTGGGCGGATTGGGCGAGCGGCTGCCGCAGCAGCTCAGTGGCGGGCAGTTGCAGCGCGTGGCGATCGCGCGCGCGCTGGTGCATTCGCCGCCGCTGCTGCTGGCCGACGAGCCCACCGGCAACCTGGACCCGCGCACCGCCGAACAGGTGATGGACCTGCTGGCGGCGCAGACGCGCAGCGAGCATGCGGCGCTGGTGCTGGTGACGCATTCGGCCGCCGCGGCGGCGCGCGCCGATCGCGTGCTGCACCTGCGGGTGGACGGCGTCGCGTGAGCGGGGAGGTTCGCCGCGCGGCTGCGGCGAGCAGGGGAAGCCTCAGCGCTTGCGCGCCGCGGGCTTGCGTACGGGCGCCGGCGCCGGGGTGTGCTGCTCCATGAACTCCCGCACCAGCCGGCGCATGACCTGGGAAGGGGTCATGTCCTGCGAATAGCACAGCTTTTCGAAAGCGGCCTTCTTGGCAGGATCGATCAGGACGGTGAGCCGGGCGGTCTTGTTCTCCATGGGAGCACGGTGCGGAGTGCTCTGGAATTGTAAACACGCGTCCGGTGCGCAACGGGGCCGCCCGTCGGGGGACGGCACCTCCATCCTGCGGGTTTTTCCGGGGGAGCCGGCCCGCGCACGGCGGGCTTTCACCGACGTCGAAGGCGCCGGCGCAGCGTGCGCAGCAGAGGCATGCAGCGCGCATTCGCCGCGCTGGATGACGGGTCTGTCGCGCCGTTTTCCTACAGTCTGCCCCGTCGGTGGCTTCCAAGATCGGGCATCGCCAACCAGGAGACCTCTCATGCCCAGCACCCGTGCCGGAAAAGACGCCTGCGACCTGCTCGATGCGGACCACCGCGCCGTCAAGAAGATGTTCAAGGAGTACGAAGAGCTCACCGGCTCGCGCGCCCGCGGCGCCACCCAGAAAAAGCTCGAGTTGGCCCGGCACATCTGCATGGAGCTGACCGTGCATGCGCAGATCGAGGAAGAGATCTTCTATCCCGCGGTGCGCGCGGCCATCAAGGACACCGACATGCTGGACGAGGCGGAGGTCGAGCACCAGAGCGCCAAGGACCTGATCGCGCAGATCCAGCAGATGATGGACGCCGACGACAAGTTCGACGCCACCGTCAAGGTGCTGGGCGAGTACATCGACCACCACGTCAAGGAAGAGAAGAACCAGATCTTTCCCAAGGCCCGCTCGGCCCGCAAGCTGGACCTCGTGGCCATGCGCGACGAACTCGAGGAGCGCAAGGAAGAACTGATGTCGGAGATGGGCGCAACGGCGTAGGGCCCACCGGCCCCGTGCGCAGCGACCGACAATCGGCCCATGTGGGCCCTGCTGCGCACCTACTCCTGGCAGGAACTGCGCCACCATCCGTGGCGCAGCATCACGGCCGCCGGCGCGGTGATGCTGGGCGTGGCCCTGGCGCTGTCGGTGCACCTGATCAACGCCTCCGCGCTGAGCGAGTTCTCGGCCGCGGTGCGCGCGGTCAATGGCCAGCCCGACCTGGAGCTGCGCGGCGCGCGCGGCAGCTTCGACGAATCGCTGTTCGGGCGCGTGGCCACCGATGCGCAGGTGGAGGTCGCCAGCCCGGTGCTCGAGCTGGCCACCAATGCCATCGGCGCCGGCGGCCGGCGCGTGCCGCTGCGCATCGTCGGCGCCGACGCACTGGTCGCGGCCACGCTCGCCCCCGCCCTGATGCCCAGGCCGGAGCCGGGCGCCGACCGGCTGGCGCTGTTCGCGCCCGCCACCGTGTTCCTCAACCCCGCCGCGCGCGAGCAGCTTGGCAGCGGCCCGTTGCAGTTGCAGGCCGGGCTGCAGTTGCGCGCGGTGGAGGTCGCCGGCAGCGTCGGCGCCGCCGGTCCGCCGCTGGCCGTCATGGACATAGGCGCTGCACAGGACCTGTTCGGCCGCACCGGTGAACTCTCGCGCATCGACGTGCAGTTGCGGCCCGGCGTGGACCGGCAAGCCTGGCTCCGGCGCATGGCATTGCCGGCCGGCGTGGTCGCGGCCGAGCCCGGCGACGCGACCCAGCGCGTGAGCAACCTGTCGCGCGCCTACCGCGTCAACCTCACGGTGCTGGCGCTGGTGGCGCTGTTCACCGGCGCCTTCCTGGTGTTCTCGGTGCTGTCGCTCAGCGTGGCGCAACGCTCGCAGCAGTTCGCGCTGCTTGGCGTGCTGGGCCTGGACGCCGGCCAGAGGCAGCGGCTGGTGCTGGCCGAGTCGGCCCTGCTGGGCGTCGTCGGCAGTGCCGCCGGTGTGGCGCTCGGCGCTGCGCTGGCGGCACTGGCCCTGCGCGTGCTGGGCGGCGACCTCGGCGGCGGCTACTTCGAGGGCGTTGCGCCACGCCTGCAGTGGAGCGCCCCGGCGGCGATCGGCTACGGCCTGCTCGGCGTCGTGGCCGCCATGGCCGGTGGCTGGTTTCCGGCACGCAGCGCGCAGCGCCTGCCGCTCGCGCAGGCGCTCAAGGGTTTGCGCGTCGACGCACACGGGGCCGGTCGGCGCTGGGTGGGTCCGGCCTTGCTGCTGGCCGCGCTGGCCTTGGCCCTGCTGCCGCCCGTGGGAGGCCTGCCGCTCGCAGCCTACTTTTCGGTCGGGCTGCTGCTGGTCGGCGGCATCGCCGCCCTGCCCCCGCTGGTCGGCCTGCTGTACGACCGCCTGGCGCCGCGCGTTGCGCATCGCGTGCTGCCCCTGCTGGCGGTCGAGCGCGCCCGCCGCGTGCGCGAGACCGCCGCCGTCGCCGTCAGCGGCGTGGTGGCCGCGCTCAGCCTGGCGGTGGCGCTGACGGTGATGGTGGCGAGCTTCCGCGACTCGGTGGCGCGCTGGCTCGACGTGCTGCTGCCGGCCGACGTGTACGTGCGCACGGCCGGCAGCAGCTCGGCCGGCGACACCGCCTTCATGCCGGCGGCGCTGGTCGAGGCCGCCGCCCGCATCCCCGGCGTGCAACGCGTGGCCACCCAGCGCGTGCGCCAGCTGCTGCCCGATCCGGCGCGCCCTCCCATCGCCCTGCTGGCGCGGGCCATCGACGATCCGGCGACCGACCTGCCGCTGGTGGGCGCGCCCGCCACCGTGCCGCAGGGCCAGGTGCCGGTGTATGTGAGCGAGGCCATGCTGGACCTGTATGGCGCGCGCGTGGGCCAGCCCTTGCCGCTGCTGGACAGCGCCCTCGGCCTGTCGCCGGGCGGCACGGCCAGCCGCTTCACCGTCGCCGGCGTGTGGCGCGACTACGTGCGCCAGAACGGCGCCGTGCTGCTGCGCCAGGCCGACTACCGGCAGCTCACCGGCGACCGGCGCGTCAACGACCTGCAGGTCTGGCTGGAGCCCGGCGCCGATCCGGCGAAGGTGCAGCAGGCGCTGCGTGAGCAGGCGGGCGCCGCGGGCTCCTTGCTGGAATTCGCGTCGGCGCGCGAGATCCGCGCCACTTCGCTGCGCATATTCGATCGCAGCTTCGCGGTCACCTACTGGCTGCAGGCGGTGGCGATCGGCATCGGGCTGTTCGGCGTGGCGGCCAGCTTCAGCGCGCAGGTACTGGCGCGCCGCAAGGAGTTCGGCCTGCTCGCCCACCTGGGCCTGACGCGCCGGCAGATCCTGGCGGTGGTGGCCGGCGAAGGCGCGGCCTGGACGCTGATCGGCTCCGCCGCCGGCCTTGCGCTGGGCCTGGGCGTCTCCGTCGTGCTGGTGCACGTGGTCAACCCGCAGAGCTTCCACTGGACCATGGACCTGCTGGTGCCCTGGGTCCGGCTGCTCGCGCTGTGCGCAGCCGTGGTCGCGGCCGGCACGCTGACGGCCTGGGCGGCGGGGCGCGCCGCCGCCAGCCGGGACGCGGTGCTGGCGGTGAAGGAGGACTGGTGATGCGCCGCCGTCAGCTGCTGGCCACAGCTTCCGCGTTGCTGGCCCTGCCCTCGCACGCTCTGCCCGATCGCGCTCTGCGCTTTCCGCGCGACCACGGCGCGCACCCCGACCTGCGCACGGAATGGTGGTACATCACCGGCGCGGTGGAAGCCGGCGCGCGCCCGTTCGGCTTCCAGCTCACGTTCTTCCGCACGCGCGTGGACGCCACCCAGGCCATGGTTTCGGACTTCGCGGCCAGGCAGCTGGTCTTCGCGCACGCGGCGGTCACCGACGTGCAGGGCCGACGCCTGCACCACGACCAGCGGATTGCGCGCGCCGGATTCGGCGTGGCCTTGGCCGACACTGCGGACACGCGCGTGCGGTTGCGTGACTGGCACCTGGCCCGCGAAGACGACGGCGCGTACGTGGCGCGGCTGCCCGCCGGCGATTTCACGCTGGAGCTGCGCTGCACACCCACCCAGCCGCCGCTGCTGCAGGGCGTTGCAGGGTTGTCCCGCAAGGGCCCGGACCCTTCGCAGGCCAGCTACTACTACAGCGTGCCGCAGCTGGCGACCTCCGGCACGATCACGCTGGAAGGCCGCCGCCACGAGGTGCATGGCAAGGCCTGGCTGGACCATGAGTGGAGCGAGGCGCTGATGCACCCGCAGGCGGTCGGCTGGGACTGGATCGGCATGAACCTGGACGACGGCAGCGCCCTCACCGCCTTCCAGCTGCGCCGGCAGGACGGCTCGCCGCTGTGGGACGGCGGCTCGTTCCGCGCGGCGGGCGGCCCCGCTTCCATCGCGAGCCAGGGCCAGACCCGGTTCACCCCGCAGCGACGCTGGACCAGCCCGCTGACGGGCGCCTCGTACCCGGTCGAGTGGCAGGTGCAGACGCCGGCCGGCCCCTACACCGTGCGCGCGGTTCTGGACAACCAGGAACTGGACAGCCGCGCATCGACAGGCGCGGTCTATTGGGAGGGCCTGTCCGACCTGATCGACAGCACCGGCCGCCGCGTCGGCCGCGGCTACCTGGAGATGACCGGTTACGCCCAGCGGCTGAAGATCTAGCCTGCGGCCTCTTGCTCCCTCCCCCAGAGGGGGAGGGAAAAGACAGCCCTACCCTCCCCCGAACGGGGAGGGAATCCATAGCTCGTCGTTCTGCGCCAGCACCGTTTCGCGCAGCGCCTGCGCCTTGGCGGGGTCGAAGGGCCCCTGCGCGCGCGCCAGCACGTTGCCTTCGCGGTCCAGCACCAGCACGCTGGCATGGTCGGGGTCGGACAGGCCGGCCTCGCGCACGAAGGCCGCGCGGTCGGTGAACAAGGGCACCAGCCGCGAGCGCTCGGACAGCCGCGGCCACGTATCGCGCAGCCGGCGCTCGATGTCGCGCCGCGATTCCTCGTCGCCCGGGTCCTGCACCACCGGCAGCTTGATCCAGGCGATGCGGAACTCGCGCTGCAGCTGCAGGCCGTCGATCCAGCCCTGGATTTCCTCGCGCGGGCTGCCTTCGAACGCCACCAGCGCCAGCACGCGGCGCGGGGGCACCTCCGGGGGCGCCACCCGTTGCGTCTCAGCCAGTCGCTGGGTCGCGACGCTGGGCAACTTGCCGAGCACCAGCCGCTCGTACGGCGCGTAGAACGACAGCGCGACGGCCGCCCCGGCAGCGGCCATCCACCCGAGCAGCGGAGTCCATCGGGTCGACGACATGGCACACCTCACTGGATGCGGCCAGTGTGGCAGTCGCCGCGCCAGCCGTGTCCTTCAGCTTTGTAAAAGCCATGCCGGGAAGCGACTGTGCGGCTGCCCCTGTCCGCCACCCGCAGCCCAGCCGCTGACTACACTGCACGGACCATGGCCGACGCCGCTCCCGTCCGGGGCTCGCCCCGCTCGCTCTCGGGCCTGCTGCCCTTCCTGCGTCCCTACCTCGGCCGCATGGCGCTGGCCGCGCTGTTCCTGGGCCTGGCCGCGGCGGCCACCCTGCTGTTCCCGATCGCACTGAGGGGCCTGATCGACCAGGGACTGGTCAGCACCGGACACGGGGAACGGCTGGTCGCGCTGCGCGAGCACTTCCTGCTGCTGTTCGCGGTGGCGGTGGCGCTGGGGCTGTTCTCGGCGGCGCGCTTCTACATGGTCAGCTGGCTGGGCGAGCGCGTCACCGCCGACCTGCGCAACGCCGTCTATGCGCACGTGCTGCGCCAGAGCCCCGAGTTCTTCGAGCACACGCGCACGGGGGAGGTGCTCTCGCGCCTGACCACCGACACGACGCTGGTGCAGACGGTGGTCGGCTCATCGTTCTCGCTCGGACTGCGCAACGTGGTGATGGGGATCGGCGCGCTGGGCATGCTGGTCTACACGCACCCCTACGTGATGTCGCTGGTGTTCGTCGCCGTGCTGCTGGTGGTGCTGCCGGCGATGGCCTTCGGCCGGCGCGTGCGGCGGCTCTCGCGTGCCAGCCAGGACCGGGTGGCGGATTCCAGTGCAATTGCGGCCGAAGTGCTGAACGCGATTCCGGTGGTGCAGAGCTACACCGGCGAAGCACGCGAATCGGCCCGCTTCACCGAGGCCACCGACAGCGCCTTCCACACCGGCGTGCGGCGCACCAAGGCGCGCGCGGCGCTCGTGGCCTTCATCATCATCGCCAATGCGGCGCTGCTGCTGTGGGGCCTGTACCGGGGCGCGCAAGCCGTGATGGCCGGCCAGCTCACCGCCGGCCAGCTCGGGCAGGCGGCGTTGTACGTGATCATCTTCGCCGGCGCCGTGGCGGTGCTGGGCGAGGTGTACGGCGACCTGCTGCGCGCCGCCGGCGCCACCGAGCGCCTGATGGAGCTGCTGGCCAGCCGCTCGCCGGTGGCCTCGCCCGAGCGGCCGGTGCCCGCGCCGCCTTCCGCAGGCGGAGGCCGCGTGTCCTTCGACGGCGTGTCCTTCCACTACCCCTCGCGGCCGGCCACCGCGGCGCTGCAGGATTTCACGCTGGACGTCCGCCCCGGCGAGACCGTCGCGCTGGTGGGCCCCAGCGGCGCCGGCAAGAGCACGGTCTTCTCGCTGCTGCTGCGCTTCTACGACCCGGCGCAGGGGCGCATCGTGGTGGACGGCGTGGCCATCCGGGATCTGTCGCTGCAGGACCTGCGCGGGCGCATCGGGCTGGTGGCGCAGGAACCGGTGGTGTTCTCCACCAGCGCGCAGGAGAACATCCGCTACGGCCGCCCCGGCGCCAGCGACGAGGAGGTGATGGATGCGGCGCGCGCAGCCTACGCGCACGACTTCATCATGGCGCTGCCCGAGGGCTATGCCACCTACCTGGGCGAGCGCGGCGTGCGGCTGTCGGGCGGCCAGCGCCAGCGCATCGCGATCGCCCGCGCCATCCTCAAGAACCCGCCGCTGCTGCTGCTGGACGAGGCCACCAGCGCGCTGGACGCCGAGAGCGAGCGCATGGTGCAGGCGGCGCTCGTGCGCGCCATGCGCGACCGCACGACGCTGGTGATCGCGCACCGGCTGGCGACCGTGCAGCAGGCCGACCGCATCGTGGTTCTGGACCACGGGCGGATCGTGGAACAGGGGCGGCACGAAGAGCTGGTGGCGGCCGGCGGGGTGTACGCGCGGCTGGCGGCTTTGCAGTTGCTGGATTGAATGTCCGTGTCGTCCCGGACGGGCGGGCCGACTCGTGGTGTCAGTCCACGTGCGGGCGCAGCGCGCCCGGGATGCGTTGCTGCGCCAGCCCGCCACCCTCCAGCCAGCGGTGCGTGCCCAACGCGGCGCGTTCGATCAATTCGGACGCCCGCGTGAAGTCATACGGTGACACGGCCAGGGGGCACAACGGTGGAACGGTCACCACTTCGACCTGCCCGGAGAAATGCTCCAGGTCACGCACCAGTTGGCGCGCGACCAGCAGGTTCAGCGCATGGAATGCGCTGGCGATCGCCGTCGTCGGGGGCTCCTTGAGTGCGCAGGCAAACCCCGTGGGCAGCACGATCAATCGGGTCGCACCCAGCGCCACCGCATTCACCACCGGCGTGTTGCTTGCGATCGCCCCGTCGATCAGGTAATGGTCACCGATGCGCACCGGGGGAAACGCAGCGGGTATCGCGCAGCTGGCCAGTATCGCCTCGAGGGTGGGCCCGGACGAAAGCAGGACGGACGCTCCGCTGAGCAAGTCGGTGGCTGCCATGTGCATCGGGATCGTCGCGTTTTCCAGCCGGGGCGGCAGGTGCCGTTCGACCAGGCTGCGCAACCCGCCGGGATCCACCAGCGAGGTCGAATCGAAGAACATGCCGACGGCACGGCGCACCGATACCGGGAACACGTCGCTTCTCGTCAGGCCGCACCAGATGCGTTCGAGGCGGGCCACGCCGGCGGCCGTGGGGTCATTGCAGAAGTACAAGCCGTTCAGCGCGCCCACCGAAGCGCCCACGACCAGATCCGGCCGCACCCCGTGCGCCACCAGCGCCCGCAGCATGCCGGCCTGGATGGCCCCGAAGCTGCCGCCTCCTGCCAACACGAATGCAGTCTTCACGCCTTCACCACGACTACCTGGATCTGTTGTCGTTAGACGCCTGGAGATGCGTCGACGTGACATGAGTCCGGCAGCTTGGCGGGGCGAGCCCTTCCGTCGCCGGCTCTGGCGGTTGGCTGAGCAGTTGCGCGGCCGATAATCGGCGCCTCTTGCCTGTCGCCCAGCCCACTCCTTGACGACCACAACCACCGCCGCTGAGCCCGCTCCGCTCACTCCCGATGACTTCGACGCGCTGGACGCCGAACTCGACCTGCTGCGGCAGCACGACGAAGAGATCCCCCAGTGGGAGTTCTGCGAGGGCTTCCTCGCGGCACTGGTCTGCACGCGCCGGGAGGTGCCGGCCGACGAATACTGGCCCGTGCTGCTGGGAGAGAACTTCCGGCCCATGCAGCACATGGAGTTCGTCTGGCGCTGGCGCCGCCGGTGGCAGGAGATCGCCACCGCGCTGGACCAGCCGGTGGAACTGCTGGAAGACGAGCGCACCTACCACCCCGAGGCCCTCGATACGCGCGGCGCCATCCTGAGCCTGCCGCCCGAAGAGCGCTCCGAGGGCGACCTCGCCGACGCGCCGGCCTACGCGCAGGTGTGGGCGCTGGGCTTCATGTACGCCGTGGAGAGCTGGCCGCAGGACTGGCTGCCGCCGCGCAACGAGGAAGCCGCGGAAATGCTGGATGCGGCGCTCGAGGACATCGTCGCCTTGACGGAAGGCGACCCGGGCGAGCCCAAGCTGTCGATGTACGCCGAGGATGGTCCGCCCAGCGTCAGCGAGGAGCGCATCGACGCCCTGGCCTCCGGCATCTGGGCGGTCTACGCCTTGCGCCAGATGTGGCGCAGCATGGGGCCGCGCGTGGACCCGGTGCGCAAGAGCCCCGAGCCGGGCCGCAACGACCCCTGCCCTTGCGGCAGCGGGAAGAAGTACAAGAAGTGCCATGGGGCGGGGTGAGCCGCAGCCATTCACTGGGGATCACATGAGACGCAGACTTGCCCGCTGGCTTGTGCGTACCGCTGTCACGCTGGCAGCGATAGTGGCCGTGCTCGTTGCGGCGGGCTGGGCCGTGTTGTCGCAACCCCAGTTCGGCGCGCCCATGGCGGGCGAGCGGCTGGCGCGTGCCCTGGCCAATCCGCAGTACCGCGACGGCCGCTTCGTCAACCTGGAGCCGGAGGCGCCCAGCACGACGTCGCTGGTCGACTACACCGTGCGCCAGTTCTCCGGCGACGAGGTGCGCGAACCGCCGGCACCGGTTCCCGTGCTGGCGGTGGACAAGGCGGCGCTGGCGGCAACGCCGCCCGCCAGCGGCCTGCGCGCGTTCTGGATCGGCCATGCCAGCACGTATGTGGAGATCGACGGGCTGCGCTTCCTGCTGGACCCGGTGTTCGCCGAGCGGGTGTCGCCGTTGCCGGTTGGCCCCCGGCGCTTCCATCCACCGCCGATCGCGCTGGCCGACCTGCCGCGGATCGACGCCGTGCTCATCTCGCACGACCACTACGA
>JAKFEA010000121.1:0-7308 GCA_036675905.1 Acidovorax sp. | reverse complement strand
CGGACCGAGACGCGTGTCGTTGGCGATGAAGGCGCCGCCGGAGGTCTCGGCCAGGCGCGCTTCCACCACCGGATGGCGGCCTTGAGCGATCTCGATGCCCGGTTCCTTCATGAACTGCGGGCGGCACCAGCCCAGCGTGAGCGAGCGCTCGGCCAGCGCGCACAGGACGTCGATCGACGCCAGCGCGCGGGCCAGCCGCGTCAGCGCCGGCACGTGCGCCTGCAGCTCGTCCAGCAGCTGCTCGTACAGCCACTTCTCGCGCGCCAGCGATCGCTCCTGCGCCGACAGCGCCTTGTCCTCGAAGGCCTTGAGCTCCGGCGTGATGAAGCGCTCGGCGTTCTTCAAGGTCTGGCGCCGGCGATAGTCGGCCGGCACCTTGTCCAGTTGCCCCTGGGTGACCTCGATGTAGAAGCCGTGCACCCGGTTGAACTGCACCTTGAGGTTGGCGATGCCGGTGCGCTCGCGCTCGCGCTGTTCCAGCTGCAGCAGGAAGCCGTCGGCGTTCTCCTGGATGGCACGCAGCTCGTCCAGTTCCGCGTCGTGGCCGGGCGCGATCACGCCGCCGTCGCGCACCAGCGCGGCGGGCTCCTCCAGCAGCGTGCGCGCCAGCCGCTCGGCGCAGCCGGATGGGGGAACGAGGTCGGCGCGCAGGCGTTCGAGCAGGTCGGTTCCGCCTTCGAGTGCGCGCGAGAGCTGCGCGGCCTTGTCCAGCGACAGCCGCAGGCCGACCAGCTCGCGTGGGCGCACCTGGCGCAGCGCGGTGCGTGCCGTGATGCGCTCCACGTCGCTGGTGCCCTTGAGCTCGGCGCGCAGCCGCTGCCAGGCACCGCTGCGCAACGACTCGATGGCGTCCAGCCGCTGCTGCGCCTGCGTGCGCTCGCGCCGCGGCTCCAGCAGCCAGCTCTTGAGCAGGCGGCTGCCCATGCCGGTCATGCAGGAGTCCAGCAGCGAGAAGAGGGTGGGCGAGTCCTCGCCGCGCAAGGTCTGCACCAGCTCCAGGTTGCGGCGGGTGGCGATCGGCAGGTCGATCAGCTCGTCGTCGCGCTGCACTTGCAGGCTTTGCACATGCGACAGGGCGCGGCCCTGGGTGTGTTCGGCGTAGCTGAGCAGCGCAGCGGCGGCGGCGTGCGCATGCACCAGTTCGTCGGCGCCCCAGGCGGCCAGCGTGGCGGCATCGAGCTGCTCCAGCAGCTTGCGCAGGCCCAGGCCGGCGTCGAACTGGAAGCCGGGGCGCTCGGCCAGCGAGAGGTTGCCGGAGATCCGCAGCGCCCTGATCCGCTGAGCGAAGGCTGGCGTCACGTCCGCGCTGTGCAGCAACTCGCTGGGTGCGATGCGGGCGATCCAGGCTTCGAGCTCGTCGCCCGCGCACTCGGCCAGTTGCAGGGCGCCCTGCGTGACGCTCAGCCAGGCGAGGCCGCAACGGTGGCGCGCGCCCTGGTGCACGGCCAGCAGCACGGCCTCGGACTTCTCGGCCAGCAGCTCGGTGTCGGTCAGGGTGCCGGGCGTGACCACCCGCACCACCTTGCGTTCCACCGGGCCCTTGGACGCGCCCACGTCGCCGACCTGCTCGCAGATCGCGACCGACTCGCCCATCCGGATCAGGCGCGCCAGGTAGCCCTCGACCGAATGAAAGGGGACGCCGGCCATCACCACCGGCTGGCCGGCCGACATGCCGCGGCGCGTGAGCGTGATGTCCAGCAGCCGCGCGGCCTTCTCCGCGTCGGCGAAGAACAGTTCGTAGAAGTCCCCCATCCGATAGAACACCAAGGTGCGGGGATGCTCGGACTTGATGGCGAGGTACTGCGCCATCATGGGGGTGTGGGCTGCGGAAGGTGCGCTGGCGACGGCGTCTGCGGGCTCGTCCATGGGATCTCGTGCGGGGCTGCGGCCGGAAGGGCTGGCACAGCGGTCGGCCATTATCGTTGCCTCGCGATGGCGGCTGCCCACAGCGGCCGTCGTGGGCGTCCTACAGGGCAGCACGGCCCCGCTTGCCACCATGCGTCGATCCGGACGAGACAACGCAGGGAGGCGTCGCGATGTCGGGCAACAAGGTCGAATTCGTGGTGGTGCCGCAGCATCAGCTCGGTTACCTCAAGGTGATCTGCAGCGCCGCCAGCCGCGCGGCGGCCCAGGCGCAGGACGCTGCCACGGCGGCGCGCGCGGAACTGGCCGACGCGGTGGCCACCGGGCTCAAGCCCGCGCAGCTGCAGCATGTGTGGCGGCTGCACCGCGAGGCCATCCAGAAGCTGAACATCGTGCTGTTCTTCGGACAGCTCTACGTGTCGGCGTTCCGCAAGCACCCGCCGCGCGGGCCGGCGCTGGCGTGGAACGGGCGGCCGGAGTAGGCAGTCGTCATTCCCGCGGAGGCGGGAATCCAGTGCGTCCGCTTTCGCGGCCTGTCTGAAAGCCCTGGATCCCCGCCTGCGCGGGGATGACGGTGCTTATGTCGCCGCCTCTTCGCTCTTGACTTTGTGGATCTCCCGCGCCGTCGGCAGGCAGTGCGGGTAGTCGCGCGCCAGCAGGCCATAGAGCGCTTCGCGCACCTTGCACCCCAGGTCGAACGCCGGCCCCGAAGCTCGGGCCGACACCAGCGCGCGTACTTTCATCGCCCGCTCGGTCGCATCCACGATCACCAGCGTGCAGGTGCGGCCATCCCACTCGGGCGCGGCCTCCACCACCCGGCGCAGTTCCGCGCGCAGCGGCTCCAGCGGCGTGGCGAAGTCCACGTACAGGTACACCGCCTGGTGGATCTGCGAGCTGGTGCGCGTCCAGTTCTGGAACGGGTTCTCGATGAACCACTGCAGCGGGATCACCAGCCGGCGCTCGTCCCAGATGCGCAGCACCACGTAGGTGCCGGTGATCTCCTCGACCCGGCCCCATTCGCCCTCGATGATCAGGACGTCGTCCAGCCGGATCGGCTGCGCCAGCGCCAGTTGCAGGCCGGCGATCAGGTTGCCGAACACCGGGCGCGCCGCCAGGCCGCCGATGATGGCCAGCACGCCGGCGGAGGCCAGCAGGCTGGCGCCGACCTGGCGCGCACCGGGGAAGGTCATGAGCGCCATCGAGGCGCCCGCGATCAGCACCATCACCATCGCGCTGCGCGAGAGCACCCGCGCCTGCGTGTGCACGCGGCGGGCCTGCATGTTGTCCTCGACTTCGACCGGGTGCTGGGCGATCACGCCGTTGGCGAGGCCTTCGATCGCGGCCATCGCCAGCCAGGTGAGCGCGGCGATCAGCAGCAGGCCATTGAGGTGGCGCAGGCTGTCGATCAGGCGCAGCGTGTCGGGCGCGAGCTGCAACACGACTTGCAGCGCCAGCAGCGGCCAGGCAAAGCCGGCTGCGCTCCTGCAGTTCACCAGCACCGCATGCAGGATGGGCGCACCGCGCGTGGCGCGGCGCAGCAGCCGGCCCAGCACGTAGTGCACCACCAATCCGGCCACCACGGCGGCCAGCGCCAGGACCGCCGTCGCGATCCAGTGGTCCTGCCAGAGCACCTCGGTCAGCCGGCCCTCCATGTCACTCGGACCTGTCGTCCGGCGCGTCGGTCAGGTGCGTGGTGGGCGTGGTCTGTGGCGGCACCAGCTCGGGCGCCTGCCGCACGCTGGCCTTCTCGCCGGCCGAGGCGAACTTGCTGTACTTGCCCAGCAGGCCCACCAGCTGGCCATACACGCGCGGGTTGCCGGCCAGGCATTCGCGCTGCTCGATGAAGTTGGAATCGCCGGTGAAGTTGCCGATCAGGCCGCCCGCCTCGGTGACCAGCAGCGAGCCGGCCGCCACGTCCCAGGGCGACAGGCCGGTCTCGAAGAAGCCGTCGGTGAAGCCGGCGGCCACGTAGGCCAGGTCCAGCGCCGCGGCGCCGGGCCGGCGCAGGCCGGCGGTGCGCTGCATCACCTCGGCCATCATGCGCAGGTAGAGGTTGAAGTTGTCGCCGGGCCGGAACGGAAAGCCGGTGGCGATCAGGCAGCGCGACAGCTCGGTGCGCTTGGACACGCGAAGGCGCCGGTCATTGACGTAGGCGCCGCGGCCCCGGGTGGCGGTGAACAGGTCGTTGCGGGTGGGGTCGTAGACCACGGCCTGCTCGATGCGGTCCTTCACGCGGAGCGCGATGCTGACGCAGTAGACCGGGAAGCCGTGGATGAAGTTGGTGGTGCCGTCCAGCGGATCGATGATCCAGGTGAAATCCGATCCCTGGCGCCCGTGCTGCTGGCCCGATTCCTCGGCCCAGATGGCGTGGTCGGGGTAGGCGGTCAGCAGCGTCTCGATGATGGTGTTCTCGCTGGCATGGTCGACTTCGGTGACGAAGTCGTTGATCTGCTTTTGCGAGATGCGCACCGACTCGACGTCGAGCGCGGCCCGGTTGATGATGGCGCCGGCGGCGCGTGCGGCCTTGACGGCCACGTTGAGCATGGGGTGCAGGTTGGGCGGCATGGGTTGTCTGGACACTGGCGCGGGCCCGTGGGTTCCGCGCGCGGGTGATCTAAGAGCAGCACCGGGTGGTGCGGGGAATCGGCCCGACGATGCGGGCGGCGACAATGGGGTCGATTTTACCGGCCCTGCCTTGAAGACCCGCTTCGTCCTCATCCAAACCAGCCATGCCGGCAATGTCGGGGCCGTGGCAAGGGCGATGAAGGTGATGGGGTTCGACGACCTGGTGCTGGTTGCACCGCGCTGGCCCGACGTGCTGCAGCGGCAGGAAGCGATCGACCGCGCGAGCGGCGCCACCGACGTGTTGCAGCGCGCGCGGGTGGTGGCCACGCTGGACGAGGCGCTGGACGGCATGGACACGCTCTGCGCCACGGCCATGACCCCGCGCGACTTCGGCCCGCCCACCTCGACGCCACGCGAGCACCTGCCGGCGCTTGCGCCTCGATCGAACGGCGTGGCGTTCCTGTTCGGGTCGGAACGCTACGGCATGCGCAACGAGGACGTGTACCGCTGCCACGTGGCGCTGACGATTCCCACCGCGCACGAGTACGGTTCGCTGAATCTCGCGGCGGCAGTGCAGCTGATCGCGTACGAGTGGCGGCTGGCGCTGGGCGGCTACCCGGTGGCGGCTTCAGCCCCGGATGCCGTGCCGGCCGACGCCCAGGCCGTCGCCGGCATGCTGGACCACTGGGAGCGGTCGCTGGTGGACATCGGCTTCCTCGACCCGCAGGCGCCCAAGAAGCTGATGCCGCGCCTGAACCAGCTGTTCAACCGTGCCCAACCGACCGCTGAGGAGATCCACATCCTGCGCGGCATCGCGAAGGCGATGTCGCAGGCCAAGGATCGCTAGCGTCAGGCGACCAGCGCCTGCTCCAGCACCCACCCGGCCTTGAGGCACAGCGCCTCTTCGCGCAGCGGCGCGATCACCTGCACGCCCATGGGCAGCCCCTTGGCGCCGGTCGCCCCCGGCACGCTCAGGCAAGGCACGTGCAGCAGCGTCCAGGCGCGGTTCCAGCTGGACGAGCCCGTCGATGCGTAGCCTTGCGGCGGTTCATCGGGGGCACTCGGCGTGATCAGAACGTCGATGCCGTCGAACAGCTCGCCCAGCGCATCGCGTCCGGTGGCGGCCACGTCCAGCGCGGCGGCGTATTCGGCGTCGGTAATCCCGCGCGCTTGCGTGAGGTAGTCGCGCAGGACGGGCGAGAGCCGATCGCGCTCGAACGAGTATTCGTCGGCCAGCGCGCGGGTGGCTTCCCAGCCCTGCACGGCGTCGTGCGCCTGGAACACGCCGCCCATCCATGAAGGCAGCGTGACCTCGCGCACCGTGGCGCCCGCCGCGCGCAAGGCCGCGACGGCGCGCTCCAGCGCCTGCCGGCCGCTGGCCGACATCGCCTCCCACGGGTACGTCCAGGCAACGCCGAATACCGGCGCCGCGCCTCCCCTCAACCCCTGCGCCCAGGGACGGCCGCTGATCGCCTGCGAGCACGTGGCCATCGCCTCCACGCCCGCGGTGAACAGGCCCACCGTGTCCAGCGACCAGGAAAAGGGTTTCAGCCCCGGCGTCGGCAGCGCGCCGAAACCGGGCTTGAAGCCCACGACGCCGCAGTACGAAGCGGGGCGAATCACCGAGCCTCCTGTCTGCGTGCCGACTGCCAGCGGCACCAACCCGGCTGCCACCGCAGCAGCCGAACCGGACGAGGATCCGCCGGGCGTGTGGCCGGGCGCGCGCGGGTTGTGCGTGGCCGTGGGATGCAGGTAGGCGAACTCGGTGGTGCTGGTCTTTCCCACCACCACCCCGCCAGCCCGGCGGATCGACTGGACGATGGCCGCGTCGCTGCGCGGCTGGTGGCCGGCGAAGAGCGGCGAGCCGTACGAGGTCGGCAGCGCCGCCGTGTCGAAGATGTCCTTGACGCCGACCGGCAGGCCTTGCAGCGCGCCGCCGCTGGCCAGGGCCCGCTCGCATTCGTGCTGCGCCTGCGCCGCTTGGCCAACGGTGACGAAGGCTCTGACCTCGCCATCGCGCGCGGCGATGTCCGCCAGCGTGCGATCGATCCCTTCCTGCGCGTTCATGCGGCGCGGGGCGGACGCACTGCCGATTTCGGACGGAAGGCCTTGCATACGTCGTCGTTGGTTTCGAGGTAGGGGCCGCCGATCAGGTCGATGCAATACGGCACCGCGGCGAAGATGCCCGGCACGACGGACTTGCCGCCTTCCTTCAGCCCCTCCAGCGTTTCCTGGATGGCCTTGGGCTGCCCCGGCAGGTTGATGATCAGGCACTCGCCGCGGATCACCGCCACCTGGCGCGACAGGATCGCGGTCGGAACGAACTTCAGGCTGATCTGCCGCATCTGCTCGCCGAAGCCGGGCATCTCGCGGTCGGCGATGGCCAGCGTGGCTTCGGGCGTGACGTCGCGCCTGGCGGGCCCGGTGCCGCCGGTGGTCAGCACCAGCGAGCAGCCGGCATCCACCAGTTCCACCAGCGCGGCGCCGATGCGCCCGGCCTCGTCGGGGATCAGGCGCGGCTCGAAGTCGACCGGATTCTTCAGCGCCCGCGCGAGCCAGTCCTTCAGCGCCGGCAGGCCCTTGTCCTCGTACACGCCGGTGGACGCGCGGTCGCTGACCGAGACGATGCCGATGCGCACCGGGTCGAACGCTTCACTCATGCTGGAGCTGCTCCTTGACCATCTGGAAGATCTCGCGGTAGGCGCGCCCCTGCCGCGGCGCCAGCCCCTGCGACACGGCGGCCGGGTCGGGCTGGCTGTCCTTGCGCGCCTGGCGCACCAGCGCGCGCAGTTGCTGGCTGTCGGTATCGGGGTGCTCGGTGAGCCAGCGCTGCACGGCCTCGTCGTCGCCGATCAGCTCGTCGCGCCAGCGCTCGGCCTG
>JAKFEA010000120.1:0-4949 GCA_036675905.1 Acidovorax sp. | reverse complement strand
GCGGCTGGTCAACCTGACCTACGAGGCGATGTGGCACGGCATCGTGCAGGTCAAGCCCGGCGCCCACCTGGGCGACATCGGCTGGGCGATCCAGCAGTTCGCCGAGCGCAACGGCTTTTCGGTGGTGCGGGAGTTCTGCGGCCATGGCGTCGGGCGCAACTTCCATGAAGAGCCGCAGGTGCTGCACTACGGCAAGCCCGGCACGCTGGAGGAGCTCAAGCCCGGCATGACCTTCACCATCGAGCCCATGATCAACGCCGGCCGCAAGGAGGTGAAGGAACTGGGCAACGACGGCTGGACCATAGTGACCAAGGACCATTCGCTCTCGGCGCAGTGGGAGCACACCGTGCTGGTCACCGAGTCGGGCTGGGAGGTGCTGACGCTGTCGTCCGGCAGCCCGCCACCGCCGGCCTTCGTCAACGGCTGAGGCGAACCGTGCTGCCGCCCGGGGCTCCCCACCCCCTGCGCGACCGGCTGAAAGTCCAGAAGGCCGCGATCGACGCGGCCCTGCTCGATCCCACCCGGCCGACCCGTTCGGTCGGCGCCGTGCTGCGGCGGCTGGCGCGCCATGTCGACGCGGTGCTGCTGGCCCTCTGGCGAGATGCGCAATTGCCCAGAGGCATCGCCCTGCTCGCCGTGGGCGGCTATGGACGCGGCGAGCTGTTCCCGCACTCCGACGTCGACGTGCTGGTGCTGCTGCCCGAAGGCGCCGACCCCGAGCAGGACCCGGGTCTCAAGCAGCGGCTGGAAGCCTTCATCGGCCGGTGCTGGGACAGCGGGCTGGAGATCGGCTCCAGCGTGCGCACGCTGCAGGAGTGCCTGGACGTGGCCGCCGGCGACGTGACCGTCCAGACATCGCTGCTGGAGGCGCGCCGCCTGGCCGGCGACCGCACGCTGTTCGAGCAGTTCCGCGGGCGCATTGCCGATGCGCTGGATCCGCGGGCCTTCTTCGTGGCCAAGACGCTGGAGATGCGCCAGCGGCACAACCGCTTCGAGAATTCACCCTACTCGCTGGAGCCCAACTGCAAGGAGTCGCCCGGCGGCCTGCGCGACCTGCAGGTGATCCTGTGGGTGGCCAAGGCGGCCGGGTTCGGCGCCAGCTGGGCCGAGCTGGCAGCCAACGGCCTGGCAACGCCGCTGGAAGCGCAGCAACTGGAGCGCAACGAGGCCCTGCTGCGCCTGATCCGCGCGCGCCTGCATGCGATCGCCGGCCGGCGCGAGGACCGGCTGGTGTTCGACCTGCAGACCGCCGTGGCCGACGCCTTCGGCTACCGCACCACCACCGCCGGCGGCCGCATCCTGCAGCGCGCCAGCGAGGCGCTGATGAAGCGCTACTACTGGGCCGCCAAGGCGGTGACCCAGCTCAACCAGATCCTGCTGCTCAACATCGAGGAGCGGCTGGCGCCCAGCGGGCAGGAGCCGGTGCCGATCAACGCGCGCTTCTCGATGAAGGCCGGCATGCTGGAGGTGGCCGGCGACGACCTGTACGAGCGCCACCCGCACGCCATCCTGGAGACCTTCCTCGTCTACCAGACCACCGTGGGTGCCAAGGGCCTGTCGGCGCGGACGCTGCGCGCCCTGTACAACGCGCGCGGCCTGATGGATGCGGGCTTCCGCAAGGACCCGGTGAACCACGCCACCTTCAAGGCCATCCTGCAGCAGCCCTCGGGCATCACCCATGCTTTCCGGCTGATGAACCAGACCTCGGTGCTGGGGCGCTACCTGTGGGTGTTCCGGCGCATCGTCGGCCAGATGCAGCACGACCTGTTCCACGTCTACACCGTGGACCAGCATATCCTGATGGTGCTGCGCAACGTGCGCCGCTTCTTCATCGCCGAGCATGCGCACGAGTACCCGTTCTGCTCGCAGCTCGCGGCCGGCTTCGACCGGCCCTGGGTGCTGTACCTGGCCGCCCTGTTCCACGACATCGCCAAGGGCCGCGGCGGCGACCATTCCGAGCTGGGCGCGCGCGAGGTGCGCCAGTTCTGCCGGCAGCACGCCATCGAGGCCGAGGACTGCCGGCTCGTCGAATTCCTGGTGCGCGAGCACCTGGCCATGAGCCGCATCGCGCAGAAGGAAGACCTGAGCGACCCGGCCGTGATCGCCGCCTTTGCCCTCAAGGTGGGCAACGAGCGCACGCTCACGGCGCTGTACCTGCTGACGGTGGCCGACATCCGCGGAACCAGCCCCAAGGTCTGGAACGCGTGGAAGGGCAAGCTGCTGGAGGACCTGTACCGGGCCACGCTGCGCGCGCTGGGCGGGCATACGCCCGACCCCGCCGCCGAGATCGAGGCGCGCAAGCGCGAGGCGCTGGTGCAGTTGCAGCTGTTCGCGCTGCCGCACCAGGCGCATCGCAAGCTCTGGGACACGCTGGACGTGGGCTATTTCATGCGCCACGACGCCGGCGAGATCGCCTGGCACACGCGCCACCTGTCGCGCCACGTGGGCGCCGCCCGCGCCGTCGTGCGCGCCCGGCTGTCACCCGTGGGCGAGGGCCTGCAGGTGCTGGTGTACGCGCCCGACCAGCCGGACCTGTTCGCGCGCATCTGCGGCTACTTCGACCACGCCGGCTTCTCCATCCTGGACGCGCGCATCCACACGGCGAACAACGGCTACGCGCTCGATACCTTCCAGGTGGTCACGCCCATGCTGCCCGAGCACTACCGCGAGCTGACGAGCATGGTGGAGTCCGAACTGGAGCAGACGCTGGCGCGCGCCGGCCCGCTGCCCGCGCCCAGCCGCGGCCGCGTGTCGCGCCGGGTCAAGAGCTTCCCCATCACCCCGCGGGTGCAACTCACGCCCGACGAGCGGGCGCAGCGCTGGCTGCTGACGGTTTCGGCCAACGACAGGCTGGGGCTGCTCTATTCGATCGCACTGGTGCTGGCGAAGCACCGCATCAACCTGCAGCTGGCGAAGATCACCACCCTGGGCGAGCGGGTGGAGGACACCTTCCTCGTGGATGGCGCCGAGCTGCAGCAGAACCGCGGGCAGATCGAGATCGAAACGGAACTGCTGCAGGCGCTGGAGGGTCAGGCGCCTCAGTCGTCCTGATCGGCATCCATGCCGGGAAACAGCACTTCGGTGAAGCCGAACTTCGTGAAGTCCCGCACCCGCATCGGGTAGAGCTTGCCGGCCAGGTGGTCGCACTCGTGCTGCACCACGCGGGCGTGGAAGCCGTCGACGGTACGGGATATCGGGTCGCCGAAGGGGTCGAAGCCGGTGTAGCGGATGGCCTTCCAGCGCGGCACCAGCCCGCGCAGTCCCGGCACCGACAGGCAGCCTTCCCAGCCCTCTTCCTCCTCGTCACCGATCGGCGTGACCTGCGGGTTGAGCAGCACGGTGCGCGGCACCAGCGGGGCGTCGGGGTAGCGCGGATTGGGAGCGTCGGTGCCGAAGATCACCAGCTGCAGGTCGACCCCGATCTGGGGCGCGGCCAGGCCGGCCCCGTTGGCGGCGCGCATGGTGTCGAACATGTCGGCCACCAGCAGGTGGATCTCGTCGCTGTCGAATGCGGTCACGGGCTGGGCCACGCGCAGCAGGCGCGGGTCGCCCATCTTCAGGATCTCTCGAACGGTCATGGGGACAAGGATAGCCGCGCCGGTCAACGCGGCGGCGCCGCCAGTTCGGCCAGCACCGCGCCGGCGTCTCGCTGCACCTTGTACGCGGCGCGGTCCGCCAGCGCCAGCCGGCGCAACACCCAGGGCGTGAGGTCGTCGTGCCCGCCTTGGGGCACCGGCGGCAGTTCCGGCAGCGCCTCGGGCCCGGAGGATTCCGGCGGCACGGCGGCGGTCGGCGCCGACAGCATCGCGACCAGGGATTCGGCCGATGCTTGCAGCTCTGGCCGCAGCCGCTCGCTGTCCAGCCGCTCCCGGCGCAGCAGCACGGTCTTGGCGGCCGTCAGCTGCGCCAGCAGCAGGTAGCTGTGTGCCAGCAGCTTCTCCAGTGCCGCCAGCGGCGGGCGCACCGCGCGCGGTTCGACCAGCGCGCGCTGGGTGGCCTGCACCAGCGCCGACAGGCTGTCGTACGCCTCGCGGCGCGCCAGCCGCCAGGCCAGCTCGGGCTCGTCGTCGGCGGCATCGAGCTGGGCGAGCCCGAGCGCCTCGCGCGCGTGGCGGCCCTGCGCTTTCAGCGTGCGCCGCACCAGCGCCGGCAACTGCCCGCGCTCCCAGCTGGGCAGCACGTAGGCAAAGGTCCAGGCGATCGCCACCCCCAGCACGGTATCGGCCATGCGTTCGGCGACGTCGAACACCGGGCCGGCGCCGCGGCCCAGCATGTGGGCCTGCAGCAGGCTGAGCACCGTCGCCGCCACCGCCGTGACCAGGTAGTTGCGCAGGACGAACGCGTGCGCCAGCGCCTGCGCCACGGCCACCGTCACCAGCATCGCCCAGGCCGGCACCCCCGCCCAGAGCAGCGCGCCCGCAATGATGCAGCCGAACACGGTGCCAGCGACGCGGCTGTTGCGGCGCTCCAGGGTCTGCGCCAGGCTGCCGCGCAGCACCACCACGATGGTCAGCAGCAGCCAGTAGCCATGCGCCTGCCAGGGCAGCATGAAGGTCAGTGCATAGGCGCAGGCGATCGCCAGGGCCGCCCGCACCGCGTGCCGCAGGAGCGGCGCGTCCCAGCGCCAGAGCGCCCGGAACGGCTTCCAGGACCAGCTGGTCGGGCTGACGAACAAGCGCCAGGCCGTTCGCACCACGGCCACGTCGGCCTGCGCTTCGCCGCGCGCGAGCGCCACCAGTTGCCGAGTCTCATCGTGCAGGCGGCCGATTCGGCTGCCCAGGGCGCGAGCCAGTGCGGCGGCGGGCGGCTCGCTGGCGACTGCACGGAGGTCCGCGGGGCGTGGATCCACGACGCCGAACGGCGGCGGCAGCCCGCCCAGCAACAGCGCATCGGCAAGGCCTTCGATGGCGCCGGCCTGTGCGTCCAGCCATCGGCGCAAGTCTTCCAGG
>JAKFEA010000119.1:0-57023 GCA_036675905.1 Acidovorax sp. | reverse complement strand
CTGTTCGCCACGCGCAGCGGGTACACCGGCGAGGACGGCTTCGAGATCTCGATCCCCGGCGCGCAAACCGAGGCGTTCGCCCGAGCGCTGCTGGAGCAGCCCGAGGTCAAGCCGATCGGCCTGGGCGCCCGCAACTCGCTGCGGCTGGAAGCCGGGCTGTGCCTGCACGGCAACGACATCGACACCACCACCACGCCGGTGGAAGCGGGCCTGAACTGGGCGATCCAGAAGGTGCGCCGCACCGGCGGTGCGCGGGCCGGCGGCTTCCCCGGAGCCGATCGCGTGCTGGGCCAGCTCGATGGCAGCGTGCCGGTCGAGCGCAAGCGCGTGGGCCTGGTCGCGGCCGAGCGGGTGCCGGTTCGCGAGCACACCGAGCTGCAGGACGACCAGGGCCGCAAGGTGGGCGAAGTCACCAGCGGGCTGCTCGGCCCCAGCGTCGGCAAGCCGATCGCCATGGCCTACGTGGCGCCGGCGCAAGCGGCGCTGGGCACGCGCCTGGCCGCCATCGTGCGCGGCAAGCCGGTGCCCATGGACGTGAGCAACATGCCTTTCGTGCCGCAGCGGTACTACCGCGGCTGAAAAAAAATGCGTATCTGACCCCAATTATCCGAAGGAGAAGCGCCATGACCGTGAAGTACACGCAGGAACATGAATGGATCAAGCTCGACGGCGACACGGCCACGATCGGCATCACGGCGCACGCGCAGGACGCGCTGGGCGACGTGGTGTTCGTGGACCTGCCGGAAGTCGGGCGCCGCTACACGAAGGGCGAGGTCGCCGGCGTGGTGGAGTCGGTCAAGGCCGCCGCGGACGTGTACATGCCGATCTCCGGTGAAGTCACCGAGGTGAACGAATCGCTGCGCGCCGACCCTGCGCTGGCCAACAGCGACCCGCTCGGCCAGGGCTGGTTCTTCAAGGTCAAGCTGGCCGACAAGTCCGAGCTCGATGGGCTGATGGACGAGGCGGCGTACGACACGTTCACGAAAAGCGCCTGAAACGAGATGCTGATGTCCTCCGCCCGCCCGCTGGGCGAACTCGAGAACCCCGCCGAATTCATCCCGCGACACATCGGCATTGACGAAGCCGACGAGCAGCACATGCTCTCCGTGATCGGCGAGGCCTCGCGCCGCGCGCTGGTCCAGGGCATCGTGCCGCGCTCGATCGCGCGCACGTCGCCCATGAAGTTGCCGCCGCCCGTGACCGAGGCGCAGGCCCTCGCGGAACTGCGCGCCATGGCCTCGAAGAACAAGGTGTTCAAGAGCTTCATCGGCCAGGGCTACCACGGCACGCTGACGCCGGCGGTCATCCTGCGCAACGTGCTGGAGAACCCGGCCTGGTACACCGCCTACACGCCCTACCAGGCCGAGATTTCCCAGGGCCGGATGGAAGCGCTGGTCAACTTCCAGACCATGGTGTGCGACCTCACCGCGATGCCGATCGCCAACGCCTCCATGCTGGACGAGGCCACCGCGGCCGCCGAGGCCATGACCCTGGCCAAGCGCAGCGTCAGGAGCAAATCGAACACCTTCGTGATCGCCGGCGACTGCCACCCGCAGACCATCGAGGTGATCCGCACGCGGGCCCGGCCGCTGGGCATAGCCATCGTGGTCGCCAATTCCGCGGATGAATGGGACAAGGCCCTCTCGGGTGAGTTCTTCGCCGCGCTGATCCAGTACCCCGCCAGCAGCGGCTGGGTGCAGGACTGGGCGCCGGACGTGCAGCGCATCCACGACAAGCAGGCCGCCGCGATCGTGGCCGCCGACCTGCTGGCCTTGACGCTGCTGGTGCCGCCGGGCGAATGGGGCGCCGACATCGTGGTGGGCAGCACCCAGCGCCTGGGCATGCCCATGGGCGCGGGCGGCCCGCACGCCGCCTTCATGGCCTGCCGCGACGACTACAAGCGGTCCCTGCCCGGCCGGCTGGTGGGCGTCAGCGTCGACACCCACGGCAACCCCGCTTACCGGCTGGCGCTGCAGACACGCGAGCAGCACATCCGCCGCGAGAAGGCCACCTCCAACATCTGCACCGCGCAGGTGCTGCCGGCGGTGATCGCCAGCATGTACGCGGTCTACCACGGACCGCAGGGCCTGCGGCGCATCGCCCGGCGCGTGGCCAGCTACACCGCCATCCTGGCCAAGGGCCTGGCGCAACTGGGCTACACGCAGACGCACCACGACACTGCCTTCGACACGCTGTCGTACCGCACCGGCGAGGCCACCCAGGACCTGGCCGCGCGCGCGGTGTCCATGGGCGCCAACCTGCGCGTCGCATGGGACGAGTACCTCTGCATCTCGCTGGACGAGACCACCACCCGCGCCGAGATCGAGCTGCTGTGGAAGATCTTCGCCCACCCCGGCCAGGAGCTGCCCACGATCGCCGACTTCGAGAAGGGCGTGGAGCCGCTGATTCCCACGGAGCTGCGGCGCACCAGCGACTTCCTCACGCACCCGGTGTTCAACACCCACCACAGCGAGACCGGCATGCTGCGCTACATCCGCAGCCTGTCCGACAAGGACCTGGCGCTGGACCGCACCATGATCCCGCTGGGCAGCTGCACCATGAAGCTGAACGCCACCAGCGAGATGATCCCCATCACCTGGCCGGAGTTCGCGCACGTGCACCCGTTCGCCCCGCGCGACCAGCTGCAGGGCTACGCGATGCTCGACGAGCAGCTGCGGGCCTGGCTGTGCCAGGCCACGGGCTACGCCGGCATCAGCCTGCAGCCCAATGCCGGCTCGCAGGGCGAGTACGCCGGCCTGCTGGCGATCAAGGCCTGGCACGAGAGCCGCGGCCAGGCGCACCGCAACGTCTGCCTGATCCCCTCCTCCGCGCACGGCACCAACCCGGCCAGCGCGCAGATGGCCGGCATGCAGGTGGTGGTGACCGGCTGCGACTCCAACGGCAACGTCGACATGGCGGACCTCAAGGCCAAGTGCGAGCAGCACAGCGCCAACCTGGCCTGCATCATGATCACCTACCCCAGCACGCATGGCGTGTTCGAGCAGCCCGTCAAGGAGTTGTGCGAGATGGTCCATGCGCACGGCGGCCGCGTGTACGTGGACGGCGCCAACATGAACGCGCTGGTGGGCGTGGCGGCGCCGGGCGAGTTCGGCGGGGACGTCAGCCACCTGAACCTGCACAAGACCTTCTGCATTCCGCACGGCGGCGGTGGGCCCGGCGTCGGACCAGTCTGCGTGGTGGAAGACCTGGTGCCCTTCCTGCCCGGCCACGAATCGGCCGGCATCAAGTCGCACGGCGTCGGCGCCATTTCCGCCGCGCCGCTGGGCAATGCCGCGGTGCTGCCGATCAGCTGGATGTACTGCCGCATGATGGGCGCCGAGGGCCTGCTCCAGGCGACGGAGGTCGCCATCCTGTCGGCCAACTACATCAGCGCGCGGCTCAAGGATCACTACCCCACGCTGTACGCCAGCCCGAACGGCCGCGTGGCGCACGAGTGCATCTTGGACCTGCGCCCGCTCAAGGAGACCAGCGGCGTGACCGCCGAGGACGTGGCCAAGCGCCTGGTCGACTACGGCTTCCATGCGCCGACGCTGTCGTTCCCGGTGGCCGGCACACTGATGGTGGAGCCCACCGAGAGCGAGACGCTGGACGAACTGGACCGCTTCGTCGACGCGATGATTGCGATCCGCGAGGAGATCCGGCGCGTGGAGCGCGGCGAATGGCCGCAGGACGACAACCCGCTCAAGCACGCCCCGCACACGGCGGCCGCGCTGCTCAAGGGCGAGTGGACGCACGCCTATCCGCGTGAAGTGGGTGCAGCCGTGCTGGACGAGCGGCGCCACGCCAAGTACTGGGCGCCGGTCGGCCGCGTGGACAACGTCTACGGCGACCGCAACCTGTTCTGTTCCTGCGTGCCGATGTCGGCCTACGAGTGAGCCGGTGCCGGCGACGCCGGCACTCCGATGGCCCCGATCGCCCATAATCCGGCACCCCGCCCTCGCGGCGGGGGCAGACAGCAGGGGGAGTCCGGCCCAAGGTCGGAAGCAATCAACGCTCGGCCGACATGAAGGATCCCGCCGTCCTGGTGGTGGACGACAACCCCGACCACCTCGAACTGACCGTCATGGCGCTCTCGGAGTGCTGTGACGAGGACCGCGTGGCCACGGCCACCGACGGCCAGGATGCGCTGGACTTCCTGTTCGCGCGTGGCCGCCACGCCGACCGTGCCGGCAGGCGCTTGCCCCGGCTGGTCATCCTGGACATGAAGCTGGTGCCGCTGACCGGCCTGGAAGTGCTGCGCGGCATCCGCGCCGACCCGCGCACTGCGCGGCTACCGGTGGTGATGCACTCCTCATCCACCGAGAAGGGCGACATCGCCGCCTGCTACGCCAGCGGCGCCAACAGCTACATCGGCAAGGCCACCGACTACGACGAACTGTGCCGCCGGATGCGGCAGGTGTACGAGTTCTGGGTGTTGGTGAACGAGGAGTGATGTCCTCAAGTCCCCCCAACACTACCCGTCACCGGCAGCACGATGCCCGTGATGTAGCTCGCACAGGAAGGCGCGGCCAGGAACACGTAGGCGGGGGATAGTTCCTCGGGTTGCGCCGGGCACTTGAAGTCGGTGGACTTGCCGAACTGCGCCACCTTCTCGGCGGTCTGGTCGGCCGGGTTCAGCGGCGTCCACACCGGTCCCGGTGCGATCGCGTTCACCCGGATGCCCTTTTCGATCAGGCTGGACGCCAGCGACATCGTGAACGCGTGGATCGCTCCCTTGGTGGCCGAGTAGTCCAGCAGGTGGCTGCTGCCGCGCAGGCCCACGACCGAGCCGGTGTTGATGATGGACGCGCCCTGCTTCAGGTGCGGCAGCGCCGCCCGCGCCATGTAGAAGTAGCCGAAGATGTTGGTCTTCATGGTCTCTTCCAGCCGCTCGTCGGTGATGTCGGCCAGCGAGCTCGCATGCTCCTGGAAGGCGGCGTTGTTCACCAGGATCTCCAGGTGGCCGAATTCCGCGACGGTCTTTTCCACCGCATCGCGGCAGAACTTCGAGTCCTTGACGTCACCGCGGATCAGCAGGCAGCGCCGGCCTTCCTTTTCCACGCAGCGGCGGGTCTCCTCGGCGTCCTGCTGCTCGCTGAGGTAGACGATCGCGACATCGGCGCCCTCGCGCGCATACAGCACCGCGACGGCCCGGCCGATGCCCGAGTCGCCGCCGGTGACCAGCGCCGCCATGCCCTCGAGCTTGCCGCTGCCGCGGTAGTCGGGCGCCATGAAGCGCGGCTGCAGCTGCATGGCGGCCTCGGAACCGGGCTTTGCGATGTGCTGGGCCGGCAGGTCTTGCGGCTGCGGGCGGCCGGTTTGCACGGCCTTGTCCTTCTGCTCCTGCGGGCCCTGGCCGGCTTCCTTCGCCCGGGCCTTGGCCGCGTCCTTGCGATCCTGCTCTCGCTGGATGTCGCGCTGCTTCTCGGCCGTCGCGTCGGCGGCGCCGCGGGCGCTGGGCTTTTTCTCCATCGTGGGGGCTCCTTCAGTCGGGTTGCCCCACTATCGCGAGCGCCCTGCGCCGGCGCTGTAGAACGGAGCGGTCCCCCGCCGTGGGAGCGGGCCTACAGGCCGGCGGCCTGCTTGGCGTACAGCTTGGCGGCGATGTACTCGCCGTGCGTCACGTGCAGCAGGCCGGCGATGCGCGAGATCACGTGGTTCTCGTGCGCATCCAGGTGGCCGTCGGCATAGGCGACCTGCCACAGCGTCTCGACGATCCTCACCTTCTCCGGCTGCGGCAGCCGATCGTTCAGCTGCGCCGTGAACTGGTGGAAGCTGCCGGCGGTGCGCGAGGCGTCTTCGGCCATGGCCACCAAGTCCTGCAGGGCCTCGTCGCCGAGCGGGAACCGCTGGCGCAACGCCCGCAGCACGGCTTCGCGCTCGGGCGCTGCGGTCTGCGGGTCGGCCCGCATGACTTCCACCAGCAGCACGGCGCAGGCCAGCTGCAGCGCCTGGGGATCGGGCGCATCGTCCGAGGGAGCAGCGGTGAGCGAAGTGAGCAGGTCGCGGAAGGTCTTGAACATGGCGGGTTGCCTGGGGTCGGATCACGAATTTGCGAAGCAAATCGTGCTCTGACCCCTCACCGACTGAGTGACAGCTCAGCGTGCCGAAAGTTCCTGCAACCGCAGCGGGTCCACCGGCTTGGTCCAGTGCTGGTCGAAGCCCGCTTGCGCTGCGGCTTCCTTGTCCTGCGGCTGGCCCCAGCCCGTCAGCGCCACCAGCATGGGCTGGCGCACGCCTTCCAGCTTGCGGATGCGGCGCGCCACCTCGTAGCCGCTGATGTCCGGCAGGCCGATGTCCAGCAGCACCACGTCGGGCCGGAACTCGGCGGCGAAGTCCACGGCGGACAGGCCGTCGTGCGCGACCACCACTTCGTTGCCCGACATCTTCAGCAGTTCGGCCACCGTGCTGGCCGCGTCCTCGTTGTCGTCGACGACCAGCATGCGCCGGGCCGGCGGCTGCGTCGGTACCGGCGCGGCCGGCCGCTCGCCGGCCGGCCTGGCAGGGGCGGGTTCGCGCCGGTGGCGAGGCAGCATCACCACGAACTCGCTGCCCTTGTCGGGTCCGCCGCTGTGCGCTTCCACCTGGCCGCCGTGCAGCCGCACCAGTCCATCGACCAGCGACAGGCCTATGCCCAAACCGCCGTGGTGGCGCTCGGTGGGATGGTCGGCCTGGGTGAACAGGCCGAACACCTTGCGCAGCATCTCGGGCGGGATGCCGATGCCGCTGTCGCGCACGCGCACCACCAGGTCCTCGGGCAGCGCCTCCACCAGCACGTCGATGCGGCCGCCGCGCCGCGTGTACTTGGCGGCGTTGTTCAGCAGGTTGGAGAACACCTGCGCCAGGCGGTTCGGGTCGGCCACCAGGTCGGTGGGCGCGTTGGGGAAGGAGATCGACAGCTGGTGGTGCGCCGCCTCGATGTGCGGCCGGCTGATTTCCACCGCCGCATTGATCACGTGCACCAGGTTGGTGGGCTCCTTCTTCAGCTCGATCTTGCCGGTGGTGATGCGAGAGACGTCCAGCAGGTCATCCACCAGGCGGGAGAGCTGTCCGACCTGGCGCTCGATGATGTCGCCCACCTGCTCGATGCGGTGCGGATCGCCCTTGGCGCGCTTGATCAGCGACAGGCCGTTCCAGATCGGCGCCAGCGGGTTGCGCAGCTCGTGCGCCAGGGTGGCCAGGAAGACGTCCTTGGCGCGATCGGACTCGCGCATCGCGGCCAGCAGCTGGGCGTTGTCTATGGCCACCGCCGCCCGGCGCGCCAGGTCCTCGGCCAGCGCCAGGTCGTCCGGGCCGTAGCGCCGGCCCGAGCGCGTGGTGATGAACGTCAGCACGCCCAGCGTGCGCCCGCGCGAGTTCAGCGGCGCGCCTATGTACGAGCGCATGCCCAGCTGCCGCAGCATCTCGCGCAGGTGATCGTCGGCGGCGCCGGCTTCCAGCATCTCGTCGCTGATCTCCGGCACCAGGTCGGCGTGGCCGGTGCGCAGCACGTGCCAGGTGCCGATCGGGGACAAGGGGTCGGGCGGATAGCGCTCGTGCATCTCGTGCAGCAGCAGCTCCTTGCCCGGATCCACGTGGGCGGTCGCCACCCGCCGCAGCGACCCGTCGGGCTGCTGCATGTCGACGGCGCACCAGTCGGCAAAGCGCGGAACCGCCAGCCTTGCGATGCGGTCCAGCGTACTCGAATAGTCGTTGACGCCGGCGAGCTCGGCGCTGGCTTCGGCCAGGAACTTCAGGTCGTGCTCCACGTGCTTGCGCCGCGTGATGTCCACGCACACGCCGGACATCGACAGCGCCCGGCCGCTGTCGTCGCGGCGCACGCGCCCGCGCGCCTCGATCCAGCGCAAGCGGCCATCGGGCCAGCGCACCCGGTACTCCACGCGGTGCCAGCCGGTGCGGACGATGGACTCGCGGATCGCCTCGCGCAGCTTGTCCCGGTCGCGCGGATCGATGGCCTCGAAATAGGCCTCGCCATGCAGCGGCGGCGAACCGGGTGGCAGGCCGTGCAGCCGCTCCATGCCCGGCCACCAGGTCGAGCGGCCGCTCTCCAGGTCGATCCGCCAGACGCCCAGGCCGCCGGCCTCCACGGCCAGTTGCAGGCGCTCTTCGCTCTCCTGCAGCGTGGCGGTGAGGTGGGCCACGTCCTGCCGCATGGGAAGCTTTCCCATGTCGGCCTGCTTGGACGGGGCTGCTTGCGGCTGCGGCTGCTCGTGTGGGGGCATCTCGGTACGCACTAGTTCTTAGAGCGTATTCGCAATCGCCCAGTCAGGTAGCCAACGCCGAGCCAGCCCGAAACGTCCGGGGGCACCCCTTGGAAGCCGGATCAACCCGCGCAGCGCTTCAGTTTTTTGCTAGCTTAACCGTAGCACCCCATCGGATTGCCCGCCCGTAACAAATGCATCCGGCCGGGCAGCCGACGGGCTGCGGCAACTGATCGGCGCGGTGCGCCGTGGCGTTCAGAGGAAGGAAGCGGCGATGGGCGGCAGCGGCGCCTGGACGTCCGCGTTCTGCGCGCGGTGGCGCAGCACGTGGTCCATCACCACCAGAGCGAGCATGGCCTCGGCGATGGGCGTCGCGCGAATGCCGACGCAAGGATCGTGGCGGCCCTTGGTCACCACCTGCTTCGGCTGGCCGTGGACGTCGATGCTCTCGCGCGGGCTGACGATGGAGCTGGTGGGCTTGATCGCGATCGAGACTTCCAGGTCCTGCCCGGTGCTGATGCCGCCCAGCACGCCGCCGGCATTGTTGCCGGCGAAGCCCTGCGGCGTGAGCGAATCGCCGTGCGTGGTGCCGCGCTGGCCGACGCTGGCGAAGCCGGCGCCGATCTCCACGCCCTTGACGGCATTGATGCCCATCATCGCCCAGGCGATGTCGGCATCGAGCTTGTCGTACAGCGGCTCGCCCAACCCGGCCGGCACGTTGCCTGCGGTGACCCGGATGCGTGCGCCGCAGGAGTCGCCTGCCTTGCGCAGGGTGTCCATGTAGGCCTCCAGGCGCGAGACATCGGCGACGGGGGCGAAGAACGGATTGTTCGGCACATGGTCCCAGGACTCGAAGCCGACCTCGAGCTCGCCCAGCTGCTGCATGCAGCCGCGGAACACCATGCCATGCTGCCTGGACAGCCATTTCTTCGCGACGGCACCGGCCGCCACCATGGGCGCCGTCAGGCGGGCCGAGGAGCGGCCGCCGCCGCGCGGGTCGCGCAGCCCGTACTTCTGCAGGTAGGTGTAGTCGGCGTGGCCGGGGCGGAACGCCTGCGCGACCTCGCTGTAGTCCTTGCTGCGCTGGTCGGTGTTGCGGATCAGCAGGCCGATCGGCGTGCCGGTGGTCTTGCCTTCGTAGACGCCGGAAAGGATTTCGACCCGGTCGGCCTCCTGGCGCTGCGTGACGTGCCGGCTGGTGCCGGGGCGGCGCCGGTCCAGGTCGGGTTGGATGTCGGCCTCCGACAGCTCCATCCCCGGCGGACAGCCGTCGATCACGCACCCGATGGCCGGCCCGTGCGATTCACCGAAATTGGTGACCGCGAACAGGGTGCCGAAGGTGTTGCCGCTCATGGGCGGGAATTATGGCCCGAGGGATCGGGGGCTTCCGAATGCGGACATCCGTTCGCAGAAGACGCGAAAGACTCGCAGAAGTCGCAGAAGAGAAGACTTCAATGAATTCTTCTGCGCCTTCTGCGTACGGGTGTTCGGAGTGCACCTCAGAGCGAAGCGGACGGCTGGGAGTCTTCGCCGGCCGGCCAGTCGCGGATGTAGGCCTTGAGCATGCGGTTCTCGAAGTTCTGGCTGTCCACCACCGCCTTGGCGACGTCGTAGAAGCTGATCACGCCCATCAGCATGCGCTTGTCCATCACCGGCATGTAGCGCGCGTGCCGGTCCAGCATCATGCGGCGCACTTCGTCCAGTTCGGTCTCGGCGGTGCAGGTGAGCGGGGCATCGTCCATGGCGCTGCGCACCCGGCGCTCGCCCACCACGCCGGCGTTCTTCACGATGCACTGGATCACCTCGCGGAAGGTGAGCATGCCCACCAGGTCGCCGTGCTCGATCACCACCAGCGAGCCGATGTCCTTGTCGGCCATCACGCCGATGGCGGTGGCCAGCGGTTCGTCGGGGGTGACGGTGTAGAGCGTGTTGCCCTTGACGCGCAGGATGTCGCTGACCTTCATGGCTTTCTCCTCGAGCCGCGCACACGGGCGGGTGCGGATGAATATAGCCCACAATTCCAGCGGTACCAACGACAGCAAGCACCTGCAGGAGACCCATGCCCGGCCATTCCGACCCCGGCTTCGACACCCTCGCGCTGCACGCGGGGGCGGCGCCCGACCCCGTGACCGGCGCGCGCGCCGTGCCCATCCACCTGACCACCTCGTTCGTCTTCGAATCCAGCGACCACGCGGTGTCGCTTTTCAACCTCGAGCGTTCCGGCTACGTCTATTCGCGAATCAGCAACCCCACCAACGCGGTGCTGGAGCAGCGGGTGTCTGCGCTGGAGGGCGGCATAGGCGCCATCGCCACGGCCAGCGGGCAGGCGGCGCTGCACCTGTCCATCGCCACGCTGATGGGCTCGGGCTCGCACATCGTCGCCAGCACGGCCGTGTACGGCGGCACCCAGAACCTTTTGCACTACACGCTGCCGCGCTTCGGCATCGAGACGACCTTCGTCAAGCCGGGCGACATCGATGGCTGGCGCGCCGCCATCCGGCCGAACACCCGCCTGCTGTTCGGCGAGACGGTCGGCAACCCCGGGCTGGACGTGCTCGACATCCCCACCGTGTCGGCCATCGCCCACGAGGCCGGCCTGCCGCTGCTGGTCGATTCCACTTTCACCACGCCCTACCTGCAGAAGCCGCTGGAGCTGGGCGCCGACCTGGTCTACCACTCGGCCACCAAGTTCCTTTCGGGGCATGGCACCGTGATCGGCGGCATCGTGGTCGACGGCGGCAGCTTCGACTGGGACCGCTCGGGCAAGTTCGACGTGCTCACGCGCCCCTACGACGGCTTCCACGGCATGGTGTTCAGCGAGGAGTCCACCGTCGGCGCCTTCCTGCTGCGTGCGCGCCGCGAGGGGCTGCGCGACTTCGGCGCCTGCATGAGCCCGCACACCGCCTGGCTGATCCTGCAGGGCGTCGAGACGCTGCCGCTGCGCATGGATCGCCACATGCGCAACACCGAAAAGGTGGTGCAGTTCCTCGCGTCCCATCCCTTCGTGCAAAGCGTGGGACACCCGATGCTGGAGTCGCATGCCAGCCATGCGCTCGCGCGCAAGCTCCTGCCCAAGGGCGCCGGCTCCGTGTTCAGCTTCGACCTGCGCGGCAACCGCGACCAGGGCCGCACCTTCATCGAGTCGCTCAAGGTGTTCAGCCACCTGGCCAACGTGGGCGACTGCCGCTCGCTGGTGATCCATCCGGCCAGCACCACCCACTTCCGCATGACCGACGAGGCGCTGGCCGGCGCCGGCATCGGGCAGGGGACGATCCGGCTGTCGATCGGGCTGGAAGATCCGGACGATCTCATCGACGACCTGAAGCGCGCGCTCAAGGCCGCCGAGAAAGCAGCCTGACATGGAGCTCACCGTCCGCGGCCAAACGGCCTGGTGCTACACCGGCGGCAAGCCCTTCGATGCGGCCAAGCCCACCGTCGTCTTCATCCACGGCGTGCTCAACGACCACAGCGTCTGGATCCTGCAGACGCGTTACTTCGCCCACCACGGCTGGAACGTGCTGGCCGTGGACCTGCCCGGCCACTGCCGCAGCGGCGGCGAGGCGCCCGGGTCGGTCGAAGATGGCGCCCGCTTCATCCTGGACCTGCTGGATGCGGCCGGCGTCGAGCGGGCCGCGCTGGTGGGCCACAGTTTCGGATCGCTGATCGCGCTGGAAGCGGCCGCGCAGGCGCCGCAGCGCATCGCGCGCGTTGCCCTGCTGGGCACCGCTTTCCCGATGAAGGTATCGCCCGCGCTGCTGGACAATGCGCTGAACGCACCGGAGAAGGCCATCCACATGGTCAACGTGTTCTCGCATTCGATGCTGGCGCCGCCCCCCTCCACCCTGGGGGCCGGCACCTGGGTGTACGGCGGCTCGCGCGCGCTGATGCGGCGCGTGCTGGCCAGCAACCCGAAGGTGAACGTGTTCCACCGCGGCTTCAGCGCCTGCGACGGCTACGCGGGCGGCGACGTGGCAATGGAGAAACTGCAATGCCCGGTGCTGTTCGTGCTGGGCCGCAGCGATGCGATGACGCCGCCGCGTGCCGCGCAGTCGCTGCAGGCGAAAGCGAAGGACGGCCGCACGGTGCTGGTGGGCGGCGGCCACGACATGATGGCCGAGGCGCCCGACGAAGTGCTGGCGGCGCTCAAGTCCTTCCTGAAACCCTGACCGGAGGCGCGCCGCCATGAACGCCGATGCCATCACGCCGGCCATGAGCGCGCAACGCGCGCAGGCCATCGCCGAATCTTTCGACCTGCGCGAGCTGCCGCCCGACTTCTACGCCAACCCCTACCCGGTTTACGCGGCGCTGCGCGAGCGCGAGCCGGTGCGGCGCATGCCCGACGGCTCGTGGTTCCTCACGCGCTATGCCGACCTGGTGGCGGTGTACCGCGACGCGCACACCTTCAGTTCCGACAAGAAGGTCGAGTTCGCGCCCAAGTACGGCGCGGGCTCGCCGCTGCTGGCGCACCACACGACCAGCCTGGTGTTCAACGACCCGCCGCTGCACACGCGAGTGCGCAAGCTGATCATGGGCGCCCTTACCCGCCGCGCCATCGCCGGCATGGAGCCGGGCCTGGTAACCCTGGTGGACAGCTTGCTCGACCACATCGAGGCCCGTGGCGGCGGCGACCTGGTCGAGGACTTCGCCGCGGCCATCCCGGTGGAGATCATCGGCAACCTGCTGGGCGTGCCGCACGAGGAGCGTGGACCGCTGCGCGACTGGTCGCTGGCCATCCTGGGGGCGCTGGAGCCCAAGCTGACGCCCGCGCAGGAGGTGGCCGGCAACCGCAGCGTGGTCGAGATGCTCAACTACCTCAAGGGACTGGTGGCGCACCGCCGTCGGCACCCGGGCGACCTGGAGCACGACGTGTTGACCCGGCTGATCCAGGGGGAAGGCGGCGACCAGCTCGGCGAGCACGAACTGCTGCAGAACTGCATCTTCATCCTCAACGCCGGCCACGAGACCACCACCAACCTCATCGGCAACGCGCTGGTGGCACTGCAGGAGTGGCCGCGGCAGAAGGAATTGCTGCTGCGCACGATGGGGGCAACGCCGGACTGGCCGGCGCTGGAGCCGGCGATGGCGCTGGCCGTGGACGAGTTCCTGCGCTTCGAGTCGTCCAACCAGCTCGGCAATCGACGCGCTCTGGGCGCCTGCGAGGTCGGGGGCGTGCAGTTGCCCGAGGGCGCGCTGGTGACGCTGTGCATAGGCGCGGCCAACCGCGACCCGGCGCAGTTCGAGCGCCCGGACGAGCTGGATCTCGCGCGAGAGAACAACCGCCACCTGGCGTTCGGCTTCGGCATCCACCAGTGCGCGGGGCTGAGCCTGGCCCGGCTGGAAGGGCGGGTGGCGATCGGGCGGTTCCTGGCGCGCTTTCCGGACTACCGGCTCACGCAGCCGCCGGTGCGCGGCGGGCGGGCGCGCTTCCGCGGATTCCTGCACGCGCCCTTCGCAACGGCCTAAACTGCGCTTCGTCAGGAACGACAGGAGACGAGCATGGCCGACACCGCCGCGCACACGGGCTTTCGCACCTTCGCCGAGTTCTACCCCTTCTACCTGGGCGAGCACAGCAACCGCACCTGCCGCCGCCTGCACTTCGTGGGCACCAGCATAGGCACCGCGCTGCTGATCGCCGCCGTCGTGACGCTCAATCCCTGGTACCTGCTGGCCGGGCTGGTGGCCGGCTACGCATTCGCGTGGATCGGCCACTTCGTCTTCGAGAAGAACCGCCCCGCCACCTTCAAGCACCCGGTGTGGAGCTTCATGGGCGACTACGCGATGTACAGGGATATCTGGATGGGGAAGATTCCCTTCTAGACCACGTCCTTCAAGTACAGGCGGGAGAAACCGCCCTTGTCCCACAGCGCCTGCGTGGCGTCGGTCCGCGGCAGCAGCGTGTGCCGCACCAGCGGCTCCAGCGCCGTCGACTGCACGTCCGCCAGCAGCACGTAGCGCGTGCCCACGTCGTCGTCGACTTCGTTCAGGCGGCCGACCCAATCGAGCTGCACCAGCGTCTCCAGCACCGGCTCCAGTTGCAGCGGGCCCACGCGCAGCGCCGCAACCATCTCCTCGATGTCCATCCCGCGGCGAGCCGACGCGCGCGCGCCGTGGAGCTGCTGCAGCACCTCCAGCGCGAGCTGGAACGACCACCCCGGCCCCCCCGTCACGCGCCGGGTGGCGCCGAGCAAGGCCGGCAGGTATGCAGCCACCACCGCCCCGAGCAGCACCACCAGCCAGGCCACGTAGATCCAGACCAGCAGGATCGGCAGGGTGGCGAAAGCGCCGTACACCGCCGAGTAGCTGGGCACCAGCCCGAGGTACCAGGCCAGCAACCGCTTGGCGATTTCGATGCCCAACGCGGCGAACACGCCGCCCGCCACGGCATGCGCGACGCGCACCGGCGTGTTGGGCACGAAGCGGTACAGCGCCGCCAGGCCGCCGGCCAGCAGCACGAACTCCAGCACGTCCAGCAGGAACTGCAAGCCGCCGGGGATGCCGCGCACCAGTCCGCGCGAGGCGTACACCGCATAGGAGGTGGCGCTCAGGCTCGCGCCCAGCAGCAGCGGCCCCAGCGTCATCACCGCCCAGTAGATCAGCACCCGCTGCGCCAGCGGGCGCGAGCGCTTGACGCGCCAGATGCCGTTGAGGGTGCGGTCCATGGTCAGCACCATCGCGATGGCCGATGCGAACAGCAGGGCCAGGCCGACGGCACCCAAACGGCTGGCCTTGCCAGCGAACTGGGTCAGGTAGCCCAGCACCTGCCGCGCGATGGCGTCCGGCACCAGGCTTTGCACCAGCCACTGCTGCACCGTGCCCTGCAGCTTGTTGAACATGGGAAAGGCGGTGAACACCGCCAGCGTGACGGTGACCAGCGGCACCAGCGCGATGGTGGTGGTGAAGGTCAGGCTGCTGGCGCTCACGCCCAGCCGGTCTTCCCGGAACCGCTCGCCCAGCGTGCGCGCCGTCGACAGCCAGGGAAAGCGCGAGAGCTCGGCGAGCAGCGGGGCGACTTTCATCGGCCGCTATGATGCCATCGGCCATGGACACGATGCCTTCTTCCGCGACCGCGGCGCCTTCTTCGCTGCGGATCATCCGGGCGCTGGCCGTCGGCAGCCTGCTGGCGCTGGTCGCCCTGGGGCTGGCCTGGGAGCTGTGGCTGGCGCCGCTGCGACCCGGCGGTTCGCTGTGGGCCCTGAAGGTGGTGCCGCTGCTGTTTCCGCTGGCCGGCTTCCTGCGCCATCGCCTGTACACCTATCGCTGGGTCAGCCTGCTGGTGTGGCTGTATTTCGCCGAGGGCGTGATCCGCGCCTGGAACGATCCGGTCGCGCCGCCCTGGCTGCCCATCCTCCAGATCATCCTGTGCCTGGTCCTGTTCGCCGCCTGCGCGCTGCACGTGCGCTTGCGGCTGGGTGGGCGCAAAAGGAAGCAAGCGTGAACCCCTTGATCGACAAGCTGCGCACCACCCTCGGCGCGGCCAACGTGCTGACCGACGGCGACCTGTCCGCCTGGGAGCAGGACTGGCGCCAGCGCGTGCGCGGCAAGGCGCTGGCCGTGGTCCGCCCGGGCAGCACCGCCGAAGTGGCGACCGTGGTGCGCGCCTGCGCCGAAGCGGGCGCCGCCATCGTGCCGCAGGGCGGCAACACCGGGCTGGTGTGCGGCGGCGTGCCGGACGAGAGCGGCACGCAGGTCGTGTTGAGCTTGCAGCGCATGACCGCAGTGCGCGGGCTGGATCGCGAGAACCTGACGCTGACGGTGGAAGCGGGCT
This sequence comes from Acidovorax sp., assembly GCA_036675905.1. Taxonomy (GTDB): domain Bacteria; phylum Pseudomonadota; class Gammaproteobacteria; order Burkholderiales; family Burkholderiaceae_C; genus Ramlibacter. The sequence continues at coordinate 41,057 of JAKFEA010000119.1, read as the reverse complement.
GCATCCTGCAGTCGGTGCAGGAGGCCGCCGAGCAGGCCGGGCTGCTGTTCCCGCTCAGCCTGGCCGCCGAAGGCAGCTGCACGATCGGCGGCAACCTGGCCACCAACGCCGGTGGCACCCAGGTCGTCCGCTACGGCAACGCGCGCGAGTTGTGCCTGGGGCTGGAAGTGGTGACGGCGCAAGGCGAGGTGTGGGACGGCCTGTCGGGGCTGCGCAAGGACAACACCGGTTACGACCTGCGCGACCTGTTCATAGGCAGCGAGGGCACGTTGGGGGTGATCACCGCCGCCACGCTCAAGCTGTTTCCTCGGCCGGCGGCCAGCCTGACCGCCTGGGCGGCCGTGCCGTCGATGGAACAGGCGGTGCAGTTGCTGGAACTGGCGCACACGCGGCTTGGCCCGGGACTGACCGGTTTCGAGGTCATGGGCCAGTTCGCCTTGTCGCTGGTCGGCAAGCACTTCCCGCAGCAGCGCGTGCCCTTTGCAAGCGAGAGCCCCTGGGGCGTGCTGCTCGAGAACTCGGACCACGAATCGGAAGCGCATGCGCGCGGGCAGTTCGAGGGCCTGCTGGAGGCCGCCCTGGAGCAGGGGCTGGTCACCGATGCCGTGGTGGCCGAGAACCTGGCCCAGGCTGCGCAACTGTGGCATGCGCGCGAGAGCATTCCGCTGGCGCAGGCCCAGGAAGGCCTGAACATCAAGCACGACATCTCGGTGCCGATCTCGCGCATCCCGGCCTTCTGCGAGGAGACCGACGCACTGCTGGCGCGCGAGATCGCGGGCGTGCGGCTGGTGAACTTCGGCCACCTGGGCGACGGCAACCTGCACTACAACGTGCAGGCGCCGGAGGGCGCCAATGGCCCGGCCTTCCTGCGCGATCAGGAGGAGCGCGTCAACGACCTGGTGTACGGCCAGGTGCGCCGCTTCGGCGGCTCGATCTCGGCCGAGCACGGCGTCGGCTCGCTCAAGGCCGACACCCTGCCCGACTACAAGTCGCCGGTGGCGCTGTCGATGATGCGGGCGATCAAGCAGGCGCTGGACCCCGCTGGCCTGTTCAATCCTGAACGTGTCGTGCGCATATAATGTGCGCATCAGCCATGGAGTCCTGCCATGTCGAGTTTCGGCGACGCGCCCAAGAAGGCCACCAATCTCTCCCTCAACAGCAAGGTGCTGGAGATGGCCCGTGAGCTGGGAATGAATGTCTCGCAGACGGTGGACGAGCTACTCGCCGCCGAGGTGCGCCGGCGCTACTGGGAGCGCTGGAGCGAAGAAAACCGGGAAGCGATCGCCGAGTACAACGCCCGGATCGCGCACGAGGGGCTCCCCCTGGCGAAGTACCGCACATTCTGAGCCATGGCCCGGTTCGATGTCTATGCGCATCCGGATGCCACCCTGCGCAAGGGCACGCCCTTCCTGCTGGACGTGCAGAACGAGTTCATTCAGGAACTCGACACCCGTGTCGTGATTCCCATGCGACCCGTCTCGCGCTTGCGCCACCGGCTGCGCGACCTGCATCCGGAGTTCGAGGTGGAGGGCACGCGAGTGGTGCTCGACACACCGGCCCTGGCGGCTTTTCCGGCTCGCGAACTCACCCGTCGTGTCGCCAACCTCGGCAAGCAGAGGACCGACATCCTGGCGGCCATGGACAGCCTTTTTGGATCCTGGTGAACCGATGCCCACCCGCCCCGTCCGCTCCCAATACGAAGACTTCATGCGCCATGTGTGCACGCATGGCGCGCCCAAGACCGACCGCACGGGCACCGGCACGCGCAGCGTGTTCGGCTACCAGATGCGGTTCGACCTGAACGAGGGGTTTCCGCTGGTCACCACCAAGAAGGTGCACCTGAAGTCCATCATCCACGAGCTGCTCTGGTTCCTGGAAGGCTCCAGCGACAACAACCGGCTGCGCGAGCGCGGCGTGACGATCTGGGACGAATGGGCGCGCGAGGACGGTGACCTCGGTCCCGTGTACGGCGTGCAGTGGCGCAGCTGGCCGACTCCGGACGGCGGCCACGTCGACCAGATCGCCGAAGCGGTGAAGACGATCAAGTCCAATCCGGATTCGCGTCGCATCATCGTCAGCGCCTGGAACGTGGCCGACCTGCCGAAGATGGCGCTGGCGCCCTGCCATGCCTTCTTCCAGTTCTATGTCGCTGACGGCAAGCTGTCCTGCCAGCTGTACCAGCGCAGCGCCGACATCTTCCTGGGCGTGCCCTTCAACATCGCCAGCTACGCGCTGCTGACGCACATGATGGCGCAGCAGTGCGACCTGGAAGTGGGCGACTTCATCTGGACCGGCGGCGACTGCCACATCTACAGCAACCACCACGAGCAGGTGGAGCTGCAGCTCTCGCGCGAGCCGTATCCCTATCCGGTTCTGGACATCAAGCGCAAGCCGGCGTCGATCTTCGACTACCGATACGAGGACTTCGAGGTGCTGGACTACCAGTGCCACGCGGCGATCAAGGCGCCGGTGGCGGTATGAAGCTGGGCCTGGTCTATGCCCGCGCGCGCAACGGCGTGATCGGCAAGGACGGCACGCTGCCCTGGCACCTGCCGGAGGACCTGGCGCACTTCCGCAAGGTCACCATGGGCTCGCCGGTGATCATGGGACGCAGGACCTGGGACTCGTTGCCCGAGCGCTTCAAGCCGCTGCCCGGGCGCGCCAACGTCGTCGTCACGCGGCAGGCGGGCTGGTCGGCAGCGGGAGCGATCCGCGCCGGTTCGCTGGCCGAAGCCCTGACCCTGTGCGAGCCGGCGGTGCATGCCTGGGTGATCGGCGGCGCCGAGATCCTGCGCGAGGCGATGCCGCTGGCGCAGGTGGCGGAGGTGACCGAGATCGACGCCGACATTGAAGGCGACGTGCACGCACCGTCGCTGGGTGCCGACTGGATCGAGCTGGAGCGGGCCGGGCACGTGTCGGCCAACGGATTGCAATATGCCTTCGTGAGCTACGGGCGCAGCGTGGCAACGGAGTGAGGACTGGATCCCCGCCTTCGCGGGGATGACGAACGCCCAATGAAGATCACCACCTGGAACGTCAACTCGCTCACCGCCCGCCTGCCGCACGTGCTGGACTGGGTAGCCGCCAACCCGGTCGACGTGCTGTGCCTGCAGGAGCTCAAGCTCACCGACGACAAGTTCCCGCTGGAGGCGATCCGCGAGGCGGGCTATCCGCACTGCGCGGTGTTCGGGCAGAAGACCTACAACGGCGTGGCCATCCTCAGCCGCACGCCGGTGCGCGACATCGCGAAGAACATCGCCGGCTTCGAGGACGAACACTCGCGCGTGATCGCCGCCACCATCGATGCGCCGCAGGGCGAACTGCGGCTGGTGAACGGCTACTTCGTGAACGGCCAGGCGCCCGGCAGCGAGAAGTTCGCGTACAAGATGAACTGGCTGGGCGGGCTGAATGCCTGGCTGTGCGACGAACTGCGCCGGCACCCGCGGCTGGTGCTGCTGGGCGACTTCAACATCGCGCCGGAGGATAGGGACAGCTGGGACCCCGAAGGCCTGCGCGACACCATCCACCACACGCGCGAGGAGCGCGACCACTTCCAGCGGCTGCTGGGACTGGGCCTGTGCGACAGCTTCCGCCTGTTCGAGCAGCCGGAGAAGAGTTTCAGCTGGTGGGACTACCGGATGCTGGGTTACCAGAAGAACCGCGGCCTGCGCATCGACCACATCCTGGTGAGCGAGGCGCTGCGGCCGCAGGTCAAGGGATGCAGCATCGACCGCGCGCCGCGCAAGTGGAAGCAGCCCAGCGACCATGCGCCGGTGACGCTGGAGCTCTAGTTCAGCTGGATCACTTCCGGGTCGTCGGCATGTTCCAGCAGCAGCCGGCGCACGCGGTCCTGCCACAGCGTCCCGAACAACCCTGCCTGCTCCGGGCTGGCACGACCGGTCATGCACAAGGCCATCAGCTCGCGCACGCGGGGATCGCCGGCCACGCGGTCGGCGCGGGCGGACACCGTCACCGACCGGCCGTCGTCGACCCGCGTGAAGCCCAGCTGGCCTTCGAGCGGGACGTCATAGGCCAGGAGCCGCCGGCGGTCGAACCGCCCGCCCAGGCCCTTGAACCCCGTGTCCACGGTGACGCCCGTGACCAGCGACACCACGTTCGCGATGACGCCCGTCACGCCCTCGTCGGCCGGATCCCGCACGTTCACCCGCACGCCGCCCCGCTCGGGCAAATCGTCGCCGTACAGGGCCCGCAACGCTGCACGGGTCATGAGGAAAGCCGAGGCGACGGTGGGGCAGGAATGCCCGGCCAGCCGCACGGCATCGGCATAGCGGTACTGCAGCACGCCGCCGGCCGCCGCGCCCAGGAACTGCGCCAGCGGGTCGCGCATCCGGATGACGGGCGCCGCGTCGAAGAAGGCGGGAAACGCCTCCGCGGTCGGATCCATGGCCGCTCTCACTGCACCATGAAGTCGATCACGATCTCGCCCGGCTCGCGCCGGCGGTATTCGATGGCGACGCGCTCGCCGTAGCGCGCCTGCAGCTGCGCCAGCAGCGGCAGCGGGTCGTGGTCGTTGCAGAACCGCATGGTCTCGCCCGGCTGCAGCGCGTCCAGGGCGCCGAAGATGGCCGCGTGGCGGAAGCGCTTGGCGATGCCGCGGGCATCGAAGGGATACAGGGCGTCGGGCGAGAGGTGCTGGTGGGGTTGCGACATGGCGTCCTTAAAGATGCATTGATGGTGCATCTATTATGCGGAGGGCAGCGCAGCAGGAGAAGGCATTCCCGCGGAAGCATCGCGGGCTTCGGCGGGCAGAGGCCGCGGTTTCAGGCGCGCGCGGTGCGTGCGCGCTGCGACGGGGCTGCGCGCGATGCGCGCCTGGGTGTGGGAGCCCTCGCGGGCGCCGGCACGTCCTCTCGGGCCGGCGCCGTGGCGCGAACGCGGATCACTACGCCGGCCCCGTCCTCGCCGGGCGCCAGCGACGGCAGCACCAGGTCGGCCAGGGTGGCGCCATCCAGTTCACGGAAGTAGGCCGCCAGCGCGACGTCCAGCAGGTGCTTCATGCGGCAGGTGGACGAGATCGCGCAGGTGTTGGTGGCGTCGTCGAAGCATTCGACCAGGCGGAAGTCGGTTTCCGCGGCGCGCACCACGTCGCCGATGCGGATGTCCTCGGGCTTTTTCATCAGCTGCACGCCGCCGCCGCGCCCGCGCATGGTGGCCAGCAGGCCCTGGCGGCCCAGGTCGCTGACGATCTTCATCAGGTGGTTGCGCGAGACCCCGTGCCGCTCGGCCATCTCGGCGATGGTGACGAGCCGGCCGGGATTGGACGCGCAGTACATCAGCACGCGCAAGGTGTAGTCGGTGTATTCGGCCAGGCGCACGGGGAGCCTCTCCAGTCAGAGCATTGCGCCGCAGGCTTGCTTCGCGGCGCGCGGCGCTTTAAGATGCACGCATTCTGCATCTTTTTGGCCGGGTGATCAATCCCGGTCATCCCGGACCGTGAAACAGCCCCCGATTGCCATCGCGCCCGCCCAGCCACCTGCCGCCGCCGCGCCCGCGCCGACCGGCCTGCCGCTGCTGCGGCTCGGATTCCGCCCCTTCTACATCGGCGCCGCGGCGCTCGCGGCGATCGCCGTGCCGCTGTGGATCGGCCTGTTCCTCGGCCACGTGCAACTGGACATGGCGGTGGCGCCCATGCTGTGGCATGCGCACGAGATGGTGTTCGGCTTTGCGATCGGCGTGATCGTGGGCTTCCTGCTGACTGCGGGGAAGGCCTGGACCGGGCTGGACACGGTGCGGGGCGCAGCGCTGGGCGCGCTGGCCGGGCTGTGGCTGGCAGCGCGCCTGGCCGCGGTTGCAGCGCCCTACCCCGTCTATGCCGCGCTCGACGTCGCGCTGCTGCCTGTCGTGGCCGCGGTGTTCGCCCGCGTGCTGCTGAAGGCGAAGAACAAGCGCAACCTGCCGCTGGCCGGCATCCTGCTGCTGCTGGCACTGGCCAACCTGTGCTTCCACCTGTCCGCGTTGGGCGTGGTCGGGATCCCGCCGCTGGCCCCGCTGCATGCCGCGCTGGGCCTGGTCGTCCTGATCATCCACGTGATGGCGGGCCGGGTGGTGCCGGCCTTCACCGCCAACGTCACGCCCGGCCTGAAGATCACGCCGGCGCCCCGGCTGGGCTGGGCCGCTTTCGCCGCGACGGCACTCGCGCTGGCGCTGTGGGTGTTCGCCCCGCCCCATGCGATCACCGGCGTCGCCTTCGCCGCGGCCGCCGTGCTGCAGGCGATGCGGCAAGCGCGCTGGGCGCCGGGCGTGACGCTCAAGCGGCCGATCCTGTGGATCCTGCACCTGTCCTACGCCTGGCTGCCGCTCGGGTTGGCGCTGCTGGCGCTGGCGCAGTTCGGCTGGGCTACCGCCTCGCTGGGCCTGCACGCGCTGGCCGTCGGCCTGATCGGCGGCCTGATCATCGGCATGATCACGCGCACCGCGCGCGGCCACACGGGCCGGCCGCTGCAGGTCTCGCGCGCCGAAGTGGCCGCCTATGTGCTGGTGATGGCAGCGGCGGTGCTGCGCGTGCTGCTGCCGCTGGTGGCGCCGCAGGCCTATACGATGGCGCTGAGCGGCGCTTCGCTCGCGTGGGCCGCCGCCTTCCTCATCTACCTCTGGATCTACACGCCCTGGCTGACGCGCACCCGGCTGGACGGCAAGGACGGCTGAGCGATGCGGGCTCCCGTTCACGCGGACGACTGGGATCCGCGCGATCCAGCCGTGCAGGACGACCAGGTAGCGGCCTACGACCACCAGCGCCGCCGGTGCCCGGTGGCGCACAGCGAGTACCTGCAGTGGTCGCTGTTCCGCCATGCCGACGTGGTGCAGGTCCTGCATGACCCCGAGGCCTTCGGCAATGCGGTGTCGGCCCATGTCTCCATTCCCAACGGCATGGACCCGCCGGAGCACACCCCCTGGCGGGCATTGATAGACCCCTACTTCGCGCCCGAGCACCTGGCCGCGTTCGAGCCGCTGGCGCGCACCATCGCGCGCGAGCAGGTGCAGTCGCTGCCCGGCGGCGAACTGGAATGGATGGACGCCTTCGCCCACGACACCGCCGTGCGGCTGCTGTGCGCCTACATGGACTGGGGCGCCGAGCTGCACCAGCCGCTGCGCGACTGGATGCGGCGCAGCCAGGCGGCCACGCTGGCCGGTAACCGCGGTGCGCTGGTGGCGGTCGCCTTCGAGTTCGATGGCCACATCCGCGGGCAACTGGACCTGCGCCGCAACCAGGCCGGGGCACACCGTGACCTGACCAGCCGGTTGATGCGCGAGACCATCGAAGGCCGGCCGATCACCGACGAGGAGATGGTCAGCATCCTGCGCAACTGGACGGTGGGCGAGCTGGCGACGCTGGCTTCCTGCCTGGGCATCCTGCCCGCGTACCTGGCGGCGCACCCGGACCTGCAACGGCGGCTGCGCGCCGAACCCGGCTTGCTGCGCGCCGCCATCGACGAGATCCTGCGCATCCACCCGCCCCTGATCGCCAACCGGCGCGTGGTCCGTCAACCGGCGAGCGTGGGCGGCCACGAATTCGCGGCCGGTGAGCGGCTGACCCTGATGTGGGCCTCGGCCAACCGGGATGAAGCCGTGTTTGGCGACCTGGACGAATGCCGGCTCGATCGCGACCCTTCGCTCAACCTGCTGTACGGCGCGGGGGTGCACGTGTGCCCCGGCGCGGAGCTGTCGCGCCTGCAATTGCGGGTGGTGATGGAAGAACTGCTGGCCGGCACGCGCTGGCTGGCCACGGTGGCCGGCAAGGAGCCGGTGCACGCGCACTACCCGGGCAGCGGCTATTCGCAGCTGCCCTTGGTCGCCGAGCGCTGAACGAAGGCGCGGCCCTTCAGGCGCCGCGCGAGAACGCGATGAAGCTCGCCAGCGTGGCGCCGATCTGGCGCACCGCGCCCAGGGTGCCGCTGTCCGGCTCCTGGCTCAGGTCGATCACGGCCATGCCCAGCCCGCGATCCGTTTCCAGGTGCAGCTGGGTGACGTTCAGGCCGGCGCCGGCCAGCACGCCGTTGAGCTGCGACATCACGCCCGGCTGGTCGCGGTGCAGGTGCACCAGCCGCGCCGCGCCACGCACCGGGCCGGCGCCCAGTTCGGGCAGGTTCACGCTGCCGCGCACCGCACCCAGCATCAGGTAGTCGCGCAGCTTCTCCGACACCTCGACGCCCAGGTTGCGCTGCGCCTCCACGGTGGAGCCGCCCACGTGCGGAGTCAGGATCACGTTGTCCAGCTCGCGCAGCGGCGACTCGAAGGTGTGCGCGGCCGAGGCCGGCTCGATCGGGAAGACGTCGATGGCGGCGCCGCGCAGCGGACCCTTCGACAGGGCGGCATGCAGCGCGTCTATGTCCACCGCGTGGCCGCGCGCCAGGTTGATCAGCACCGCGTCTTCCTTCATCTGCGCCAGCCGCTCGGCGTTGATGAGGTGCCTGGTCTGCGGCGTCTGCGGCACGTGCAGCGTCACCACGTCGGCCTCCTGCAGCAAGGCCTGCAGGCTGGCGGCCGGCCTGGCATTGCCCAGCGGCAGCTTGGCCTCGACGTCGTGGAAGATGACGCGCATGCCGATCGCCTCGGCCAGCAGCCCTGTCTGGGTGCCGATCTTGCCGTAGCCCACGATGCCCAGTGTCTTGCCGCGGATCTCGTTGGAGCGCTTGGCATCCTTGAGCCACTGGCCGCGGCGCGCCGCCGCCTGGCGCTCGGGGATGCGGCGCAGCAGGTGGATGGCGTGGCCGATCACCAGCTCCGCCACCGAGCGGGTGTTGGAGAACGGGCCGTTGAAGACCGCGACGCCGCGCTCGGCCGCGGTCTTCAGGTCGATGTTGTTGGTGCCGGTGCAGTAGGCGCCGACGGCCCGCAGCCGCGGCGCGGCGGCCAGCGCATTCGCATCGAGCTGGGTGCGCGAGCGCAGGCCGACGAGATCCACGTCGGCCAGCAGTTCCTTGAGCTCGGCCGCGTCGGGCGCATGCTTGAGCCGGCGGATCTGCACGCCGGGCAGCATCTCCAGCACCGGGTTGGCGCTGGCATGGACGTCTTCGAGCAGCAGGATGTTCAGGGTCATCGAATCGGCAATCGGGAGTTGGGAAAACGGGTGGTGCGCGCTCACATGCCGAGCGCCAGCTGGGCGGCTTCGGACATGCGGGAGCGGTCCCAGGGCGGGTCGAACACCATGTCGACGTTGACCTCGCCCACGCCCTTGAGCGCCAGCACCTTGTCGGCCACCTCGTTGGCGATCGCCTCGCCCATGCCGCAGCCGGGCGCCGTCAGCGTCATCTGGATGCCGACGTGGCTGCGCCCGTCGTCCATGGGCGTGAGCACGCAGGAATAGACCAGGCCCAGCTCGACGATGTCGACCGGGATTTCCGGGTCGTAGCAGGTGCCGAGCGCGCGCCAGATGCGCGTTTCCAGGTCGACGCCGTCGTCGCCCCCGTCGTCCTGCTCCGCCGCCGGCGGCTCCTTGCCGATCGCGTCGGCATCGCTGCCTTTCAGGCGCACCATCTGGCCGTCGACCACCAGGGTGAAGTTGCCGCCCAGCGACTGGGTGACCTGGGCCATCATGCCGGCGTCCATCTCGATCGGCGTGCCGTACGGCACCAGCTCCACCATCACGGGCCGGCGGAACATCACGGTTTCGCGCGGGGCTCTCATGGCGCGGGTTCCTCCAATGTGGCAACGGCCGATTCGCCGGCGGGTTGCTGCAGCGCATGCATCAGCGCATGCCAGCCCAGCAGCGCGCACTTGATGCGGCTGGGGTACTGGCGCACGCCGGCCAGGCTGACCAGCTTGCCCAGCGAGGTTTCCTCCGGGTCGGCCTCGCCGGTCAGCACGGCCCGGAAGCGCCGCTGCAGGTCTTGCGCGACCTGCTTGTCGCGGCCATGGACGGCTTCGGTCATCATCGACGTCGAGGCGATGCAGATGGCGCAACCCTGGCCGGTGAAGCGGATGTCCTTGACGGCGTCGCCTTCCATCTGCAGCTGCACCTGGATGTCGTCGCCGCAGGTCGGGTTGCGTCCGCGCGCCTCGTGCGTGGGCTCGGCCAGCTTGCCGAAATGGCGCGGCGCGCGCTTGTGCTCCAGCACCAGTTCCTGGTAGAGGTCGTCGATGGGTTCGCTCATCGCAGCACCTGCAGCGCATGGGCGACGGCGTCCGCCAGGCGCTCGACTTCCTCGTGCGTGTTGTAGACGGCGAATGACGCGCGCGTGGTCGGGCCTATGCCCAGGCACTCCAGCAGCGGCTGCGCGCAGTGGTGGCCGGTGCGCACGGCGATGCCGCGCCGGTCCAGCAGCGTGCCCAGGTCGTGCGGGTGCGCGTCGTCGGCGACGAAGGACACGATGGCCGAGCGATCGGCCCCGGGCGACAGCACGCGCAGGCCCTCCAGCGCCGACAGCAGCGACACCGCATGGGCGCGCAGCGCACGCACATGGGCGTCGATCTTCTCGCGCCCGATCGAATCGATGTAGTCGGCCGCCGCTGCCATGCCGACCGCGCCGCCCACGTTGGGCGTGCCGCCTTCCAGCCGCGCCGGCAGTTCGGCAAAGGTGGCGTCCTGCTCGTTCACCCACTCGACCATGTCGCCGCCCAGCCGCAGCGGGGCCAGCCGCTCCAGCGCGGCGCGCCGGCCGACCAGCGCGCCCGTGCCCATCGGGCCGTACATCTTGTGGCCGGAGAACGCCATGAAGTCGCACGCGAGGTCCGACAGCGCCGGCACCTCGTGCGAGACTGCCTGCGCGGCGTCCAGCACCGTCAGCGCGCCGGCCTCGGCGGCCATCGACAGCAGGGTTTCGAAGGGCGGCCGCTCGCCGGTGGCATTGGCGCAGGCGGTGATGGCGAAGACGCGGGTGCGCGGCCCCAGCAGCCGCGCCAGGTCGTCGGCGTGCAAGCGGCCTTGCGAATCCGGGCGCAGCACGTGCAGCTTCGCGCCGCTGCGGCGCGCGGCGACCTGCCAGGGCACCAGGTTGGCGTGGTGCTCCAGCGCGCTGGCCACGATCTCGTCGCCCGGCTGCAGCACCGCGCGGCCGAGCCCCGAGTCGGACAGGCCATGGGCCACCAGGTTCAGCGCTTCGGTGGTGCCGGAGGTGAAGACCAGCTCGTGCGCCGCACCCGCGCCGACGAAGCGCTTGAGGGTCTCGCGCGCCCGGTCGAAGGCTTCGGTCGAGCGCTGGCTGAGCGTGTGCACGCCGCGGTGGATGTTGGCGCGGCTGCCGGTTTCGAAGGCCTGCAACGCGTCGATCACGGCCTGCGGCATGTGCGTGGTCGCCGCGTTGTCCAGGTAGGCCAGCGGCTCGCCGTTGATGCGCTGGTCCAGGCCGGGGAATTGCCCGGCGTGCGTGCCTTCCAGCAGCCTGTCACCCATGGGCCGTCTCCTTCGCTCGCGTGGCGGTGAGGTGGCGCGCCACGGCGTCCGTCAAGGCGGCGTCGAGGCGCAAGGCTTCGGGCAGCGCGTCATCGTCGACGCCGCGGGCCAGCGCGGCGCGGGCCAGGCCTTCGAGGATCAGCGCCTTGGCCGCTTCCTCGTCCAGCCCGCGCTGGCGGGCAAAGAACAGGGCCTCCTCGGGCAGCGCGCCCCAGGTGGCGCCGTGCGCAGCCTGCACCTGGTCGTGGTGGATCTCGAGGTGCGGGCGCAGCACGATGCGCGGCTGCCCGGCGGTGGGGATGCCGGCCAGCTTCTGTTTGGCCTCGGCTTCGTCGCAGCCGGGCGCCATGTGGGTCAGCGCATTGCAGATCACGCGGGCCGCGCCGCTGGCCAGCGCCAGCACCTCGGCGCCGCTGCGGGTCTGGGGTGCGGCATGGCGCGAGATGATCTGCTGCTCCAGCGTGTTGCCGGCCACCAGCAACACGCCATCGATGCGTGCGGCGGCGCGTGCGCCCTGCAGGACCACCTTGTTGCGCTGCAGGTGGTACTCGCTGCCGGTGGCCAGCAGCGCCTGGGCGTACTGGGCGTCTTCGGCCAGTCGTGCATGCAGGTGGTGGGCGATGCGGTCGGCCCGTCCGGCGGGCACGTGGCGCAGGTGCTGCAGCCGGGCGCCAGGCGCCAGCTGCACGTGCACCTGCAGGTTCTGCACGAGCGAGCCGGAGGTGGACGCGGCATGCGATTCCAGCAGCACGCAGGAGGCGCCGGGCGCCAGCTCGATCAGCAGCAGCGGCGCTTCGACGGCGGCGACCGGCGTCCTGTCGAGCCGCAGGAAGCTCTCGCCGGCCGCGATGCGCAGCCGCAAGCCGGTGCGCACCAGCGCGCGGTGCGCCCATGCGAACGGCGCGGCTTCGTCGTCACCCGGCGCGGGCAGCGATGCGAACAGCTCCGCGCGCTGGGCCGCATCGGCGGCATCGAGCCAGCGCGCCTGCACGGCGCCGGCCGTGGTGCCGGCCAACTCCTGCAGGGTCCAGCCGTCCTCGGGGGCCGCCGCAACGGGCTGCGCGCCCTCGCCCAGCCACAGGTCGGCGGGCGGTGGCGGCAGGTGCCGGAAGGCCTCGGCCTTCTTCGGGATCCAGCCGTGCGAATCGAGGTGCCTGCGCGCGGCCAGCGCGTCGGTGGAAGCGCCCTGGGCCATCGCTCAGGCCTCCACGGTGGCCGGCTGGCGCACGTAGCCGGTCCGCGCGATTTCGCGCGCCAGCTCCATCCCGCCGGTCTGGGCGATGCGCCCGTCGGCCAGCCGCAGCACCGAGTCGGGCTGCAGCGATTCGATCATCTGCAGGTAGTGCGACACGATCAGGAACGAGGTGCCCTGCTGGCGCAGCGAAGTGATCAGCTCGACCACGGCGCGCACGCCGTCGACGTCCATGCCCGAGTCGATCTCGTCCAGGATGGCCAGCTTGGGCTTGAGCAGCGCGAGCTGCAGCAACTCGTTGCGCTTGCGCTCGCCGCCGGAGAAGCCGTCGTTCACCGGACGGCCCAGCATGGCGTCGGGCAGGCCGACCCGCTTGGCCGAGCTGCGCGCCTGGCCCAGGAAGTCGAAGGCGTCCAGCGGCGCCTCGCCGCGCGACTCGCGCACGGCGTTCAGCGCGGTGCGGATGAACAGGTTGTTCTTGACGCCGGGGATTTCGGGCGGCGCCTGGAACGACAGGAACAGGCCGGCTCGCGCGCGCTGCTCGACGTTCATGGCCAGCAGGTCCGAGCCGGCGAAGGTGGCGCTGCCGCCCTGGACCTGGTAGCGCGGATGGCCGGCCAGCGCCAGCCCCAGCGTGCTCTTGCCGCTGCCGTTGGCGCCCATCAGGACCGACACGGAGCCGGGCTCGATCGCAAGGGACGCGCCGCGCAGCACTTCGCGTTCGCCGATCGCGACGCGCAGTTCCTCGACCTGCAGCACGGGTTGGGTTGTGTTCATTGAATTGGCTTCCCGGAAATTCGTATCTGACCCCAATTAACCGACGGCGCCCTCGAGCGAGACGGCCAGCAGCGAGCGCGCTTCCAGCGCGAACTCCATGGGGAGTTCTTCCAGCACCGACTGGCAGAAGCCGCCGACGATCAGGGCGGTGGCTTCCTGCGCGTCCAGGCCGCGCGCCTGGCAATAGAACAGGCGGTCCTCGGAGATGCGGGTGGTGGTGGCTTCGTGCTCGACCACGGCGTCGTCGCGCGCGGACTCGATGTAGGGGAAGGTGTGCGCACCGCACTGCGATCCGATCAGCAGCGAGTCGCACTGCGTGTGGTTGCGCGCGCCCACCGCGGTGGGGCCCATGCGCACCAGGCCGCGATAGCTGTTGTGCGCGTGGCCGGCGCTGATGCCCTTGGAGACGATCCGGCTGGTGGTGTTGGGCCCCAGGTGGATCATCTTGGTGCCGGTGTCGGCCTGCTGGAAGTGGTTGGACACCGCGATCGAGTGGAACTCGCCGCTGGAGCCTTCCCCGCGCAGCACCACGCTGGGGTACTTCCAGGTGATGGCCGAGCCGGTCTCGACCTGCGTCCAGGAGATGCGCGAGCGCTTGCCGGCGGCCAGGCCGCGCTTGGTCACGAAGTTGTAGATGCCGCCGCGCCCGCGCTCGTCGCCCGGGTACCAGTTCTGCACGGTCGAATACTTGATGCGGGCGTCGTCGTGCGCGACCAGTTCCACCACCGCTGCGTGCAGCTGGTTTTCGTCGCGCTGGGGCGCCGTGCAGCCTTCCAGGTAGCTCACTTCGCTGCCCGGCTCGGCGATGATCAGCGTGCGCTCGAACTGGCCGGTGTTGCGCGCATTGATGCGGAAATAGGACGACAGCTCCATCGGGCAGCGCACGCCCTTGGGCACGTAGACGAAGGAGCCGTCGGAGAACACCGCCGAATTGAGCGCCGCGTAGAAGTTGTCGCCCTGCGGCACCACCGTGCCCAGGTAGCGTTCCACCAGTTCAGGGTGATTCGCCACCGCGTGCGAGAACGAGCAGAAGATCACGCCGACTTCGGCCAGCTTCTCGCGGAAGGTGGTGCCCACCGACACGCTGTCGAACACCGCGTCCACGGCCACGCCGGCCAGGCGGGCGCGCTCGTGCAGCGGCACGTTCAGCTTCTCGTAGGTCTCCAGCAGCTTGGGGTCGACTTCGTCCAGGCTCTTGGGGCCGTCCTTCATCGACTTGGGCGCCGAGTAGTAGGACAGCGCCTGGAAGTCGACCGGCTCCATGCGCAGGTAGGCCCAGTCCGGCACCTCCATGCGCAGCCAGCGCTCGAACGCGGCCAGCCGCCATTTCAGCAGGAACTCGGGCTCGCGCTTGCGGCGCGAGATTTCGCGCACGACGTCTTCGTCCAGGCCGGGCGGCAGGGAGTCGGATTCGATCTCTGTGACGAAGCCATGCCGGTAGGGCTGGGCCAGTGCTTGCGCCAGGGCATCGGGTTGCTCAGCGGGGGTCGTATCCATAACATGCATTATCTGTGCATCTTATTGCCGCTGCAGGTTGCGGCCCTACCGTGCATGGGGAGATGGGAGACCCCTCGCCCCAGCCTTCGCCCACCAGCGGGAGAAGTGGAACGGCAGGGACTCAATTGTCGTCCAGGCCGAGCTCCTGGATCTTGCGGGTGATGGTGTTGCGGCCTATGCCCAGCTTCTGCGCGGCCTCGATGCGACGGCCCCGCGTGAGCGCCAGCGCGGTGAGGATCAGCCGCGATTCGAACCGGCGCGTCAGCACGTCCCACACGCCCGGCTGGCCGGCCGCCAGCAGCTCGCGCGCTTCCGCCTCCAGCGCCCACTCCCACGGCTGCGGGGGCAGGCCGGGCAAGCCGCCGGCCAGGGCCGGGGCAGGCACAGCCGTGGCAGGCTGATCCGGCATCCCCGATTCGGGCGAAACCGGCGGGGGCGGCGCCATTGCCGCCATGCCCGGTTCGCCGGGATGCCCGACGACCTCGGGCGGAAGGTCCTTGGGCTCGATCAGCTGGGCCGGCGCCATCACCGTCAGCCAGTGGCAGATGTTCTCCATCTGGCGCACGTTGCCCGGGAAGGCGAACGACGACAGCCGCGCCAGGGCGGCCTCCGAGATGCGCTTGGGCTCCACCCCGAGTTGCTGCGCCGACTCCTGCAGGAAGTGCCGCGCCAGCATCGGGATGTCCTCGCGCCGCTCGCGCAGCGCCGGCAGGCGCAGCCGGATGACGTTCAGGCGGTGGAACAGGTCCTCGCGGAAGGCGCCCTCCTTGACCCGCTGCTCCAGGTCCTGGTGGGTGGCGGCGATCACGCGCACGTTGGCCTTGACCGGGTTGTGCCCGCCGACGCGGTAGAAGTGCCCGTCGGACAGCACGCGCAGCAGCCGCGTCTGCAGGTCGAAGGGCATGTCGCCGATCTCGTCGAGGAACAGCGTGCCGCCGTCGGCCTGCTCGAAGCGCCCGCGCCGCAGCGCCTGCGCGCCGGTGAAGGCGCCGCGCTCGTGGCCGAACAGCTCGCTCTCCAGCAGGTCCTTGGGGATGGCAGCGGTGTTGATCGCCACGAACGGGCCTTCGGCGCGCGGCGAATGCCGGTGCAGCGCCCGCGCCACCAGTTCCTTGCCGGTGCCGGACTCGCCCGTGACCAGCACCGTGACGTTGCTTTGCGACAGCCGCCCGATGGCGCGGAACACGTCCTGCATCGCCGGCGCCTGCCCCAGCATCTCGGGCGCCTGCTGCATGCGCTCCTCGGCGACCTGCTCGCGCTGGCTCTCCTGCACCGCCCGGCGGATCAGTTCCACCGCATGCGGCACGTCGAAGGGCTTGGGCAGGTACTCGAAGGCGCCGCCCTGGAAGGCGGCGACCGCGCTGTCCAGGTCGGAAAACGCAGTCATCACGATCACCGGCAGGCCGGGGCGCTTTTCCTTGACCCTGTTGAGCAGCTCCAGCCCGCTGCCGCCCGGCATGCGGATGTCGCTGATCAGGATCTGCGGGCCCGCTTCGCCCGCGCCCTCCAGCGCCTGCAGCACCTCGCCGGCGTGCGTGAAGCTGCGCGTGGGCAGTTCCTCGCGCAGCAGCGCCTTCTCCAGCACGAAGCGGATGGAGGGGTCATCGTCAACGATCCAGATCGGCTTCATGGGTTGCGGTTGCCTCCAGCGGCGGTTCAGGGCAGCGGGATCAGGATCTTGAAGTCGGTCCTGCCCGGGGCGCTGTCGCATTCGATCAGGCCATGGTGCTGCTGCACGATCGTCTGCGCCAGCGTCAGCCCCAGTCCCGAACCGCCTTCCCGCCCCGACACCAGCGGATAGAAGATGCGGTCCTTCAGCGACGGGGGCACGCCCGGCCCGTTGTCGATCACATGCAATTCCAGTGCCAAGCGGTAACGCTGCCGGCCGAACGTGACCTGGCGGGCCACCCGGGTGCGCAGCACGATCTGCGCGTCGCCGGCGGCCATGCGAGGCGCCAGCGCCTGGCAGGCGTTGTGCGCGATGTTCAGGACGGCCTGGATCAGCTGCTCGCGGTCGCCGCGGAACTCGGGCAGCGAGGCGTCGTAGTCGCGCACCACCGACAGGCCCTTGGGGAATTCGGCCAGGACCAGCGATCGCACCCGCTCGCAGACCTCGTGGATGTTGACGTCGCCGACCTCCGGCTGGCGCCGGTGCGGCTGCAGCAGCCGGTCGACCAGCGCCTGCAGCCGGTCGGCCTCGCGCACGATGACGCGGGTGTACTCCTTCAGCTCCCGGCCCTGGACCTCCAGTTCCAGCAACTGGGCCGAGCCCCGGATGCCACCCAGCGGGTTGCGGATCTCGTGGGCCAGGTTGCGCACCAGCTCCTTGTTGGCCTGCGACTGGTCCAGCAGGCGCTGCTCGCGTTCCTGGCGGGCCTGCTGCTCCAGCGGCAGCAGTTCGACCACCACTTCGCCACGCCGGTCGGTCTGCGCCACCACCACGTGCACCGGCAGCGGCTCGATGCCGGTGCGCAGCAAGCCGCCGTCGTAGCGCAGGGTCGCGAACTCGTTGCTGCCGGCGCCGGCCAGCGCGGTGCGCAGCAGCTGCGGCTCGGTGAAGCAATCGGGGAGTGGCGTGCCCTGGATGCTGCGGCGCGAAATGCCCAGCGCATCCTCCAGCGCCGCATTGGCGAACAGCACGGTGCCGTCGGGCGCGACGACGGCCACCAGGGTGGCGAGCAGGTCGAAGGCCTGGAAGCGGGCCTGGCGCGAGGCGGGAGTTCGGGGGGAACGAGGCGCCGTCAAGGCGTCACTTGGACGCGGTGGCCGCGCCGCCCAGCCGGCCGAGCTCGCGCCGGATGCCGGCGACGTCGCTCTCGTTGCGCGCGATGGCGGCCTTGAGCTCCGCCACCCGGTCCAGGTACTTCTGGTAGTTGCGGTGCTCGGGGCCCATCTTCTCGGGCTCGCCGTTGTTCCATTCCTTGGCCAGCTCGGCCTGGCGAGCCTCGGCCTTCTTGAGCTCGGCTTCCAGGATCAGGCGGGCGTCGGCGTCACGGGCCTTCTGCTCGGCCGAATCCACCTTCTGGCCGGGCTGGGCCGCAGGCGCCGGCGCCGCCGAAGGCACCGCTGCCACCCGCACGGTGGCCTGCGAATTGACCTTGGTGCCCTCCACCACCGTGACGTTGCCGCCCTCGACCAGCTTGCAGCCCTGGGCTTGCGCCTGGGCTGCGTCGTTGGTGTAGGTGTTGCCGCAACGGTAGATGCGCGTGCCCTGCGCCTGCGCGGCGGTGGCCGCCAGCAGGACGGCAAGCGAGACAGTGAGGGCGGACTTCATCGGGAAGGCTCCACGGGCGGGCGCGCCCAGGACGGCCTGCCAGTATGGCGCAACCGATGAGGATTGCAAGGCAAGCTCATGATTTGCAAGGCAAAAAAGGAAAAAGCACCGCGGCGCGGTGCTTTCCGGAGACGGCCGTGGGCCGCAGGGCTGTGCGGAAATACAGCCCCGCGGCGGCCGCTCAGAGGCTGTAGTACATGTCGAACTCGATCGGATGCGTGGCCATGCGGAAACGCTGCACCTCGGCCATCTTCAGCTCGATGTAGGCATCGATCATGGTCTCGCTGAACACGCCGCCCTTGGTCAGGAAGGCCCGGTCGTTGTCCAGGTACTCCAGTGCCTGGTCCAGGCTGTGGCACACGGTCGGGATCTTCGCGTCTTCCTCGGGCGGCAGGTGGTACAGGTCCTTGGTGGCGGCCTCGCCCGGGTGGATCTTGTTCTCCACGCCATCCAGCCCGGCCATCAGCATGGCCGCGAAGCCCAGGTAGGGGTTCATCAGCGGATCCGGGAAGCGGCACTCGATGCGGCGGCCCTTGGGGTTGGCGACGTACGGAATGCGGATCGACGCCGAGCGGTTGCGCGAGCTGTAGGCCAGCTTCACGGGCGCCTCGAAGCCGGGCACCAGGCGCTTGTAGCTGTTGGTGCCGGGATTGGTGATGGCGTTGAGCGCGCGGGCGTGCTTGATGATGCCGCCGATGTAGTACAGCGCGAAATCCGACAGGCCTGCGTAGCCGTCGCCGGCGAACAGGTTCTTGCCGTCCTTCCAGACCGATTGGTGCACGTGCATGCCCGAGCCGTTGTCGCCGACGATGGGCTTGGGCATGAAGGTCGCCGTCTTGCCGTAGGCGTTGGCGACGTTCTGGATCACGTACTTCTGCAGCTGGCTCCAGTCGGCGCGCCGCACCAGGGTGTTGAACCGGGTGCCGATCTCGTTCTGGCCGGCGCCAGCCACCTCGTGGTGGAACACCTCCACCGGGATGCCCATCTGCTCCAGGATCAGCGCCATCTCGGCGCGCATGTCCTGGGTGCTGTCGATCGGCGGCACCGGGAAGTAGCCGCCCTTGGTGGTCGGGCGGTGGCCCTTGTTGCCGCCTTCGATCTTCTTGCCGGTGTTCCAGGGCGCCTCGTATTCGTCGATCTCGAAGAAGCAGCCGCTCGGGCCGGCGTTCCAGCGCACGTCGTCGAAGATGAAGAACTCGGGTTCCGGACCGAAGAAGGCGGTATCGCCCAGGCCGCTGGCCTTGAGGTAGGCCTCGGCGCGCTTGGCGATCGAGCGTGGGTCGCGGTCGTAGGCCTTGCCGTCACCCGGCTCGAGCACGTCGCACGACAGGATCAGCGTGGTTTCCTCGAAGAACGGGTCGACGTTGGCCGTGTCGGGGTCCGGCATCAGCAGCATGTCGGAGGCCTCGATGCCCTTCCAGCCGGCCACCGAGGAGCCGTCGAAGGCATGGCCCGAGCTGAACTTGTCTTCGTCGAAATGGGATACGGGCACGGTGACGTGCTGTTCCTTGCCGCGGGTGTCGGTGAAGCGGAAGTCGACGAACTTGACTTCGTTCTCCTTCACCATCTTCATCACGTCGGCGACGTTCTTGGCTGCCATCAGGGTTCTCCGGTTGGGGTTCGTTGCGAATGGACGGGCCAGGAAATGCACGTTCTGTGCCAAAGCTGGTGCATGGCGTCGGCAAGGGCATCGCGGCCTTGGTGCACGGCGCCGCCGCTCCAGCGCCCCGACCGCCGGTTCTCCGGATGAGTTTTGCACCTTCCTGGTGCGTCGCGGCTGCGCCGTCCTGGTGCGTGGATGCTAACGCACCAACTCGGGGCCGAGGCGGGCTTTCAAGGCTTTCAAGCCGTCCAGCAACTGGGCATAGGCGGGGGCGACGGCCGCCGGCTCGCCCTTGACGCCCAGGTCGATGTGGCGGCCGTACTCCGGGTGGTCCACGCTGGGCAGGCTGAACACCCGGATGGCCGGATGGTCGCGCTCGACCTGCTCCATCAGCGGCGTCAGCGCGGCCTCCATGGCGCCATGGACGATGACCGAGCGCTCCAGCCAGGCGCCGGGCCGGAACAGGTGCGCGTACTGCCGGTCCAGCACCCATTCGATCATGGGCCAGGCCATCACCGGGAACCCCGGCATGAAGTGCAGGTGCCGCACGCTGAAGCCGGGAATCTTGTTGTACGGGTTGGGAATGATGCGGGCGCCTTGCGGGAACACGCCCATGTTCAGGCGGTGCACGTTGTCGGCCCGATCCGGCTCGTAGGGCACGCCCTGCTCGCGCGCGATGTCCTGCATGCGTTCGCGGATCAGGGTCTCGGCCTCGGGGTGCAGTTGCAGCGGCACGCCCAGCGCGCGCGCGGCGCACTGGCGCGTGTGGTCGTCCGGCGTGGCCCCGATCCCGCCGCAGGAGAACACCACCGCGCCGGACTCGAAGGCGCGGCGCAAGGTGGCGGTGATGCGGTCCGGCGCATCGCCCACGTAGTCGGCCCACGCCAGCTGCAGGCCGCGCGCTCCCAGCAGCTCGATGACCTTGGGCAGGTGCTTGTCGGCCCGCTTGCCCGAGAGGATCTCGTCGCCGACGATGACCAAGCCGAACTCGGGAATGTCGCTCATGGTCGCAATGCTAGCGGGGCGGCCGTGCACGCGCATGGCCCGCGCCCGGGACTGCGTCGACGGCTCCCGTAACATCGCCGCGATGGATCGCATCGAAGTCAATGGCGTGGGCCTGGAAGTCCTGCGCATCGCCGGCCCCGAGGGGCGGCAACCCATCGTGTTCCTGCACGAAGGCCTGGGATCGGTGGCCATGTGGCGCGACTGGCCGGGCCAGGTGTGCGCAGCCACCGGGCGCGCCGGCATCGTCTTTTCGCGCCGCGGCTATGGCCGCTCGGATCCGATTCCCGATGTGCGCCGAACGGGCCGGCTGGAACCGGACTACATGCACCGCGAGGCCTTCGAGGTGCTGCCCCCGTTGCTGCGGGCACTCGGCTTGCAGGCTCCCGTGCTGCTGGGCCACTCCGACGGCGGCAGCATCGCCCTGCTGTACGCCAGCCGGCATCCCTTGGCGGCCTGCGTCGTGATGGCGCCGCACGTGATCGTGGAAGGCATCTCCGTGCAGTCGATCGCGCAGGCGCGCGAAGCGTTCATGGAGCAGGGATTGCGCGAGAAGCTGGCGCGCTTCCATGCCGACGTCGACGGGGCGTTCTGGCAGTGGAACGACGCCTGGCTCAACCCCGCGTTCCATGCGTTCGACATCCGCGAGGACTGCCGCCGCATCGAAGCGCCCGTGCTTGCCATCCAGGGCGTGAACGATGCCTACGGCACGCTGCGCCAGATCGACGAGATCGCGCCTACTCGCGGGGTCTTCGAGAAAGTCGTGCTGCCGGACTGCGGGCACTCGCCGCAGCGCGACCAGCCCGAGGCGGTCACGAGCCGGATCGCCGCGTTCCTGGCCGATCGCGGCTGAACGAACGCACGCTCATCCGGCCTGCAGTCGCTCCAGGTCTTCGGCCTCCAGCCACTTCCACCGGCCTGGCGGCAGGTCGGCAGGCAGCTCGAGACCGCCAATGCGCGACCGGTGCAACCGCTCGACCCGGTTGCCCGCAGCCGCCACCATCCGCTTGACCTGGTGGTACTTGCCCTCGGTCAACGTCAACTCCAGCCGATGGCTGTCCAACCGCTCGCAGGCGGCGGCGCGCACCGGCCTGGGGTCGTCGTCGAGCACCACGCCGGCGAGCAGCCGCTGCAGCAGCGCTTCGTCGACCGGGTGCTTGGCAGTGACCTGGTAGACCTTGGGCACGTGCCGCTTTGGCGAACCCATGCGGTGGATGAAGACGCCGTCGTCGCTCAGCAGCAGCAGCCCGGTGGTGTCCTGGTCCAGCCGGCCGATCGCCTGCACGCCCGGCGTGCCCTGGCGCTGCGGGCGCTGGCGCAGCGGCGCGGGGAGCAGCGTGTACACGCTCGGCCAGGCCGACGGCCGCTGCGAGCACTCGTAGCCGGCCGGCTTGTGCAGCAGCACGTAGGCTTTCTCGTGGAAGGCCCACTCCTGGCCTTGCACGGTGAAGCGCAAACCGACTGGATCGAATTCGGCGGCCGCTTCCGTGCACGGCTGGCCGCCGACGCTGACCAACCCCTGCTGGACCAGACCGGCGCAAACGCGCCGGGTGCCGAATCCCTGGCTGAAAAGGATCTGCTGCAACTGCATGGGGCACGCCAGTATGCCCGCCCCGCGATGCAGCTCACCCCATCATCGTGCCCGGCAGCCACAGCGCGATCTGCGGCCAGAGCATGACCAGCGCCATCACGAAGATCATCAGCAGCACGTAGGGCGCCGAGCCGCGCACGATGGCGCCCATGGGCGCGCTGGTGATGGCCTTGATGGTGAACAGGTTCATGCCCACCGGCGGGGTGATCTGCGCCAGCTCCAGGTTGATCACCAGCAGCACGCCGTACCAGATCGGGTTGATCTCCAGCACCTGCATGACGGGCAGGATCACCGGCGTCGTGATCAGGATGATGGCGATCGACTCCAGGAACATGCCCAGCACGAAGATCAGCGCCATCATCACGACCAGGAAGCCGGTGACGCCCAGGCCGGCGGACGTCACCATCTCGACGATCTGCTGGGGAATGCGCAGCTTGGTCAGCACGTGGCCGAACACGGAGGCGCCGGCCAGGATCATGAACAGCATCGCCGAGATCCGGCTCGCATCGACGGCCGAGTCCCAGATCGCGCGCAGCCCGACGGTGCGATAGACCACGACCGAAATGAGCAGGGCCAGCCAGGCGCCGGCGGCGGCCGCCTCGGTGGCCGTGAACACGCCGGCGTACATGCCGCCGAGCACGAACACCGGCAGCGACAGCGCCCACAGCGCCTTGCGGATGGCCGTCATCGCCTCCGGGAGGCTGGCGCGCGGCTCGCGCGCGATGTGCTTGTGCGACCTGCCTGTCGTCACCATGCTCCAGACGATGAAAACGGCCGCCATCAGCAAGCCGGGCACGATGCCCGCCATGAAGAGGCCGCCGATCGAGGTGTCGGTGGTCACGCCGTACAGGATCATCGGCCCCGAAGGCGGGATCAGGATGCCCAGGGTGCCGCCGGCGGCCACCAGGCCGTAGGCAGCGCGCGGGTCGTAGCCGTAACGGATCATCTGGGGGATGGCCACCGCGCCTATGGTCAGCGCGGTCGCCACGCTGGAGCCGGAGATCGCGGCGAACACGGTGCACGCCAGGATGGTCGCGATGCCCAGCCCGCCGGGCAGGTGGCGCGTCAGGGTGTAGGCGGTCTGGTAGAGGTCGTCGACGATCCGGCCGCGGATCATGATGTGCGCCATGAAGGCGAACAGCGGGATGGCCACCAGCAGGTAGCGGTTCATCTCGCCGAAGATCACCTCGGTGACGGAATTCATCTCGCCCTGGGTGGCCAGCAGCACGGTGCCGCCGAAGGCCGCCAGCCCGGCGAAGATCGGCAGGCCGGTGAACAGCAGCACCAGCAGCCCCGAGAACAGCAGGACGATGCTCACGTCGGATCCTTGGGCAGGTTGTCGCCATGGGCGGAACGGAAGCTCAGCACCTGCCCGATGGCCGCGCGCCACAGCGCTTCGACGGCCGCCAGCAGCAGCAGCGCGCCGCCCAGCGGCATCAGCAGCATCAGCCACCAGGTGGGCCACTCGAGGTGGCCTTCCGTGACCAGGCCGAGCGTGCGCGCCAGCGCCGCGGTCTGCCAGCCGTTGACGATCAGCACCAGCGCAACGGCGATGGTGACGAGCGCCGCCCAGCCGAGCGCCCAGCGCTTGCCCGTGGGCGGCAGCATGTCGGTCAGCACGTCCACGCCGATGTGCTCGCCGCGGCGGAAGGTCTGCGCCGCCGCCAGCAGCACGATGGCGACCAGCAGGTGGCCGACGACCTCGTCCACCCACACCGGCGCCGCGTTGAACACGTAGCGCATGACTACCGCCCAGCCGATCAGGGCCAGGGAGGCCAGCAGCCCCGCGGCCGAGAGCGCCATCGCGGCGCCGGAAAGGAAAGCCACCGCCTGGCTCAGGATGCGCAAGGCGGGGCCTTCAGCCGGCGCGATGCGCGGGCGCTCTGCCAATTGGGCCACCGGGTCCATGCCTGCCCGCCCTTCAGAGCTTGTCGATCAGCTGCAGCAGCTTCTCGCCGTCGGCCCCGGCCTCGCTGAGGAACTCCTTCTTGACCGCCGGCTGCATCGCATCGGCCATCACCTTCTCCTGCGCCTTGGTCAGGACGATCGCCTGCATGCCCTTCTCGTTCAGGACCTTGATGTTCTCGGCCGGCACGCCGTCGGTCTTGTGGAGGGAGCGCTGCACGGCCTTGTCGGCGGCCTGCTGGATCGCGCCGCGCACGTCGGCCGGCAGGCCATCCCACCAGGCCGGGTTCACGACCAGGTTGTCGAAGGCCAGGATGATGTTGGAGGCGACCCCGTACTTCTGGATCTCGTAGAACTTGCGGCTGTTGGCGGCCTGCACGCCCGTGAAGCCGGCGTCGAGCACGCCGGTCTGCAGCGCCTGGTACACCTCCGAGCCGGGCATGGACGAGGCTTGCGCGCCCATGGCGGCCAGGCCGGCATCGAACAGCTTGTTCAGGCCGCGGATCTTCAGGCCGGCGAAATCGGCCGGGGCGGCCAGCGGCTTCTTCGAGGAGGTGAAGATGCCGTCGTTGGTGTCGACGATCCACGCGATGTTCTTCACGCCGCGTGCGGCCATCTTGGCGTCCAGCATCTTCGAAGCTTCGGAGCCGATGAACGCCTTCTGCTTGGCCGCCGACGTCATCAGGTAGGGGATGATGGAGACGCTCATCTCGGGAATCGTGCCGCCCCACTGGAAGCTCAGGATCGCGGCCGCCTCGATCTTGCCGCTGGCCACGGCCGGGTGGTTCTGGTTCGGCTTGAACAGCTGCGCCGCGCCGAACAGCTGCACGTCGACCTTGTCCCTGGTCGCCGCCTCCACGTCCTTCTCGAACTGCGCCAGGTTCAGGGCCGTATGGTGCGTGGGCGGGAACTGGTGGCTGATGCGCATCGTGAAGTCGGCGGCCGATGCGGGGCCGGCGATTCCGAGGCCGAGTGCCGCGGCAACCAGGGTGCGACGGCCGATGGCGGTGCTGAAGGGGCTCATGCTGTGTCTCCTTTGTCTCGACTCAAGAAAAATCAGGCGACCGCGCGCGCATCGCGCAGGGCCTGGATGTCGGACGGGCTGTAACCCAGCCCCTCCAGCAACTCGACTGTATGTTCGCCCTGCCGCGGCGGGTCACGCCGCACGCCCAGCCGCGCGCCTTCCATGGTGATGGGAAAGAGCGCGGCCTTCACGGTCTTGCCGGCGTTCGGTCCGTCGGGCAGGCGCAGGTCGGCCAGCCCGCCGGTGGCCAGCAGGTGCTCGTCGTCGAACAGGTCCTCGGGCCGGCGGATCGGCGCATACGGCAGCCCGGCCTGCTCCATCAGGCCCGACAGTTCCGCGGCGCTGCGATGCGCCAGGCGCTCGCGCAGCAGCGGCAGCAACTGCGGGCGCATCCGCACGCGATCGTTGTTGGTGGCCAGCGCCGGGTCGGCGGCCAGGTCCTGCAGTCCGAGCACGCGGCAGAAGACGGTCCACTGCGCGTCGCTCACGGCGGCCAGGAAAACCTGCTCGCCGTCCTTGACCGTGAAGACGTCGTACACCGCCCAGGGGTTGTCGCGCGCCGGCAGCGGCGCCGGGTGCTTGCCGGTCACCGCGTACTGCAGCATGTGCTGGCCCATGAGGAACACGTTGTTCTCGTAGAGCGCGCTTTGCACCTCCATGCCGCGGCCGGTGATGCCGCGCTGGATCAGCGCGCCGAGCGCGCCGATGGCGCCGAACAGGCCGCCCATGATGTCGTTGATGCTGGTGCCGGCGCGCAGCGGGTCGCCCGGGCGGCCCGTCATGTAGGCGAGCCCGCCCATCATCTGCACCACCTCGTCGAGCGCCGTGCGGTGCTCGTACGGGCCGGGCAGGAAGCCCTTGTGCGCGACGTAGATCAGCCGCGGATTGGCCTGCGACAGGGCCGCGTAGTCGAGGCCGTACTTGACCATGGTGCCCGGCTTGAAGTTCTCCGCCACCACGTCGGCGCCGGCCGCAAGCCGGCGCGCGACTTCCACGCCCTCGGGCCGGTGCAGGTCGATCGCGATGCTCTTCTTGTTGCGGTTGAACATCGGGAAGAAGCCGGCGCCGGCGCCGAGCAGGCGGCGGGTGCGGTCGCCTTCGATCGGCTCGACCTTGATCACCTCCGCGCCCATGTCGGCCAGCACCATGCCGCAGGTCGGGCCCATCACCATGTGCGTGAACTCGACCACGCGCAGCCCGGCCAGCGGCTGCGGGGCCTGGGCGTTCGCCGCAGTCAAGGGGCGACCTCCGCCTGGCCCGGTTGCTGCGCGCCCTGCATCGTCCTGGGCAGCCCGGCGCGCCAGAGCGTGCCGTGCAGGGTTTCGCCTTCCAGCCACTGCGCCACGCGCTGTCGCAGCGACAGCAGGCGCGGGATGTCGATTCCGGTCGGCACCCCCATGCTGGCGAACAGGTAGGCGAGATCCTCGGTGCTGACGTTGCCGCTGGCGCCCGGCGCATGCGGGCAGCCGCCGATGCCGGCCAGGCAGGCATCGAAGCGGGTGACGCCGGTCTGCAGCGCCGCCATCACGTTGGCGATGCCCAGGCCGCGCGTGTCGTGGAAGTGGCCGCAGGCCAGCCGTTCGCCGGCGACGGCGAAGCCCGCCTCGAACAGCTCGCTCACCATGCGCGGGTCGGCATAGCCGACGGTGTCGGCCAGGCCGACGCGATCGGCGCCGGCATCCAGCGCCGCCTGCAGCAGCCGCAGCACCTCGGCCGGCTCGACCCGGCCCTGGATGGTGCAGCCGAAAGCGGTGCTGATGCCCACTTCGATCAGGCACCGGGACCCCGCGGCGTCGCGGGCGGCGCGGATGCGGCCGATGTCGGCCACGGCCTCGTCGGGCGTCTTGCGCAGGTTCGCCAGGCTGTGAGCGTGGCTGGCCGACAGCGGCAGCAGCATCAGGTCGGCGCCGGTGTCGAGGGCGCGCTCGGCGCCCTTGAGGTTGGGCACCAGCACCGAGGTCACCAGCCCCGGCAAGGTCCTGGCGAAGGCCACCAGATCGGCGGTGTCGGCCAGCTGCGGCAGCAGGCGCGCCGGCACGAACGAGCCGACTTCGATCTCGCGCTGGCCGGCGTCGTAGGCGGCGCGCAGCCATTCGAGCTTGTGCCCGGTCGGCAGCACGCGGGCGATGCTCTGCAGTCCGTCGCGCAGGCCGACTTCGCGGATGACGACGGGGGACGAAGGGATGTTCAAGGGATCACTCCGGGGAACAGGGCCGCTGCAAGGGGCAGCACAGGCTGCGCGGCAGTGTAAATTTCCCTGATGGGCGGTAAAGCGGTATTTCGCCACCCTCAGCGTTCCGAACCGGAACCGAAACCACGGGCTTTCACCGATGCGCGATCTGGACTTCACCACCCTGCGGCTGTTCGTTGCCGTGTGCGAAACCGGCAACATTGCCAGGGCGGCGGCGCAGGCCAACATGGTGAGCAGCGCCGTGAGCAAGCGGCTGACGGCGCTGGAGGCGCAGCTCGGCACCCCGCTGCTGGTGCGCCGCCGCCGCGGCATCGTGCCCACCAGCGCGGGCGAGGCCCTGCTGGAACATGCGCGCGCGATGCTGCTGGGCGCGCAGCGCATCGAGCGCGACATGGCCGCGTTTGCCGGCGGCGTGCGCGGGCAGGTGCGGGTGCTGGCGAGCGCCTCGGTGATGGCTGAATCGCTCGCCGACGATGTCGCGGCCTTCCTGCAGCACCCGGCGCATGCCGGCATCCGGGTGGACCTGGAGGAGCGCGTCAGCACCGAGGTGGTCCAGGGCATCCGCGAAGGGCTGGCCTCGGTCGGCATCTGCTGGGACGCGGTCGACGTGCAGGGCCTGCAGTCGCGCCCCTACCGGCAAGACCAGCTGGCGATCGTCGTGCACGAGCGGCATCCGCTGGCGGCCCGCACCCGGATGGCGTTCGTCGAGTCGCTCGACTGGGAACACGTGGGCCTGCCCGTGAACAGCGCGGTGGAAGTGATGCTGATGCGCGCCGCCGCCGAGCAGGGGCGACGCCTGAACTTCCGCGTGATCGTGTCGAACTTCGACGCCGCGATGCGGGTGGTGCGCGCGCAGCTGGCGATCAGCGTGATGCCGGTGGAGGCCGCCGAGCCCTATGCGACCAGCTATGGCCTGCGCGTGATTCCACTGACCGACCCCTGGGCGCAGCGCCGCTTTGCCCTGTTCTATCGCGATGCCCGCCTGCTCACGCCGGCTGCGCAGCTGCTGGTGGAGCACCTGGCGGCGCAAGCTGCCAGCCGTTGATCGACCGACGCACGGAGCCGGCCCGTGGACCCGTGAGCGGCTTGGCGCCCCTCACCCCACGCGCGAGAACGACAGCTGCTGCACCACCTGCTCCTCGCGCTCGGCGAGGCTGCGCCGCGCCGACCACGAGCGGCGCTGCGCCTGCCACTGCGCCGCCGCCACCAGCAACGGGGCGAGCGGGCCGCGCGCGGCCGGTGCGCCTTGGGCCAACACCACGAGGGGCCAGGCGAACCACGGCAGGTGGCGCTCGAACAGTTCGTCGTTCAGGGCGATGAAGGCCTGGGCGCGGCCGCGCGCGCCCTGCCGGCCCGAGCGGCCGAACAGCTGCCAGTCGATGCGGGCCGACTCGTGCGACTCGAAGCTCAGCACCTGCAGGCCGCCGGCCTCCGCCACCCCCGGCTCCAGCAGGATGTCGGTGCCGCGGCCGGCCATGTTGGTGGCCACCGTGACGCATCCGTTCGCTCCGGCGCGCGCCACGATCTCGGCCTCCTCGGCATGCTTCTTGGCGTTGAGCACCTCGCAGTCCACCCCGGCCTCGGCCAGCCGCTCGGCGATGGCCTCGCTGTCCAGGATGCGCCGCGTGCCCACCAGCACCGGCAGGCCTTCACCGTGCAGCCGGCCGACTTCCTGCACCAGCGCGGCCAGCTTGCCTTCGCGGTCGCGGAACACGTGGCGCTCGCCGGTGCGCAGGCGGCTGGGCACGCGCGGCGCCAGCCGCAGCGTGAGCAGCCCGAAGGTGGACCACAGCTCGCCGGCGATGCCCTGCAGGGTGCCGCTGGCGCCCGACAGCACGTGGTAGCGGCGGAAGAAGTCCTGGAAGGTCATGCGGGCGGCGGTCTGCGACGGGTCGGTCAGCTCCAGCCCCTCGCGCGCCTCGATCGCCTGGTGGATGCCGTGGCTCCACGAGCGATCGGGCATCAGCCGGCCGGTGTTCTCGTCGACGATCACCACCCGGCCCTGCTGCACCACGTAGTGCCGGTCGCGCTGGAAGACGTCGCGCGCCAGCAGCGCCATGCAGATCAGGTTCTCGCGCCGATCCGGCGTCTGCCAGAACTCAGGCAATTCGCCGGCCACTTCGTCCAGCCAGTCCTCGCCCTCGGGCGTCAGGCGCACGTCTTGCCCTTCCTGCACGTGCACGCGGTAGTGCCGGTCGCGCTCCATCTGCTCGACCAGTTCGCGTGCGGCGCAGGTGGCGCGCACCATCAGCGGATTGCTTTGCGGCGAGGCGATGATCAGCGGCGTGGTCGCCTCGTCGATCAGCACGCCGTCGGCCTCGTCGATGATGGCCGAGTACAGCCCGCGCATCACCGGCTGGCCGCCGGCGCCGCCGCGCAGCCGCCACAGGCGTCGCTGCACCGGCGACTGCGCGCCGCCCAGCAGCAGCTGGTCGCGCAGGAAATCGGCCAGCAGCTGCGGCGCGGTGGCATAGACGATGTCGCAGGCATAGGCCGGCCCCACCTGCTCGCGCGGCAGCTCCTGGGTGACCGAAGCGGCGCTGCAGCCGCACAGCGTGAACAGCCCCTGCATCAGCTTCGCATCGCGCGCCGCCAGGTAGTCGTTGGCGGTCACCACGTGGCAGGGCCGCGCGTCCCAGGCCTGGAGGATGGCCGCCATCGCCACCGCCAGCGTCTTGCCCTCGCCCGGCGCGAGCTGCACCGTGTAGCCATCGGCCATGGCCAGCGCGGCCATCAGTTGCGGGATCGAGGCGGTCAGTCCCACCGTGCGCTGCGCCGCCTGCGCCGCCACCGCCAGGGCTTCGGTGAGTTCGGGCGCGCCGGCGCTGCGATCGGCACGCGCGCGCCGGAACGCCAGCCGGGTCTGTGCCACGCGCTGCGCGAAGGCCGCGCCGTCCAGTGGCGCCAACCGGGTCATCAGCTCCTGCGCCTGCCCGACTGCCTGCTCCATGGCCTTGCGGTCCTGGCGCAGCAGATGGCGCGCGCGCCGCCGCAAGCGCAACGCCAGGCTGCCGCGCGGCGCACCGGGCTCGCGCGGCGCGAACCACGCTGCGGCGTCGCTCATAGGCTGTAGCGCTTCTGCAGCAGTTGCCGCAGCGATCGGCGGGCCTGCCAGAACAGCGGTTGCCCCGGCAGCTCCAGCCGCACCTGGCCCGACATGCCGTGAAGGGCCGTCAACTCCTGCGGCAGCCGCTGCGGCAGGGCCACGTGCAGCGCGAAGAAGGATTCGGCGGCGGTGGCGCCACTGCGGTCGTCGGTCTTGACCGCGATCTCGCCGCCCCCCAGCCAGCCCAGCGCCGGCGACAGCAGCTTCTGCTGCTGGTAGGGAATGAGCTGCATGGCCCCGGCCGTGAGCGTCACGTCGGCCTGGCCGTGCAGCCTGACGGTGGCGGCCTGCGGCGGCCGCGCGAACAATTCGTTGGCCTCTTCCTGCGGCACCACCGCGACGAACCGGAAGCGGCTGCGCTGCACGGTCTCGCCGAGGGCGCGGCCGCGCTGCACCCATCCGCCCTCGTTCTCGTGCAGCCCCGGCGCCACCCACTCGCCGGCGCGCGGACTGCGCACGGCCAACTGCCCGCGCCGGTTCTCCAGTTCGGCCAGCCGGCGCAGCGCCGCGACCCGCTGCTCCTGCAGTTGCAGCATCTGGACCGGCGCGCGCACCATGGCCTGCCGCGCCAGGGCATCGACTTCGCGCAGCATCTCCCGCGCCACCTCCAGGTCCTGGTCCAGGTCGGGGTTGCGCAGTTGCGCCACCACTTCGCCGGCGGCGACCTGCTGGCCGTTGCGCGCGATCACCTTCACCAGCGCGCCGTCCATGGGCGCGTAGACCACCGTGGATTCCTCGGCCTGCAGGATGCCCTGGGCCTGGATCGCGTACGGAAACGGCACCCAGCCGACCGCGATCGCAACGGCAGCGGCGACCACCGCGAAGCCGGCCAGCGCGCGGCGCCGGTTGCGGGCCACGCGCGGACCGGTCAGATGGCCGAACAGCTTCCAGGCGGGCATCACGAGCTTGGTGGCGAGGGTGACGGCCAGCGCCAGCAGGCCGATGAAGAACCACTGGTCCAGCAGGAACACCGAGATGCCGATCGCCACGACGATCAGGTAGATGAACGACAGCGCCCCGTAGACCGTGAGCCACCACCACTCGCGCGGGTCCTGCGCCGGGGACGACAGGTTCGGCGTGCCCAGCAGGTAGCGGTCGCCGAAGTACAGCCACTGTTTCTGCCCCTTCTGGTACAGGTTGGGCACCTCGATCGCGTCGCTGAGCATGTAGTACGCGTCGAACCGCAGCAGCGGGTTGCCGTTGAAGATCACGCTGGACACCGAGCCGATCACCATCACGTTGAACGCGATGCTGTTGACCAGCCCTGGCCCGGTGGCCGCCCACACCAGCGCGCCCACCGCCGCCAGGAAGAACTCCACCAGCATGCCCGCCGCGCCCACATAGACGCGATGCCAGCGGCTGCGGAACGCCCAGCTCGCGGTGGCGTCCACATAGGGCAGCGGCGTGAACAGCAGGAACATCACGCCCAGGGTGCGCACCTCGCCGCCATAGCGCTTGGTGACGAAGGCGTGCCCCAGTTCGTGCAGCAGCTTCAGGACCGCCAGGCACAGGTACAGCCAGGGCAGGTTCGACAGCGACAGCAGGCCCTGCGAGTGGTCGGCCAGCGCCTTCGCGTTCTCCAGTGCCGCGGCGCCGCCCATCGCGACCACCGCCACCCACAGCAGCAGCATCCACGGACCGGTGACGAGGCGGATGAAGGGCTGGATGCGCGTGAGCCAGGGATCCGGGTCGACCAGCGGCAGCCGGAAGAACAGGAACGACATCGCCTTGCCGGCCAGCTCGCGCCGCCGGGTGCGGCGCACCCGCTCGACGATGGCGTCGTTGTCGGGCTGGTGGCGGAAGTACAGCAGGTTGGACACATGCAGCTGCGACAGCAGCTGGATCACCGCCTCCTGCCCGGGCGCGTCGGCCGGGTGGGTTTCCAGGAACTCGTTCCAGGTTTCCTCCACCGTGCGCTCGGGCGTGAGCCGGCTGATGAAGGCCCAGGCCTGCGGCGTCAGGCGGAAGAAGCGCTGGGTGTAGGGGTCCTCCAGCACGTGCCAGTCCTGTCCGCGGAAGGTCTGGCGCTGCACGCGCACGGTGGGCAGCAGGCAGACCCGCATGCCGGCCACGCGGAACCAGGAATCGCTGAAGACCGAGCTCGCCACGGCCGCCGTCCTACCACCAGAACTGCATGCGCAGGGCGTCCACGAAGCGATGCGTCAGCACCCAGGCCACGTTGCGCTCGCCCACCTCGATGCGCCCCAACCCCGTCATGCCGGGGCGCCACCAGGGCTGCGGCTCCATCAGCAGCTTCGCGGTGAGCATGAACTGGTTGCCTTCCTGTCCCTTGACCTGGGCCACCGGGATCACGGCTTCCAGCTCGAACGGAATCCTCAGGTCCGGCCGGGACAGCAGCGACAGCTCACCGCGGGCGCCGGGCCGGATGTCGCGGATGTCGCGCTCGGCCACGTGCAGCAGCGCGTACAGGCCCTGCACCTGGGCCACGCGGAACAGCGGGTCGCCCTTCTTGACCGGCATGCCCTGCAGGTCCTTGCGCTCGCCCTCCACCACCACGCCGTCGAAAGGCGCCAGGTTGCGCGCGTGCGCGATGTAGTCCTGCAGCCGCACCAGCCGGGCCTGCGCCTGCGCCAGGCGGGCCTGCGCGACCTCCATCTCGGCCAGGTCGTCGGCGGCGCGGTGGCGCGCGGCCTCGGCTTCGTAGCGCTTGAGCTCGGCGGCGGCCTCCACCTCCTGCTGGCGCAGGTCGCGCGTGTCCAGCACGGCCAGCACGGCGCCCTGCCGCACCAGGTCGCCGGCGGTCGCGTGGACCTCCTCCACGCGGCTGTCGAACTGCGCGCTGATCAGGCGGGTGGCGTCGGTGGTGATCTGGGCCGAGGCCTCGACCTTGTAGTCCCAGGTGCCGAAAGCCAGGTACAGCGCCGCGATCGAAGCCGCGATTCCCGCGGCCTTGATCCAGGGATGCCCCGGACCCAGCAACTTCTCGAGGTGCGCCTGGGCCCAGCTGGCGAGCCGGCGGCCCCACCAGCGGTCGCGGTCGTGCAGGTCGGCCAGCCAGGGCTGCAGCATCTCCTGCGCCAGCAGCAGCGAGCCGGTCTCGGGCAGGCGGGCCTGCGCCGACATGAAAGCCAGCAGCAGCACCGACTGGACGTTGCCTTGCGGATCGCGCTGCGGCCAGGCGCACACCTGGCCGAAGCCGAGCTTGTCGCACAGGGCCACCAGCGCCGGCCCGCCCGGCTGCAGCCCGTCCACCGCCGGGTGGCACAGGGGCGCCTCCGCGGCCGCGGTTTCCTCCAGCGCCGCCTCGATCAGGCGGATGTTCTCGCTCTTGCGCTCGAAGCGCTCGAGGTGGCTGACGGCGACGGCGCGCTGGCCGCCGCCATGCACCCAGCCGATCGCGGCCTGCGCCAGCCCGTAGTGCGCGGCCAGCCCGTTGGCCAGCTTCAGCGACGCGAGCTCGAAATTCGGCGTCTGCATCACCTGCGACACCATGTCCAGCATGGACAGCAGGTCGGCGTCGGCATGGCGCTGCGGCGTGGCCGCCACCAGCTCGGTGCCCGACCCTTCGCGCACGGCCCGGGCCGACACGTCGGCCACCAGCATGGCGCGCATCAGCAGCTCGTTGAGCATGCCGCGCTCCTGCGGCCCGATGTCCAGCAGCACCAGCGTCTCGCCGGCGCCCAGCACCCGCACGGCGGCGAACAGGCGCGGCTCGCCGCGCACGTCGGACGCCGGGGCGTAGGCGAAGCCGTTGACGCCCGCGCGAGCCGCCACGTCCTCGATCAACTGCGACCACACAGCCGCCAGCCAGGTGGGGTCGGTGCCGCCGCGGCCCTGCTCGGCCCACTCGCCGGTTTCGTCGCGGCCGGCGACGACCGCTGCGCGGGCCCGGCACAGCGGCGCCAGCAGCTGGCAGAAGCTGGCCCAATAGGCCGCATCCACCTCGGACTGGCGCAGCTCGTGCAGCCCGAGCAGCAGGGAGCGCACGTCGTGCGAGGCGCCCGCGGCGGCGCCGGCCTGTCCGGTCGTGTTCACGGCTGCCGGCCCGGTGCGGCCGCGTCGGGCATGCCGTGTGGCTCGCCCAAGCGCAGCACGGCCTTGCTGCCCGGACGCAGGCGGCCGCCCGGGTTGGCGATGTCGGCGCGCACCTCCACCAGCCCGCTCGCCGCGTCGGCCACCGGGGAGACGAAGCTCACGCGGGCGGGCACCTGGACCACCCGGGAACCCTCTTCCACCAGCACCGGAACCACCGCCGCAGGCTTCAGGCGGCCGATGGCCGCCAGCGGCAGGTTGGCCTTGAACACCAGGGTGGAGGCATCCACCAGCCGGATCAGGGGCTCGCCGGGCTTGGCCCACTCGCCCACTTCGATGTCGGCCTTGGTCACCACCCCGGCCACCGGCGCGACCAGCCGGCGCATCTGCACTTCCTGCACGGCGCCGTGGTGCTCCAGCTTCTCGCGCTCCTTCTGCGCGCGCAGCTGCTCCAGGCGGCCCTGCGAGGCCAGCGCCTCGGCTTCCAGCCGCATCAACTCGTCGCGGCTGATCGAGCCGGTCTTCTCGTAGACGCGGCGGGCGTCCTCGTACAGCGTGCGCGAGATTCGCGCGCGCTCCTCGGTGGCCCTGAGCTCGCTGGTGTCCTGCAGGATCACCCGCCGGCGATCGGCCTCGACGCCCTGCAGGCGGTCGTCCAGCACCATCAGGACCTGGCGGGCGGCCACCCGGCTGCCCGGCCGCACCCGCTTGCTGGCGACGATGCCGCCCACGCCGGAAGCCAGCGTGATGTCGTGCCGTGGCTGCACCAGCCCGGGGTAGTCCTGGGCCGGCGCCAGCACGGGGGCCGCAGCCAGCAGCACGCCGGCCAGCACGCGCAAGGGGGGAAAGGTCGCCATCATTCGTTCCTCAGGGCGATGTCGTATTCGTCCAGCAGGCTGCCCTGCGCGAACAGCCAGGCCACGCGCGCCATGTGGGCGCGCATCACCACCTCGGCCATCCGCTGGCGCGCCTCCAGCAGCTCGTTCTCGCGCAGTAGCCATTGCGAGAGCTGGCCAACGCCCAGCTTGTAGCGTTCGCGCTCGGCGTCCACCAGCTGCTGGCGCAGCCGCAGGTCGTCCTGCATCTGCGCCGCCAGCCGCAGCGTGGCTTCGAGTTCGTCGCGGCGCTGGGCCAGGTCGTTGGCCAGCGAGGTGCGGATGGCGTCCAGCTCCAGCTCGTTCTGCTTGACCCGCACCACCTGGGCGTCGTACTGGCCATCGGCGCGGCCGCCGCCGATCGGCATCTCGAAATTCAGGCCGATCACCCACTCGGGGTACTTGTCGGCCGTGGCCAGGTGGCGCGCCTCGGCCCGGTAGTTGGACAGGCCGGTGGCGCTGTAGCTGGCCGTCAGGTCCAGCTGGGGCTGGCGCTGGTTCCGGGCGAAATTCAGCCGCAGCTGCCCCTGCTGCAGCCGCAGCCGCGACGCCTGGAAGGGCGGCCACTGCGCCAGCGCGCGCTCCAGCGCCTGGTCCAGCGGCTGCACCTCCGCCAGCGAGGGCAGGCCATCCAGCGACGTCTTCAGGCGCACGCCCGGATGCTCGGCAGCCGACAGGCCCAGGGTGGTCATCACCTTCGCCTCGGCCTCGCGCACCGCCTGCTCCGCGCGCGTCACCTCGGACTCCCGCGCCAGCACCGTGCTGCTCACCTCGACCTGGTTGACCGGCGGCGCGCGGCCGGCCTCGATGCGGGCCTGCACCTCCTGCGCGATGCGGCGGACGTTGCGCAGCGACTCCTGGCGCAGCAGGCGCGCGTCCTGCGCGCGTCCGAGCTGCCAGTACAGGTTGAGTGCATCGGCGGTGGACTTGAGCACCTGCTGGCGGAACTGGGTCCACTGCAGCTGGTGTTCCAGTTCGGCGACGCGCCGATCGGTCTCCAGCACGCTGCGCCCGCTGTTGCGCAGCAGCGGCTGCTTGAAGCTGATCACGAGCGAGCCGGTCCACTCGGTATCGAGCGCCCCGGCGTTGGCGGCGGCAATGATGTTGGTGGCCCGCCGCACGATGCGGTAGGACAGCGACAGCTCACCCGCCGTCGGCAGCCGCTGGCGCACGCCCGCCTCGGCGGAGCTGGAACGTTCGTCCAGCAGCGACAGGAAGGCTGCCGAGGACAGCCGCTCTTCCACCGTGCGCTGGCGGTTGGAGTCGGTGCCGCGCAGGCTGGCGAACAGCACGGCCTCGTACAGGGAGGACTCGGCGTCGCTGAGATGGCCCGCCACGTCCACGCCGAGGCGGCCGTAGCGGACCTCGGGATTGCGCACCGCCGCCAGCTGCGCGAACTGGCGCGGGCTGAGGGTGACCTCACCCGCGAGCGGCGGCGCCTGGACGGCCGGCTCGGCCGCGACCACGCCCGGCGCCTGGGCCCAGGCAGGCGCACCCGTGGCCAGCCCGGCGGCAAGCGCCAGCGCAAGCAGGGTGGCTGCCATCGCGCGGGAAGCCGTGCTTCTCAAGCCTTGGCGGTGGTGGCCTTCCTGGCCGGCGCCTTGGGCGCTGGCGTCTCGCCGGCTGCACCTTCGGCCGGATGGGCGTCTTCGTGCAGGCTGACCAGGCGCTCGGTCTGGGCCAGCGAGATCAGGTGGGCATAGAGGGCCGGCAGGTAGCGCTTGGCGCGGATCTCGATGAACTTGTCGTCCGACAGGTTGTTCAGCCGTTCCTCGTTGATCACGTAGCAGCCCGAGATGTTCTTGACGCGGCTGGCTTCGCGCACGCGCATGTTCAGCGGGGTGAACATGTTGTTGGCCTGCAGGTACTTGCAGAACTCGCGCGTGATCGTGTCCATCTGCTGCAGCTCGGACAGGTAGCGCTTGACGTTCTCGATCACCTGGGTCGGCTGGCCGCCTTCGAACAGCGCTGCGCCTTCGGTATCGGACACCAGGCTGCTCTCCTCGTCGATGCACACCACGTACTGGCCTTCGTTGCCGGCCGGCGCCAGCGCGAACGGGTAGCGGCGGATGATGGCCGGCACGTAGGAGGCCTGCCACTTGCCGTCCTTGCCGACGAACAGGTTCTCGCCGGCGTTCAGGCCGAGCAGCACCACCGGGCGGAATTCATCCTTCTCCTTGTCCTCCAGGAACACGATGGGGAAGATGGACGCCGAACGGGCGAATTCCTGCATCGTCACGTAGGCGATGTGGAAACCGCTCGCGAAGGCGAAACCGGAAGCTTCCTTGATCTTCTTGGCGGCGTGCCGCTCTTTGTTGACGGGAACGACTTTCTGGAACACTTGGACGATCTCCACAGGGTTGTTTGACAAAAGGACGGTCGAGTTTAGTCCTGCGCCTGCAAAGCGTGACAAGTTGTAAACCCTCGGTGCCCAGTTTCCGGCAGCCCCGTCCTCAATAGTTCACAGTTCGACGGATTCCAGCCACCAATCGACGCCCGAATCCGAATCCACCGGCTGGCCGCTGGCGAACCCCAGCCCGCTGTCCGCCAGCAGCTGGTGGGTCAGCGACAGTTCGGGCGCCACCATGCTGGCGCCTCCGGACAGATAGCTTCCCACCTGCGTGTCGCCGGCGTCGGCGCCGCTTCCGGCTGCAAGGGAACCGGCCGCGCCGCCCTGGAAGGTGGCCGACAACTGGCTGGCCTGGAAGGCGGACGGAGCCAGGGGGAGCGCCAGGCCCATGTCCTCCAGCAGGCCGGGATCGCCGACGAAGTTGTCCGGGTCGGAGGTGACGCGCACCGAGGGGCCCACCGCCACCAGCGCCTGCTGGACGGCGCCGCCGCGCAGCACGTTGTAGTAGGTGCGGCCGTCGGCGCCCGACTCGCGCAGCAGCAGGCCGGCGCCCGGCTCGACCCGCACGATCGGGGCCGCCACCTCCAGCACGTCGCCGGCGGCCGGGCCTGCGCCGATGAAGTCGACCGCTTGCGCGTACACGTCGACT
This sequence comes from Acidovorax sp., assembly GCA_036675905.1. Lineage (GTDB taxonomy): Bacteria > Pseudomonadota > Gammaproteobacteria > Burkholderiales > Burkholderiaceae_C > Ramlibacter. The sequence goes on along the minus strand of JAKFEA010000119.1, from coordinate 2,678 downwards.
GCGGTGTCGGCATTGGCGTCGACGATCACGCCGGACGTGCTGCGCAGGTTGACCGAGCCTGCCCCGCCCCCGCCCGCTCGAGCGTCGAGCGAGGCGACCGCCAGCGCCCCCGCTGCCGCGAGGTCGATCTGGCCGCCGGCGCTCACGATCGAGGCGCCGGCGGTCATGGTGACCGCGCCGGCGTTGCTGGTCAGTGCCACGTTGGCCGACGCCGACGAGACGATCCGTCCGGTCGTGGTGACGGCGCCATCCGAGCGCAAGGTCAGGTGGGTGTCCACCTGCAGCCCGGCGCCGCCGGCATTGACCGCGATGCTGCTGCCCAAGACGGTGATGGCGGCGTCGGTGGCCCGCAGGTCGGCGGTGCCCAGGGTCACCGCGCCGGCACCGGCGCCGACGCCGGAACCGAACTGGATGGCGTCGAACCCGGCGCCGAGTGCCGCCAGCGCAGTCTCGCCGATGACCAGGCCTGCGCCGGCACCCGAGCCCAGGTGGATGGCCATGCCGGTCGTTGCGCCGCTGATCGCCAGCGTGCCCTGTCCCACGATGCTGCCGGCGCCGCCGTTGGCCTGCAGGCCGCTGACCTCGAGCGTGGCATCGCCGGTACCCAGGTTGGCGCCGGCCGCGAAGACGACCTGGCCGCCGCCGCGCACGACCAGGCGGCCGTTGTTGCCCAGCGTCAGCAGGCTGTTGAAGGTGACGGTGCCGGTGGCTTCGATCACCAGGTCGCCATTGACCGTGACGGCATTGCCGAAGGTGACGTCGGCGGCATCGGTGATGGTCAGGCCGTCAAGGTCGCTCACGACCTCGTCGATCTGCACGTTGCCACCGCTGGCCGACAGGGCCAGGATGTCCGCGGCGCCGCCAGCCACGCCGCTGATGGCCTGCGTGAACTGCAGCGCGCCCGCGCCGCCGGCGCCCGCCGTGAGGGTGCTGGCGCCGTTGACAAGGACCTGGTCCTGCACCGTCAGGTTGCCCTGCATCTGCACCGTGGCGCCGGTGAGCGTGGTGCTCACGCCGGCGTCCTGCACCAGCAGCGTGTCGCCGTTCACCGTGCCGCTGAGGCTGATGGTGCCGCCGTTGCCGGACGCCAGCAGGACCAGCGGATCGGTGAACACCAGCGCGTTCCCGAGGCCATTGCCTTCGAGCTGCACCGACTGGTTGTCCAGCGCGCTGCCGATCACGATCCGGGCGAAACCGTCCTGCAACAGGCCCAGCTCGTTGGTGTCCACCTGCAGCACGCCGCCGGGCGCCACGTTGCCGACCACCACCACGGTGCCGGTCGTGAGCGGGCCGATGGTCAGCACGCCCGGGCTGGACACCGGCACGCTGATGACCAGGTCGTCGCCGACCAGGTTGATGTCGTCGCTGCGCTGGAGGTCGCCCGCGATCAGGATGCGGCCGTTCGCCGAGTCCGTGTAGGCGTGCCCGGTGGTGATCAAGGCGCCGGGGCGGATGTCGCCTTCGGCATTGATGCGGATGTCGCCGCTGCCGGTTTCGATGATGCTCTGGCCGGGGTTGGCGGCCTGCATCAGCACCGCACCGGTGGTCGAGGTGAGAGTGATGGTGGCGGCGCCGCTGGTGCGAACGTCGGCGTTGGCCGGCAGGTCGATCGCGCCTTGGGCGGTCAGCGCGATGCTGCCGCCCGTGCTGGTGACGTCGGATTGCGTGACTGCCGTGGTCGCCGTGATGGCGCCGCTGGCGCCCACCCGGTTGACCGTCACCGACGTGGCATCGATCGCGAGCGCATCGCTTTCGGCCAGCGTGATGGAACCGCCGGCGCTGATGCTGAGCGTCGCGATGGTGGTTTCCAGCGCGTTGGTCGTTGCGCCCACAGCGCCCGTGGCCATGACCTGCAACTGCGCGCCGGCGACGTCCACTTCGGTCTCGCTCGCGCCGCTGTCGCCATCGACGATGTCCGCGCCTTGCAGGCGGATGGCGCCGGTGCCGGCTGACACGCTGTCGATCGTGAGGTTGCCGTTGGCCTGCAGCAGGACGTTGGCGTTGACGGCGGAAATCGCGCTGCCTTCAACCGCCGTCAGCGAACCACTGGTGGCGACCACGTCGATCGTGCTGGTGGTGCCGCCGGTGGTCGAGAGGGTCGAGGAGATCGACACGTTGCGGTTGGCCGAAAGGCTCATCGCTCCCGCGGCACTGACCGAAGCGGCCACCGTGAGGTCGCTGTCCGTGCCGCCGGCGGTCAGCAGCAGGTTGCCGGTCGCGACCACGGACCCCGCGGTATCGATCGCCAGCAGCCCGTTCAGCGTCTGCAGCACCACGTTCTGGCCTTGCAGTCCGACCAGGGCGGTGTCGGTCACCGCTTGCACGGGGGCGCTGCCGTCGGCGAAGACGTTGCGCACGTCCATCGCCACGCTGCCCACGGTGAGCGCATTGGACTCGGTCAGGAAGATGGCGCCGGCCGTGGCCTTGGCTGCCAGCGTGCCGGCCGTGATCTCGAGCGCCGCCCCGGTGGCCCCGATGCCGTTCGCTCCTTCGAGCTTGACCGCGTCGGCGATGAGATCCACGTCGTCCGCAAGAGCGGCGTCGCCATCGGTGACGCCGGTGGCAACCAGGCGCAGCTTGCCGCTGCCGGCATCCAGCTTCTCGATGGTGGCCGCGCCACCGGCCTGCACGGCCAGGTTGCCGCCGGCCGTGCTGACCGTCGTGCCTTGGGCCTGGGT
>JAKFEA010000118.1:0-2662 GCA_036675905.1 Acidovorax sp. | reverse complement strand
CTCGGTATTCATGGTGCTGTCCAGCGAGGTGTGCAGCAGCACGTAGGTCTGGCCGATACTGGCGTTCTGGCGGATCGCCCGCACCAGGCTGTAGCCGTCCATTTCCGGCATTTCGATGTCCGACACCAGCACCTCGATCGGCTGCCCGGCCTGCTGCCGGGACAGCAGCAAGTCCAGCGCACTGGCCGCGCTTCTGACCGCCTGGCAATCCAGCTCGAGCTTGCGCAGGCTGGCCAGGGTCTGCTGCAGGGCCACCTGCGAGTCGTCCACCACCAGCACGCGACGCCCGCGGAGCAGTCTGCGCTCGGCGTCGGAGAGCGACTGCTCGTCGACCTCCTCGGGGAGTGCCGGGGCGATTTCGTGCAGGACCTTCTCGATATCGAGAATCTGCACGATGGCACCTTCGATCTGCGTCACCCCGGTGATGAAGGCTCTGGCTCCGGCGCCGGCCGGTGGCGGACGCACATCGCGGGTCGAGCACTGGACGATGCGCTCCACACTCTGCACGTGCAGGCCCTGCCGCGAACGACTGAGCTCGGTGACGATCAGGCAACCGTCCCGGCTGTCGCTACGGCCCGACTCGCCAATCGCCCGCGCCAGATCGACCACGATCAAGGCCGACCCGCGCAAGGTCGCCACGCCGCGCACATGGGGATGGCGGTTGGGCAACTTGGTCAATCCCGGGCACGGAATGATCTCCTGGACCTTCAGCAGGTTAATACCGAGCAACCTGCCGCTATGCAGGCGAAACAACAGCAGCGATAACTCATCCCCCAGCGCCACACTCATCGACCCCTCCCCTCGCCCCCAATCCCAATGCTGGCCAGAGCCCAGCAGCTGCGCCCCGGCCTTCCACAAAACCTGTCGCTCAACGCAAGAACGCCACCACCTGCTGCGCATCGAACGGCCAATTCAGCTCGGCGCCCGTGTCGCAACGGCGCAGCACCGGGATGCGCAAGGCATAGTGCTCGACCCAGTCTTCCCGATCGGCGATGTCGACCAACTCGACCAACAAACCGTGCTCGACGAACGGCATCAGCAGCGCTTCGGCCACCTCGCACAAATGACAGCCGAGGGTACCGAACAGTTGGCATTCAGGGAGCATCCGCACGCCTCCACGATCAACGAGGAATGCAGTCTAGCACTTGCCTCAGGCCGCGGTCGGCACCCCGTTCAGCGACGCGAGATCCCGCAAGCCTTGCAGGCCCTCGAGCAACCGCGCGTTGAGCCGCTCGGCCTTATCCAGGCGTGCCGCGTCGAAGCGCTCATCCAGGGCAAACCCGCCCTCGAGCAGCGCCTGCAGGCCGCCACGGCCATCCTCGATCAGCGCATCGGCACCGCGCAGCGCATCGAGCAAGGCCTGGGCGTAGTCGCTCAGCGCAGCGTTGACCACGCTGGCCGCCTGGCCGCCCACCGCACCGTAGGCATCGGCGGCCTGACGCACGCGGGTCTGGGTCAAGCGCAGGGACATCGACGCCAACTGCTCGCCATCCAGCTCCAGTGCCATGGCGCGGTCGAAGGCGCCGGCCAGGTCGCCCGCATAGAACTTGCTGGACAGCTCCTGCACCTGGCCGAAGAGCTGCTCCAACGCGCTGCGCTCTTCGGCGTCCAATTCGCCCTCGACCTCGATCTGCCAGGCGCCGATCTGCAGGCTACCCGCCTGGCTGCTGGCGACCACGGCGCCGCCGTTGCCCTCGCTCGCGGCGACGACGCTGGTCTGCGACCAACTGGCCGAAGCCTGGGCGACGGAGATGCGCAGGCGGTCGCCATCGCGGGTGGTCACCGCCAGCTCGAAGGTTTCCGCCAGCGCGCTGAATCGCTCGCTGTAGGCGGCCCGCCCGCGGCTGTCGGCAGCCGGCGCCGGGCTGAAGCGCTGCTCCAGATCGCCCAAGCCGTCCTGGATGCGCTGGTAACTAGCGTCGATATCCGCCGCCACTTCACCGTGCAACACGCCCAAGCCGTCGAGAATCTTGCGCGCCTCGGCAAACCCCTTTTCCACGCCTTCGCGCGCCTGGCTCAGCAGACCTTGCAGCTTGGCCGGATCGGCGCCGGCAGCCGCGGCACTGTGCAGACGTTGCTCGATGAAGCCGAGCACCCGACCCGCGACCTGCTCAGGACTGAAGCCATCGCCCTTGCCATGCAACGCCCCCGCCGGCAAACCCAGACGTTCGGCCAGGCGATTGGCCAGAGCGCCCTGCGCATCGGCAGCAGTGCGGGCGGGCGGGCTGCTGGATAAGGCCGGCCGCGAAGCGGCGGAAGACAGCGGGGCCAGAGGGTTCATGGCGGGGTACCGGGGCAAAGTATCTACGCGGTTGGCGGCCGCCCCCGGCAAAACTTTAGTGCGCGCGCGGCGCTGAACGACCAGCGGCGGACCCCGCCACTACGCCAGGCAACCTCGCGCGCCCATCCCGGCCGCTGCTCAAACCCCGGCGGCCGCCAGCAATTGCGCGGCCGCGGCCTTGGCCTGCAGGGCCTGGTCGGCCGGGCCATAGAGATGCGCCATGCTCATCGCGCCCTCGAACAGGAATTGCAGCTGCGCGGCCAACTGTTCAGGCTGCGCCACCCCCAGCGCCAGCAATGCCGCGTGGAAATAGCTCAAGACGAAGCGTTTGTGCTCGGCCGCCTGCCGGTGGATCGGGTTGCCGCGGTCGTGAAACTCCGC
>JAKFEA010000117.1:0-2534 GCA_036675905.1 Acidovorax sp. | reverse complement strand
CTGATGCTGCGCCACCGCGCGCTCAGCCTCACGGTGCTGCAGTACCGGCGCGACCGGCTGCTGGTGCCGCAGGTGCGCCAGGCGCTGGCCGCCCAGCCGGGCCGCAGCCACAGCGCCGACGCGCTGGCCGACCTGCTGCACGTGTCGGCGCGCACGCTGCACCGGCAGCTGAAGGTGGAAGGGGCCAGCCTGCAGCAGTTGAAGGACGAGGTGCGCTTCGAGCGCGCGCGCGACCTGCTGCTGCGCACCGCGCGTCCGCTCAAGCAGGTCGCGGCGGCGGCGGGCTTTCGCAACGAGAAGAGCTTCGCGCGCGCCTTCAAGGCCCGCGTGGGCGTGGCGCCGGGCGAGTTCCGCTCCGCCGGCGGACCCTAGTGCTGGCGTCGGGACCGGCACTTCGGCGCGACGCGCCGCTCAGGTCCGGTGCGCCGTCGGCGGGATCAGCGGCGTCGGTGGCGGCCAGGCCTGCTCATCCATCGCATCGGGTGCAGCGCCGGTCGTGCCGCGCCGCAGGACCTTCGCGGCCAGTCCGCGCGGACAGCACAGGGCCATGGCCGCCGTCACCCACCAGCGGCGACCCGCGACGCCATGCAGGGCCCCGGCCAGCAGCGCGAGGGCGGCGCCGCGGTGCCCGGCGGCGATCGCTTCCCGCGCCATGTTCAAGCTGAGCTGGTCGGCCAGCGCCAGCGCGGAGCGGCGACGCTGCGGATCGAAGCCGGGCGACTGCACGCGCCGGCGCATCCGCTCCACCCAGGGCGGCAGGCGCCAGGGCCGGGGGGCATCGGACAAGCTGCCCGGCACACAGGCGCGGTAGGCGGCCAAGGGCGCGTGCACCAGCGCAATCGGCGTGCGATCGGAAATGCGGAACCAGAGCTCGAGGTCCTCGCCGAAACTCTCGCCCGGCTGGAAGCAGGGCTGCATTTGCTGCAGTAGCCGGCGGCGCACCGCAATCGAGCCGGTGAACAGCGTCGGCCCACGCATCCAGCGCGCCGCCAGGTCATCGATCAACTCGACGCGAGGCGGCTCGACCGGAACCGGCCAGCGGGGCGGCGGCGACCCGTGGTCGTCGGCGAACTCGACGAAGCGGGTGGCGACGCAATCCGCCTGCGGCCAGGCACGCTGGGTGGCGCGCAGGGTGGCCAGCAACTGCGGGTGCTGCCAGTCGTCGGCATCGAGGAACAGCACCCATTCGCCGCGCGCCAGCGCGATGGCGGCATTGCGGGCCGCGGACACGCCGGCATTGGGCTGGCGCACGACCCGCACCCGCGGGTCGTCCAGGGCTTCGGCCAACTCGGCGCCGCCGTCGGTGGAACCGTCGTCCAGCACCAGCAGCTCGAAGCGGCCGAAGGTCTGCCGGAGCACGGAGCCCAGCGAGCTGCGCACGAAGCGCGCCTTGTTGTAGAGCGGCACCACCACCGAGAACGGGAGGGCCGATGGATTCGCCTGCGGCGTCGCCACAGGCAGCTCTACAGGGAGTCCGATCGCTGCGGTGGAACGCGTTGTTCTCGTGGCTCCCATGCAGCCATTCTGGGCCGCAAAGGCTGAGGCTGCGATAGCCCGTTAGGGCCTCGGGCGACGGCGCAACGCGGCGGTGATCGCACCGCGCCGCGACCGCGTTGCGGGATTCAGGCGCCGGTGCCGGGCGCCGAGGTGCGCAGGGTACCGGGCTGCACGCTGCCGACGCCGGGGCCGCCGACACGCAGCTCGCCGCCTTCCACGAACACGCGGGTGCCGACGGCCACCGGTTCCGCACTGCGGATGGTGCGCACGCTGCCGTCTTCCATGCGCACCTGCACGTCGTAGCCGACGGTGGAACGCACGCGCTTCTCGACTTCGTGGCCGGCCAGGCCGCCGCCGACCGCGCCGATCACGGTCATCACCTTCTTGCCGTTGCCGCCGCCGACCTGGTTGCCGAGCAGGCCGCCGACCACCGCGCCGCCGACCGCGCCGATGCCGCTGCCCTGGCCCTTTTCCTTGACCTCGTGCACGGCCTGCACCGTGCCGCAGGTGACGCAGATGGCCGCGCGGGTGGCCTGGACCGGCGCCGGCTGCGAATAGGCAGGGGCCTGCGCGATGACCTGCGGCTGCTGGTGGACGGGCGCGGGTGCCGGCTGGCGATGGGCCGAGCCGCTGGCTTGTTGCACCACCGGCTTGGGCGCCGGCGGGCGCGCGACCTTGGCCGGCGTGGGGGCCGGTGCAGGCGCGGCCTGGGCCAACGGCGCGGCCGCGGCTTGCAGCTGGGCCGGCGCAATCTGCTGCTGGCCGGCGACCTGGGTCGGCGCGACCTGCGATGCCTGCGCCACCTGGCCGGGCTCGGGGCTGTCGACGGAGCGCATCACCAGCGCGCCGCCCAGCGCGGCAGTGGCGAGGGCCAGGACGCCGATAGCCACCCACATGGCGCGTGGCACCGCGGCCAGGGAGCTGGGCGGTACGCTGGATGGGGGGGCGTTGGGGTTCAGGACAGCAGTCATGGAAGGGCTCGCTTGGGTTGTGGGTCCGTTTATAACGGCCGAGCTTGGGCGCGAGCGCTTCGCTTG
>JAKFEA010000116.1:0-2726 GCA_036675905.1 Acidovorax sp. | reverse complement strand
GCTGTCCAGCAGCAGGGCCTCGTCGTAGCCGTCGTCCAGCGCCTCCATGTTGGCCAGGATCGAGTTGCTGTAGTTGCTGACCGCCTTGGCCTGCGTCATGGTGATGTTGACGTGGTGGCGCGTATAGCTGGAGGTCTTGACGCGGATGCCGCGCTGCATGCCCTCTTCGCCCAGGTACGCGCCCCAGGCCCAGGCCGCCACCATCAGGTGGATCTGGTTGCCGCGCGGCGAGACGCCCAGCTTCTGCGAGCCGATCCAGGTGAGCGGGCGGATGTAGCAGCTCTTGAGCTTGTTGGCCCGCACCACCGCCTTCTGCGCCTCGTTGACCTGCTCCTTGGAGAACGGCAGCTCCATGCGCAGGATCTTGGCGCTGTTGAACAGGCGGTCGGTGTGCTCCTGCAACCGGAAGATGGCGGTGCCGTTCACCGTGTCATAGGCGCGCACGCCCTCGAAGGCCCCGCAACCGTAGTGCAGCGTATGGGTCAGCACGTGGATCTTGGCGTCGCGCCACTCCACCATCTCGCCGTCCATCCAGATCTTGCCGTCGCGGTCGGCCATGGAAGCTACAACGCTCATGTCTTTGTCCTTGGGCTGGGAAGCAAACCCGGGATTTTACTGAGGCGCCCCGCCTGGCTCGTCCGCAGGGGCGGGGGGTCGCTCCAGCTTCCAGCGGGCCAGCTTGCCCTGCTCGAATTCGCAGGTCACGCGCGAACCGGCGCCATCGGTCCAGCGGAACACCTCCGGCTGCTGCTCGCGCGGGCTGAGCTGTTCGCCCAGGGCGCGGGCCACCCCGATCACGTGCAGCAGCGTCAGGTTGGGCCGCAGCTTGGAATTCAGCATCACCGCGCTGCCGACGTAGCCGATCGGCTGGTCGGCGGCCCGCTTGAGCACCTGCGTCAGCCGGGTGAAGTGCAGCAGGACCCACATCAGCAGGCCGCCCACCACCAGGGCCATCCCGGACCAGCCGAAGCTGCGCCAGCCGAACGCCACCAGCGCGGCGCCGGCCACGGGAATCACGATGCGCTGCCAGTTCATGCCGGGATTGTCGCGAGCTTCATGCCAGTTCCCGCACCACGTCCATCGCTTCCTCGATCCGGTCGACCGCGTGGAGGGTCAGCCCTTCGATGTCGCGGCTGCCTTTTTTCGGTGCGTTGGCCTTGGGCACCACCGCCACGGAAAAGCCCAGCTTGGCCGCCTCGCGCAGCCTTTCCTGGCCGCGCGGCGCCGGCCGCACCTCGCCCGCCAGTCCGACTTCGCCGAAGGCGATGAAGCCCTTGGGCAGCGGCTTGCCGCGCAGCGAAGAGGTGATCGCCAGCATCACCGCCAGGTCGGCCGCGGGCTCGGTGATGCGCACGCCGCCGACCGCGTTGACGAACACGTCCTGGTCCATGCAGGCGACACCGGCGTGGCGGTGCAGCACGGCCAGCAGCATGGCCAGGCGGTCACGCTCCAGGCCGACCGACAGCCTGCGCGGGCTGGGCCCGCCGCTGTCGACCAGCGCCTGCACCTCGACCAGCATCGGCCGGGTGCCCTCCAGCGTCACCAGCACGCAGCTGCCCGGCACCGGCTCGACGTGCTGGGACAGGAAGATCGCGCTCGGGTTGGCCACGCCCTTGAGGCCCTTTTCGGTCATCGCGAACACGCCGATCTCGTTGACCGCGCCGAAGCGGTTCTTGATCGCGCGCACCAGCCGGAAGCTGGAATGGGTGTCGCCCTCGAAATAGAGCACGGTGTCGACCATGTGCTCCAGCACGCGCGGGCCGGCCAGCGCACCTTCCTTGGTCACGTGGCCGACCAGCACGATGGCGGTGCCGCTCGCCTTGGCCGCGCGCGTCAGGTGCGCCGCGCATTCGCGCACCTGCGCCACCGAGCCGGGCGCCGAGGTGAGCTGGTCCGAATACACGGTCTGGATCGAGTCGATCACCGCGATGGCGGGCCGGGTGGCCGTGAGCGCGGCCAGGATCTTCTCCAGCTGGATCTCGGCCAGCACCTGCACCTGCGAGCGGTCCAGCCCGAGCCGGCGCGAGCGCAACGCCACCTGGGCGCCCGACTCCTCGCCGGTGACGTAGAGCGTGGCGGTGCCGGCGCGCTGCAGGCCGTCGAGCGCCTGCAGCAGCAGCGTCGACTTGCCGATCCCGGGATCGCCGCCGATCAGCACCACCCCGCCCTCGACCATGCCGCCGCCCAGCACCCGGTCGAGCTCGCCGACGCCGGTGGGCGTGCGGGCCACCTCGGCCGCCTCGATGTCGGCCAGCACCGCGATGGCCGAGGTGGGCGCCAGCGAGGCGAAGCGATGTCGCTGGGCCGCCGGCGTTTCGGCCACGGTCTCGATCAGGGTGTTCCAGGCGCCGCAGTGCGGGCACTTGCCCTGCCACTTGGGCGTGCTGCCGCCGCACTCGGTGCAGCTGTAGTTCGTCTTGTCTTTGGCCACGCGCGGCAGTGTAGGGCTCAGCCGCGGCAGGCAGGAGATTGCTCCTGCCTGCCCTCCCCCTCGGCGGAGGGCGTTACGCGCTTCATCCTCCCTTCGCGCCCGCGCACCCGGGCGTTTGCCGCCGCATCGCCTTTCATTTAACATGTTAAATATCAGGCGATGATGAGCACCACCTTCTCCCACCGCAACCTGCCCCGGCTGCTGCTGCAGGCGCGCGAAGCCGTCATGGCGCACAACCGCCCGCGGCTGCGCCAGCACGGCCTGTCCGACCAGCAGTGGCGGGTGCTGCGCGTGC
>JAKFEA010000115.1:0-39346 GCA_036675905.1 Acidovorax sp. | reverse complement strand
GGGTGGTCTGCAGCGCTCAAGAGCATGGCCGGCCAGAGCGGTGGCAAGTATTTCGACATCTCCAGCGATGGGTCGGAGGTGCTGAAAACGCTGCAGAACATCTTCTCCGAGATCCAGTCGGTCAACAGCGTGTTCGCATCGGTGTCGCTGCCGATCTCGGTGAACACGCAAGGCACCTTCCTGAACCAGGTCTTCATCGGGATGTTCCGGCCCGAGAACGACTCATTTCCCCGGTGGGCCGGCAACCTCAAGCAGTACAAGATCGGCCTGACGAACGGCACTCTCAAGCTGCAGGATGCCAATAGCAATGCCGCCATCAACAACATCACCGGGTTCGTGACCGAGTGCGCGCGCAGCTTCTGGACGCCCAACTCGGTCGACAGCGAATGGTCCGCTTCACCCAAGGGCGACTGCCTGGCAGTGACGAATTCGACGACCTCGAACTATCCGGACGGGAACGTGGTCGAGAAGGGCGGACAGGCCTACAAGCTGCGGAACACCGCCACGCGTACGGCCCTGACCTGCAGCAACAGCACCTGTTCGAGCACCGTAACGTTCACCCCGGCGAACATCTCGCCGTCGTGGTTGGGGGCCTCCATCACGACGGCCGAGCGCGACAACCTCGTGAACTGGGCGCTGGGAACGACGGTGCCGCCTTCCGACGCCGCGCTGGACAGCCTCAATTCCAATGGCCGGCGTTTGTCGTCGCACGGTGACGTCGTGCACTCCCGACCCGTGGCGGTGAATTTCGGGCCCGATGGCGCACCGAGCGTGATGGTCTTCTATGGCGGCAATGATGGCTGGCTGCGCGCCGTCAACGGCAACCGCAGCGCCGACATCGGCACGACCACGGCCGTGGTCAGCGCGGGGACTGAAGCCTGGGCATTCATGCCGAACGAGTTCCTGCCAAGGATCAAGCGGCTGTACGACAACCAGCCGGCGGTGAAGTATCCGGCCACCACGGTTTCCTCGGCTACCGCCAAGGACTACGGCATGGATGGTCCGATCACCGCCTTCAGGGGCAATGTCTCCGGCAGCACCAAGACATTCCTGTATGCGACGATGCGGCGCGGAGGGCGGTCGATCTACGCCTTCGATGTCAGCAACAGCGCAACGGCGCCCACGAGCCCGATCTTCAAGTGGCGCGCCGGCTGCAGCGCGAACGGTGACTGCTACCCGTCCCAACTGTCCGGCATCGGGCAGACCTGGGCGTCCGTGAAGACGTTTACCCACGAGAACTACAACAGCGGCGCCAAGCCCCTCCTGATCTTCGGCGGCGGTTACGACACCTGCGAGGACTTCGACGGCGGCAGCAGCGGGACGGCCAACCACAGCTGCACGTCGACATCTAAGGGGCACTACGTCTACATCCTCGACGGCGATACCGGCGCGCACGTCGCGTCCTTCGACACGGGGGAAAGCCGGGGGATCATCGCGGACGTGCTGATCGTGCCCGACGAGAACGGGCGCGCGAAGTACGCCTACGCGGCCGACCTCGGCGGCAACGTCTACCGCATCACATTCAGCGGGGCGCCCGCAGCTTGGACCATGGTCAAGATTGCCTCCCTGGGCTGCGGCACGCCTGCCTCGTGCACGGCCCCGCGCAAGTTCATGTTCGAACCCAGCGTCATCCAGAACACCGATGGCAGCTACACGATCTTCGTCGGCTCCGGCGACCGCGAAAAGCCCGTCAGGAGCTATCCGGCGTCGAACTCGGTCACGAACTACTTCTTCTCCTTCACGGACAAGCCCACGATCGGCGCGGCCACCTATCCGGGCAACTCCGACGGCTGCGGCGCCAACATCATGTGCCTGGGCTCGCTGCTCGGCATCACCGGCAACAATCCACCCACCGACGAGGCTCTGGCCGCGAAGAAGGGCTGGTACATCAACCTGGATTCGACCGAGCAGGTCGTCACTGCGCCGATCACGATCTTCGGCGTCGTGACGTTCAGCACGCACCAACCGGCGCCGGCAGTCGCCACCAACACCTGCAATTCCAATCTGGGTACGACGCGCGTCTACAGCGTGAACTACAAGAATGCAGGATCGGAAAACGGGACCAACAACCTCTACCAGGACGTGGCGGGCGACGGCCTGCCGCCATCCGCCGTGGCGGGGCAGGTGACGCTGGACAACGGCCAGACCGTGCCGTTCTGCATCGGCTGCAGCGCCGACTCGCCGCTCGAAGTGGTGCAGAAGAGTGGCGGCGGGGCCACCAGCCGTCCCAAATCGCGGCTCTACTGGTACATCAAGAAGTGATGGCGCGCGCCACTCGTCGCGGAAGGCACTGCCTGAGGGGCTTCACGCTGGTGGAGCTCATGATCGGCATCGTGATCCTGGCGGTGCTGGCCACCATCGCCGTGCCGGCGTTCAACGATGCCGCGACGAACAGCCGGCTGACTTCGTACGCCAATACGTTCTCCGCGAGCCTGAGGATAGCTCGCTCCGAGGCCATCAAGCGCAACGCCGCGGTGAAGATGTGCCCCTCGTCCGACGGCGCCAATTGCGCGACCACCGGCGACTGGCAGCAGGGCTGGATCGTGTTCCAGGACACCGACGACGACGGCGTGCTCGACAGCGGCGAGACCCGCTTCCTGCAGGAGCCGGCGCTCAGCTCCGACTACGTGCTGGGGGAGGGGAGCACGCCCCCGACGGCGCTGAAGTTCCTGGGCTCCGGCATGTCCGGCCTGTCGGCGCAGCTGGACCTGACCCTGTGCCGGGCCACGCCCGACCCGGGATCCAAGAAGCGGACCCTCTCAATCGACGTGACGGGCCGCGCCAAGGTGGTTTCGGAAAGCGCCACGGCCTGCCCGTGATCGCCCGCGAATAAGTCACACCGGCAGCCGGCAGTCGCGCACAGAACGCGCGCGAGCGCCTGCCTACCTTGCGGCGGATGTGTTCGCCGCGCCACCGCAGTTCCCCAGGTCCTTCACGCCGTCGCTCGCTCGGCTTCTCGCTGGCCGAATCCATGGTCACGGTTTGCATCTGCGGGGCGCTGGCGGGCATCGCCGTCCCGTCCTGGCAGTCGGCGGCGCATTCGATGAAGCTCAGCTCGATCAGCAACAGCTTCTCCGCCCACGTGCACCTGGCACGGTCGGAAGCGATCAAGCGCAATGCGCGCGTGGTGCTGTGCAAGTCGGCGCAAGGCTCGGCATGCGAATCGGGCGGCACCTGGGCCCAGGGCTGGATCGTGTTCCACGACGCCAACAACAACGGCACGGCCGACGCAGGCGAGAGGGTGATCGGAAGTTTCGGCGCGCTGCCGGACGGCTATCGCTTCAGCGGCAATACGCCGGTGGCTTCGTACCTGTCGTACAGCGGGGTCGGCGCCTCGAAGACCACTTCCGGCGCCTTCCAGGCCGGCACCTTCACCCTGTGCCGCGATGGTGATTCACCTGCCGAAGCGCGCGAGATCGCCATCAATGCGCTCGGCCGCCCGAAGATCCGCAAGGCGACTCTCGCCAGCTGCTGAAGAATTGGGGTCAGATTCCAGTTTCCGCGAGGAACGTGGATCCTCCGCTTTCGCGGAGGATGACGCGCGGCTTACCGCCGGATTTCGTCGACGACCGTCTTGAACTCGTCGATGTCCTCGAAGCTGCGGTACACGCTGGCGAAGCGCACGTAGCCGACCTTGTCCAGCTTCTTGAGCTCGCGCATCACCAGTTCGCCGATGCGGGTGCTGGGGATTTCGCGCTGGCCGAGGTTGAGCAGCTTTTCCTCGATGCGCTCGACGGCGGCGTCGACCTGCTCGGTGCTGACCGGGCGCTTGCGCAGCGCCAGGTTCATGGACGCCCGCAGCTTGCCGCGCTCGTACTCGATGCGGCGGCCATCTTTCTTGACCACCGCCGGAAAACTGACCTCCGGCCGCTCGTAGGTGGTGAAGCGCTTTTCGCAGTGCGCGCACTGGCGCCGCCGGCGGATGAAGTCCCCTTCCTCCGATACGCGCGTCTCCACCACCTGGGTGTCGACGTTGCCGCAGAAGGGGCACCTCATCGCGGGCTCAGCGGTAGACCGGGAAGCGGCGGGTGAGGGCGTTCACCTTCTCGCGCACGGCCGCGATGTTGGCGGCGTCGCGCGGGTTGTCCAGCACGTCGGCGATCAGGTTGGCGGTCAGCCGCGCCTCCTCTTCCTTGAACCCGCGGGTGGTCAGGGCGGGCGTGCCGATGCGCACGCCGCTGGTGACCATCGGCTTCTCCGGGTCGTTGGGAATCGCGTTCTTGTTGATGGTCATGTGCGCCTGGCCCAGCACCGCCTCGGCTTCCTTGCCGGTGATGCCCTTGGCGCGCAGGTCCACCAGCATCACGTGGCTCTCGGTGCGGCCGCTGACGATGCGAAGGCCGCGCTCGACCAGGGTCTCGGCCACCACGCGCGCGTTCTTCACCACCTGCTCCTGGTACGTCTTGAACTCGGGCGTCAGGGCTTCCTTGAGCGCGACCGCCTTGGCGGCGATCACGTGCATCAGCGGGCCACCCTGCAGGCCGGGGAAGATGGCGCTGTTGATCGCCTTCTCGCGCTCGGCCTTCATCAGGATCAGGCCGCCGCGCGGGCCGCGCAGGCTCTTGTGGGTGGTGGTGGTCACCACGTCGGCATGCGGCACCGGGTTGGGGTAGATGCCGGCGGCGATCAGGCCCGCGTAGTGCGCCATGTCCACCATGAAGATGGCGTCGATCTCCCTGGCGATGCGCGCGAAGCGCTCGAAGTCGATGCGCAGCGAATAGGCCGAGGCGCCGGCGATGATCAGCTTGGGCCGCGCTTCGCGGGCCTTGCGCTCCATCGCTTCGTAGTCGATCGCTTCCTGCGCGTCGAGGCCGTAGCTCACCACGTTGAACCACTTGCCGCTCATGTTCAGGGCCATGCCGTGGGTGAGGTGGCCGCCCTCGGCCAGGCTCATGCCCATGATGGTGTCGCCCGGCTTCAGGAAGGCCAGGAACACCGCCTCGTTGGCCTGCGCGCCGGAGTGCGCCTGCACGTTGGCGGCCTCGGCGCCGAACAGCTGCTTGGCTCGGTCGATGGCCAGCTGCTCGGCGACGTCGACATTCTCGCATCCGCCGTAGTAGCGCTTGCCGGGATAGCCCTCGGCGTACTTGTTGGTCAGCTGGGTGCCCTGCGCGGCCATCACCGCCGGGGAGGCGTAGTTCTCGCTGGCGATCAGCTCGATGTGCTCTTCCTGGCGGCGGTTCTCGGCGACGATCGCGGCCCAGAGCTCGGGGTCGGTTTGCTCGATGAGGATGTTGCGGTGGTACATGCGGCAGTCCTTACAGACATGGTCCCTGTGGTGCACGAGGGCTGCCCAGGCGAACGGCGGATCGCGGGGGAAGGTGCATTGCCATGGCGGATCGCTGCATGGCGCCGGATCTTCATCCCGCGGCACGCTCCCCGGTGGTGTCCCACGTCAGCGCGGGCGACCCGTTGCGGGCGCCGCGCCTATCGCCAGTCGCGTGCGGGGGAAAGTGTAGCCGAGCGCCGGCTCAGGAGCCCGACAGCGCGGCCACCTTCTCGGCGTCCGCCAGGTCCGGCTTGGCGCCCAATGCCGGGGCCAGGGTGCGGATGGGCGTGACGGGCGCCGGCGTGAACACCGGCACGGCACGGCCGGCGGCCACCTGTTGCAGGCGCCCGTGCTCGGCCAGCACCTTGTCGGCGTAGCCGCCATCGTCCGGCAGGTGGGCGGCGCCCACGTAGAACTTGAGGCCGGCCTGCAGCGATCCGGCGCGCTGGATGCACTCCTGCAACACCTTGACCCCGACGCGCAGGTTGGTCACCGGGTCGAAGGCCGCCAGCCGACCGCCGAAGACCTCGTACTTGTCGGTGTGCACGCGGGTCATCACCTGCATCAGCCCTTGCGCGCCGACCGAGCTCTGGGCGAAGGGGTTGAAGCCGGACTCCACCGCCATCACCGCCAGGATCAGGGTCGGGTCGAGCTTGGCGCGGCTGCCGGCCTCCCACGCCTCGGCCACCAGGGCGCTGATCGGCTCGGGCGCGACCCGGTACTTGCGCGAGAGCCAGTAGGCCACGGCCGCCTGCTGCTTGGGCAGGTCCTTGGGGTTGGCCGCGGTGGCCCGATCGATGGCGTCCAGGTCGGGCACCATGCCCAGCGCGGCGACCTGCCGCTCCTGCAGCCAGCTCATCAGCTGCGACTCGCCGGCCTGCCGTAGGTCCGGGCGGGCCGTCAGCGCCGCCAGGGCGACGACCACGGCGACGCCCACCAGAGCCAGGCCGTTGTGGGTGATCTCGAAAAAGCCCTGCGCCACATCCGCGGCGAAGGTCCGCAGGGCACGGGCTGCATTTGCCCGCGCCACGCGGGCCACTTTTCCTGACGCTGTCATAGCACTCCTTTCTACGCGCGGGCCGCTCCGGGCTGCCCCTTCGGGCAGCAGGTCGGTCGGACTCCTCGTTTGGATTGGTACGCCATCGGAACGAGCGGGGCTCCTTTCTGGGCCGGCAGCGGTCGTTCCGACTTCGCCGGGTTCGGCAGCGGTTCGGGTTTGCCCCTAGCTCAGCGGCTGGGACGGCGAATTCTAGAAGCCCGCCAAATAACTAGTCAAGAATAATAAAGTTAATCTTTATGCACATTCTTGCAATATGAATCCCCGATTTACGCGCTTCGTCCTGCTGGGGCATGTCGGACGTGAACTGTGTCTCACGTCGGAATTCCTGGACACGGCCGAGAGTCCCTGTCAATGCGGCAGGCACAATCGCCGCGCAGCGCGCCATTGATAAAGGCGTCTTGCATTCGGGAGGCCACCCCTCTAACTTGAAGGCACCCGAGCAATCGGGCCCTTGTACCGGGACTTCCCCGCCTAGTGCGCAGGTCCCGGTCAATCCTGGGAGCAATCTCTTGCTCCCGGTGCCGACAGGGACCATTGACCTCCCGCGGCACGCCCCAGACGGCCGGACTTGCGCCGCCGTCAAGCCCGGCAGATGGCTTCAGGCCGCTGCCGGGCTTTCTTGTTTGCGGGTCCGCAAGGGACCGGGTCGAATCGCGGCGAGAATACGAGCCGGCCCCCGCGCATGCGAGGGCGTGTTTTTTTCCAGCCCGACCCGAAGTGACCCAAGCCAGCCTCCGACCCTCCGACACCCAGGCGCTCGACGCGCTGACCGGCGGTGCCTTTTCCGCGCCCACCTCGGGCGAACGCGCCGCGCGCCTGCGCGAATGGCTCGCCGGCGACCCGAACGCCGAGCAGATGCAGGAGGTGTTCCGCGAACTGAGCGCCCGCGACAAGGGCGCTGCCCGGGTGCTGCGCGAGCGGCTCGACGAGATCAAGCGGGCCCGCAGCCAGGAGGCGATCGCGGCCGAGTGGTCGCAAAGAGCCGAGGCATTGCTGGCCCAGCCGCGCCTGAACATCGCCGACGCCATGGCCTGGCAGCGCGATGCGGCCAAGGCCGGCGCGCCCCTGAGCCGCGAGCCGCTGGCTGGCCTGAAGGCGCGGCTGGCCGAGCGGGTCAAGGGCATCGAGGACCTGCAGCACCGGGTGCAGGTGCAGCGCGAGGCCGCTGTCCTGCTGGCCCAGCGCATCGAGGTGCTGTCCACCAAGCCCTGGCGCGACGCCCAGGCCGCGGCTGACGCCTTGCGCGCCGACGTGCCCGATTGGCAGGGCCAGGCCGACGCCTTGGTCGGGGATCCGAACTGGCCCAGCGTGGACGCGCGCTTCCCGCCCCTGCTGGAAGCCTCGCGCAACCAGCTGCAGGTGGTCTGGGATGCGTTCCAGGGCGCGCTGGCGCAGGCGGTCGCGGCCGACGCCGACCCCGCGGCCCCCTTGCCGCCCGTGCCGGTGTGGGCCGACGAACTGCGCGCGGCCCGCGGCATGCCGGTGGAGGCCGCACCGGCGGCAGCCAAGCCCAAGGTGGATCCCGAACTCAGGGCCAAGGCGACCGAATCGGTCACCGCGGCGATCGGCAGGCTGGAGCAGGAAATCGCCCAGGGGCACGGCAAGGGCACCGCCGGCGCTGCGGCCGCCCTGCGGGCCGCGCTGAAAGAGCATGCCCGGCTGGTCGACGACAAGCTGGAGAACCAGGCGCATGCGCTGCTGGCCTCCGCCGGCGAGATGGAAGGCTGGCAGCGTTGGCGCGCCGACCAGCTGCGCCAGGAACTGGTCGCCAAGGCCGAGGCCTTGTTCGAGCCGGTGGCGCCCGCCAGGTCGTCGGCACCGCCGCCGGTCGCCGAAACAGAGGCACCGGCCGCAGATGCAAGCACTGCAGCGAACGAGGAGTCGCCCGCGCCGGCAGCCGACAGTGCCGCGCCGGCGCCCGCGCCCGTCGCCGAACCGCCCCAGCGCAAGCCCCGGTACGGCGGCCGCAAGATGCAGGAGCAGCTGCGCGCGCTGCGCGAGCAGTGGAAGCAGGTCGACCAGGGCGGCCCGCCCAACCACGCGTTGTGGAAGCGTTTCGACGAGGCCTGCAACGAGGCCTACAAGGTGGTCGAGGCGTGGCTGGACAAGATCAAGGCCGAGGCCGCCGAGAACCGGGCCCAACGCCTGGCGCTGATCCAGGAAGTGCAGGCCTGGGCCGGGCAGAACACCACGGCAGCGGGCGACGACTGGAAGGGTTTCAACCGCGTCATCCACCAGTTCGAGTCGCGCTGGCGCGAGGCCGGCCACCTGGGCGAGAAGGCCTTCGCCGAACTGCAGCCGCAGTGGAAGCAGGCGATCCAGGCGGCCGAAGCGCCGCTGGCGGCGGCGCAGAAGCAGAGCGTGGAACGCCGCCACGCCATGATCGAGGAAGCCCGCGTGCTGGGTGCCGCGCCGCAACTGCGCATCGATGCCGTCAAGGCGCTGCAGCAGCGCTGGCAGGCCGAGGCGCAGACCGTGCCGCTGGACCGCAAGCACGAGCAGAAGCTGTGGGATGCCTTCCGCAAGCCGATCGACGATGCCTTCAACCGCAAGACCGAGGAGCGCGAGCGCGCCGCCTCGGCGTTGAGCGAGCGCGACCGGGCAGTGCTCGAGGCCTCGAAGGCGCTGGAGGCGGCCAACGCGAGCGGCGACGCCAACCGCATCCGGTCCGCAATGGGCGCGCTGGATGCCGCGCTGAAAGGGCAGGCGCAGGCGCGGGCCGACCAGGCCAGGGTGCAGGCAGCCGGACCGCAGGGCGAGGGCGCCGACGCGCCGGCGCCGGAGGCCGCTGGCGAGAACGCAGGGGCGGCCGAACCGGCCTCCGGCGACGCGGCGGGACAGCCCGGGGAATCCGCTGCTCCTGCCGAATCGCCGGCGGCGCCAGCCAAGGCAGCGCCCAAGCCGGTGATTGCCATGCGCGGCGACGACCGCCCGGGCATGAAGCGGGCCGAGCCCCAGCCGGCCGGCCGTGGCGGCAAGTTCGGCGACAGGCGACCGGGTCCGGGCGCCGGCCGCTTCGGCGATCGCGGCGGCGATCGACCGGGCCGCGACGGCGGCCGGGGCGGGCGCTTCGGTGACCGCGAGGCGGACGACCGTGGCCCGCGCCTGGGCGACGTGGCCTTCCGGGCCCAGCGCGATGCGCTGGAGCATGCACAACAGACCTTGCGAAAGCTGGCGGCGCAGGCCCACGGTGAAGCCCTCACGCAGCTGCTCGCCGCCTGGGAGCAGCGCGCCGCCGACCAGGTGCCCAGCCAGGGCGAGCTGGGCCGGTCGGTCTCGCCGGCGATTCGCGGCGCCTGGGTCAACGCCCTGCAAGCCGCGCCGTCCGGCGGCGCGGGTGAAGCGCTGCTGCGGCTGGAGATTGCGGCCGAGGCGCCGACGCCGGCCGAGCACATCGCGGCGCGGCGGCAGCTGCAACTGCTGCTGCTCACGCGCCGCAACGATCCGTCGCCGGCGCAGACCTGGGGCGACGATGCCGCGCGCGTGCTGGCGACCGCGCACGAAACGGGCGCGGCGCGCCGGTTGCAGAACGTGCTGAAGGTGCTGCTGCGCGGCTGAGTCTGCGGGTCCCGGTCCGCGTGGCCTTTCACGCGGACGGGAGGAAGAACCCGTCGAACAGCGCCAGCAGGGCCGGGAACTCCTGCGCGAAGCGGGCGCGGTTGACGAAGTAGGCCTCGCCGGCCACCGCGAAGAACTCGCCGGGGTTCTCGGCGCCGTACGGATCCAGCCAGGGCGGCTCGCCGCCGAAACGCTCCGCGACCACGACCCGTTCGCGAAAGCGCTCGTACTCACCATCGAACACCGAGTGCCACTCGCGCCGCCGGGCGGCGGGCAGCGGCGGACAGCCGTCCGGCTCGCCGTCGCGCATGTCGATCTTGTGGATGAACTCGTGGATCACGACGTTGTAGCCCTGTTCCGCGGAGGCGCCGGCGTCCTGCACGTCACGCCAGCTGAGCATCACCGGTCCGCGCTCCATCGCCTCGCCGGCCAGCACCTCCTCCCATTCGTGCACCACGCCGGCTTCGTCCTGCGCGCTGCGCCGCGCCACCACCTGGTCGGCGTGCACGACGATCCCGACGAAATCGTCGTACCAGCGCAGGCCGAGGTGCAGCACCGGCAGCACGGCCTGCGCCGCCACGGCGACCGCCAGTTCATCGGTGATGGGCAGACCCTGGGCTCCGTGGAATTCCTTGGCCTGCAGGAACTCCGCGGCGAGCTCGCGCAATCGCACGCGTTCGTCGCCGGGCCGTCCGGCCAGGAACGGGTAGGCGGCCAGCACCTGCCGCCACAAGACCTCGGGAATGGGAGGCGCCGCGCGGCGCCGGCGCCACCAGCCGAACATCAGGCCAGCGGCAGGCGCCGCCAGGCGCCGTCCGATGACAGCCGAAGCGCCTCGGCGCGCGGCGGTAACCCGCCGAGGTCCCAGTCCGTCAGCACGATCCTTTGCAGGCCGTCGCCCAGGTCGTGTTCGGCGGGCTTGTGCGTGTGGCCATGGACCAGCGTGCGGGCTCCTGCGGCGCGCAGCCATGCGCGCGCTTCTTCGGCATCCACGTCGGCATAGGGCGCGCCGGACCGCTTGCGCTCTTCGCTCTGCGTCCGCAACTGCCGTGCGATCGCTTGCCGTTCGGCCAACGGCCGGGCGAGGAAATCGCGCTGCCAGCCAGGCGCCCGCACCTGCCCGCGAAAGCGCAGGTACTCGGTGTCGCCCAGGCAGAGCAGGTCGCCATGGCTGACCAGCCAGCGCCGGCCGCCGAAGGACAGGACGGTGGGATCGGCCAGCAGGCGCACGCCGGTGGCGGCAGCGAACGCCTGGCCGACCAGGAAGTCGCGGTTGCCGTGCAGGAAGAAGATCGGCTGCCGTGCGCAAGCCTCGCGCAGGACGGCGGCGCAGTCGGCCTCGAACCCCGGCTCGTCGATGACGTCGTCACCCGGCCAGGCCTCGAACAGGTCGCCGAGGATGAACACCGCGTCGGCCGGCGCGGACGCCAGGTAGCGTCGCCACGCATCGAAGGTGCCGGGTTCGCCCTGCTGCAGGTGCAGGTCGGAGATGAAATCGACGCAGCGCCAGCCGGGGTCGGCCGTGTGTTCGGCGAAGGGCGGCAGCGCCAACGCAGCGCCGTCAGGCGACGACGGCCTTCTCGATCACGACGTCCTGCTGCGGCACGTCGTCGTGCATGCCCTTGCGGCCGGTCTTCACGGCCTTGATGCGGTCGACCACGTCGGTGCCGCCGACCACCTTGCCGAAGACCGCATAGCCCCAGCCCTGCGGATTGGGCGCGCGGTGGTTGAGGAACTCGTTGTCGGCGACGTTGATGAAGAACTGCGCGCTGGCCGAGTGCGGATCGTTGGTGCGCGCCATGGCCACCGTGTAGCGGTCGTTCTTCAGCCCGTTGTTGGCCTCGTTCTGGATCGGCGCGTCACTGGGCTTCTGGCTCATGCCGGGGGCGAAGCCGCCGCCCTGGACCATGAAGCCGTCGATCACGCGGTGGAAGATGGTGCCGTCGTAGTGCCCCTTCCTCACGTAGGAGAGGAAGTTCGCGACCGACGCCGGCGCCTTGGCTTCGTCGAGTTCGAGCGTGATGACGCCATAGCCGGCGACGTGCAGGTCGACCTTCGGGTTGCTCATGGGGGTTCCTTTACTTGACGACGGATGCCGACTTGATCACCACCGGCGTGGCGGGCACGTTCTGGAAGGGGCCGCGATTGCCGGTGGGCACGCCCTTGATCCTGTCGACCACGTCCATGCCGGACACGACCTTGCCGAAGACCGCATAGCCGTGGCCGTCGGGCATGGGCGCATTGAGGCCCTTGTTGTCGACCACGTTGATGAAGAACTGCGCGGTGGCGGAGTTCGGGTTGGCGGTGCGCGCCATCGCGAGGGTGCCGCGGTCGTTCTTCAGTTCCGGGCGGGTCTCGAGCGGAATGGCGGAGCGCGTCGGCTTCTGCTGCATGTCGGGCGTGAAGCCACCGCCCTGGATCATGAAGCCGTCGATCACGCGGTGGAAGATGGTGCCGTCGTAGTGGCCCTCGCGCACGTATTTCAGGAAGTTCTCGACCGTCTTGGGTGCCTTGTCGGGATACACCTCGACGACGAAGTCGCCGGCGCTGGTGGTGAACGTCACTCGCGGGGCCTGCTGGGCCCAAGCCGCGGGCAGCAGCGCGGACAGGACGACGAAGCCGGCCGCGGCGCGGCGGGTCAGGGCAGGAATCAACCGATCACTCCTTCGTAGAAGATCTTCCAGCGTGCGCCCACGCGCATCCAGTACTGGCGCTTGACGGGGCCGCTGCGGGCGCCCGCAGGCACCTCTCCGAAGGTTACCACCATGGTTTCGGCCGAGTCGGCCCAGCGCAGGTACGACACATCCTTGAGCTGCACCCCGCGGCCGCGCACGCGGCCGAGTTCGGCGCGCAGCTGCGGCATCCATTCGGCCAGTGCCTTGCCGTCGGCGGAGAAGTCGGCCGCGTAGAACGGCAGCAGGCGCTCGGCGTCGCCGCTGGACCGGGCGGCGCGCCAGGCCGCCAGCGCGTCGGCGAAGGGCTTGGCGTCGGCCTGCAGCTTGGCTGGCGCCACCCACTGCAGCGAGGGCGCGATCACCACCGGCGTGCTGCGGATCTCCACGGTACGCAACAGGCGCTCGAGGTCGGGATTGGCCAGGACCACGCAGCCGTCGCTGGCCTTGGGTGCGCGCGAGAACTGGCCCGGCGGCGTGCCGTGCAGCCAGATGCCGCTGCCCGTCTTGCCGCGCCGGGTGTCGTAGGGATTGGGATAGTTGATCGGCAGCGCGCCGGCGCCGTAGAAGTCCTTGAGGGTCTTCGGGTCCAGGTTGCTGGTGATGTAGTACACGCCCAGCGGCGTCCGCAGGTCGCCCTCGACCGCCTTCTCGATGCCCTGCTTGCCGACCGAGACGTAGTAGTCGCCCAGCAGCTTCAATCCGGCGGCGGTGTTCTCGAAGAAGTACAGGCGCGCACGCGAGGTATCGATGGCGATCGCATGGCGGCTGCTGCGCGACAGCTGCACGAACTGGGACGGCACCATGCCCGCCGGTGGGCGTTCCAGCAGCGCGCGCACGCGCAGCTGCGACTCCTCGCGCAGCTCGGCCAGCGACTGCGCGCCCAGCAGGCCGGCGCCTTCGGGCACGTCGCCCAACGCGCGCACCGGCCGCGTGCGCGCTGCCAGCAGGTCGCCATAGACCAGCTGCGCCAGCTGGAAGTTCGGGTGTTCGCGCACCAGCGCTTCGGCCTTCGCCAGCGCCAGCCGCGCCTGCCCCTGGCCGACGAGGCGGTACACCTCGATCAGGCGCGCCTCGGCCTGGCCATCGCGGGGCGCCGGCTTGGCCGCCATGCCGCGGGACTTCTTGGATGGGGCCTTGGCCTTGTGGCGCGTCGACGCGTCCGCGGGCGCGGCCAGGCCGAGGGCCAGGGCAGCGCACAACGCGGCCGCGAGAGCGGCGGAAAGGGGACGGCGGATTCGAGAGCGGAGGTTCAAGACTGCAACTTCCCTTGGCCCGGCAGCGGCGGCCGGCCGGTGTTCAGCCCACGCTCTCACGCACGATCAGCCAGCGGTCGCCGACCTTGTGCAGCTCCAGCGTCTTGTGGCCGTTGATGTTCAGGCCGTCGGCGCTGTAGGCCTGCCGGAATGTCGCGGTGGCCTTGCTGCCGTTGACGTCGACGTCCAGGTCCGACAGGCGGACGGAAATGCGCGAGCGCGGCACGATGCGGCTGCGGCGCTCTTCCTCCCAGGCCTTGCGCGACTGCTTGCCCGGTGGGTCGAAGTCCTTGCCGTAGGCCGCGAGGTAGCCGGACATGTCCTTGGCCGACCAGGCCTTGGCCCAGGCTTGCACGGCGTCTTCCACCTCGCGGGCCGCGGCGTTGGCGGCCGTGGCGGCCGGTGCAGGCGGGGCCGGGGGGGCCTTTGCGACGGGCGCTGCGGCAGGCGAGGCTGCCGGGGCGGGCGCGGGCGCCGCTGCGGGAGCCTTGGCGACCACGGCCGGAGCCGGAGCGGGCGCAGCCGCGGACGGCGCGGTGGGCTTGACGCCGCGGGCGCCGGGCGCGAACAGCTCGCGGATCAGCCCCAGCTTGGGCTGCACCGCGGTGTTGCCGGCATCGAGCTGCAACGCCTTGCTGTAGGCCTGGCTGGCCAGCTTGGCGTACACGTCGCCCAGGTTCTCGTGCGCCGTGGCGTAGCTGGGATTGGTGCGGATCGCCATTTCCAGTGCCGCGCGCGCCTTGTCGAACTGGCTCTGGCCGGCATACAGCACCGCGAGGTTGTTGTACGGCTCCGGCAGTTCGGGGTAGTCCTCGGTCAGCTTGACGAAGGTGGCGATCGCGTCCTGCGTCTTGCCCGATTCGGTGAGGATCACGCCGCGCAGGAAGCGCATCTGCGGATCGCGCGGCTTGGCCGCGAGGTACTGGTCGGCCTTGGCCAACGCGTCGGAATGCCGGCCATTTCGCAACAGCTGGTTGACGTCGGCGTAGTCGTCGGCGAGCGCCAGCGCGGGCACGGCGAGTGCGGTCACCAGGGCCAGCAGGCGCAGCGAGCGCGGAACGGAAAGGCGGGCGTGCGGCATGGGAGCGTTCGGTGGGGCGCGGACCGAGGTCCCGCGCAAGGCCTATATACTGCGGGCCGATTGTACCGGGCACCTCGACGGCAAGACCCGGCAGATCGAGTAGCGACACCGACCTCGCGCTGCGCCCCGCGGCGCAGGTTTCCCGAACATCCATGAGCCTGCGCATCTACAACACGCTCACGCGTGCCCTGGAGGACTTCGCTCCCCTGGAGGCCGGCCATGTGCGGATGTACGTATGCGGCATCACCGTCTACGACCTGTGCCACGTGGGGCATGCGCGCGCCAACGTGGCTTTTGACGTGGTGCAGCGCTGGCTGAAGGCTTCGGGCCTGCGCGTGACCTTCGTGCGCAACATCACCGACATAGACGACAAGATCATCCGCCGCGCGCTGGACAACGGCGAGCCGGTGCGCCAGCTCACCTCGCGCATGATCGACGAGATGTACCGCGACTTCGACGCGCTGGGCATCGAGCGGCCCACGCACGACCCGCGCGCCACCGACTACGTGCCGCAGATGCTGGGCATCGTGCGCACGCTGGAAGGCAAGGGCTTGGCCTACCGCAGCGGCGGCGACGTCAACTACGCGGTGCGGCGGTTCCCCGGCTACGGCAAGCTGTCCGGCAAGTCGCTGGACGAACTGCATGCCGGCGAGCGCGTGGCGGTGGCCGAGGGCAAGGACGACCCGCTGGACTTCGTGCTGTGGAAGGCCGCCAAGCCGGGCGAGCCGGCCGACGCGCAATGGGACAGCGACTACGGGCCCGGCCGCCCCGGTTGGCACATCGAGTGTTCCGCCATGTCGTGCGCGCTGCTGGGCGAGACCTTCGACATCCACGGCGGCGGCGCCGACCTCACCTTCCCGCACCACGAAAACGAGATCGCGCAGAGCGAGGGCGCCAACGGCAAGCCGCTGGCCCGCTTCTGGATGCACAACGGTTTCGTCAACATCGACAACGAGAAGATGTCCAAGTCGCTGGGCAACTTCTTCACCATCCGCGACGTGCTGCAGAAGTTCGATGCGGAGACGGTGCGCTTCTTCATCGTGCGGGCCCACTACCGCAGTCCGCTGAACTACAGCGACGTGCACCTGGACGACGCGCGCGGCGCGCTGCGCCGCCTGTACACCGCGATGGGCTCGGTGACGCCCGATCCGGTCGCCGCGATCGACTGGTCGCAACCGCATGCAACGCGCTTCAAGGCGGCCATGGACAACGACTTCGGCACGCCCGAAGCCGTGGCCGTGCTGTTCGACCTGGCCGCCGAGGTCAATCGGGGCAAGTCGGCGCAAATGGCCGGGTTGCTCAAGGCGCTGGGCGCCACGCTGGGCCTGCTGCAGGGGGACCCGCAGGCCTTCCTGCGCAGCGGCGCGACACTGGACGAAGCCACGATCCGGCAGCGCATCGCCGAGCGCGCCGCCGCCAAGCAGGCGAAGGACTTCGCTGCGGCCGATCGCATCCGGGCCGAGCTGCTGCAGCAGGGCATCGTGCTGAAGGACTCGCCGGCCGGCACCACCTGGGAGGCGGCCTCTTGAACGATGCCACGGGCTCCCCGGTCGAACTCGCGCGCCCGGCCTACTGGGCCGAAGCCTGCCGCCAGCTGTCGCGCAAGGACCGGGTGATGAAGCGGCTGATCCCGCAGTTCGGCGACGCCTGCCTGCAATCGCGCGGCGACGCCTTCACCACGCTGGCGCGCAGCATCGTCGGCCAGCAGATCTCGGTGAAGGCGGCGCAGACGGTGTGGGACCGCTTCGCCCGGCTGCCGCGCCGCATGACCGCGGCCAACGTGCTCAAGCTCAAGGTCGACGACATGCAGGCCGCCGGCCTGTCGGCGCGCAAGATCGAGTACCTGGTCGACCTGGCGCTGCACTTCGACTCCGGCGCCATCCATGTCGATGCGTGGCGGGCGATGGACGACGAGGGGATCATCGCCGAGCTGATCGGCATCCGCGGCATCGGCCGCTGGACCGCCGAGATGTTCCTGATCTTCCACCTGATGCGGCCCAACGTGCTGCCGCTGGACGACATCGGCCTGATCAACGGGATCAGCCGCAACTACTTCTCGGGCGACCCGGTCAGCCGCAGCGACGCACGCGAAGTGGCACAGGCGTGGGAGCCCTGGTGCAGCGTGGCCACTTGGTATATTTGGCGCTCGCTCGACCCGCTGCCCGTCGAATACTGACGCGCCCCCGAACAAACAGGAGCCAGCCCCTTGGCCAAGAGAACCTTCCTGGACTTCGAGCAACCCATCGCCGAACTGGAAAGCAAGATCGACGAGCTGCGCTACGTGCAGACCGAGTCGGCCGTCGACATCTCCGAGGAGATCGACCAGCTCTCGCGCAAGAGCCAGCAGCTGACCAAGGACATCTACAGCCAGCTGTCGCCGTGGCAGATCACCAAGATCGCCCGCCACCCCGAGCGCCCCTATACGCTCGACTACGTCGGCGAGCTCTTCACCGGTTTCATCGAGCTGCACGGCGACCGCCACTTCGCCGACGACCAGTCCATCGTCGGCGGGCTGGCACGCTTCAACGGCCACGCCTGCATGGTGCTGGGCCACCAGAAGGGCCGCGATACCAAGGAGCGCGCCGCGCGCAACTTCGGCATGAGCCGGCCCGAGGGCTACCGCAAGGCGCTGCGGCTGATGAAGACGGCCGAGAAGTTCGGCCTGCCGGTGTTCACCTTCGTCGACACGCCCGGCGCCTTCCCCGGCATGGACGCCGAGGAGCGCGGCCAGTCCGAGGCGATCGGCCGCAACATCTACGAGATGGCCCAGCTGGAGGTGCCGATCATCAGCACCGTGATCGGCGAGGGCGGCTCGGGCGGCGCGCTGGCCATCGCGGTGGCCGACCAGGTGCTGATGCTGCAGTACTCGATCTATTCGGTGATCAGCCCCGAGGGCTGCGCCTCCATCCTGTGGAAGACCTCCGAGAAAGCCCAGGACGCGGCCGACGCCATGGGGATCACCGCCCACCGGCTCAAGGCCATGGGCCTGGTCGACAAGATCGTCAACGAGCCGGTCGGCGGCGCGCACCGCGACCACAAGCAGATGGCCGCCTTCCTCAAGCGTGCGCTCAACGACGCCTGGCGCCAGGTGGCCGACCTCAAGACGCGCGAGCTGCTGGACCGGCGCTACGAGCGGCTGCAAGGGTATGGCCGCTTCACCGACACCAAGGCCGAAGCCCGCTGAGGGCGCCGACCCTTCCCTGCTGGCGCCGCTTCGGGCGCTGGATCCGCCGCTTCCCCTGGGCGTCGCCTACAGCGGCGGCGCCGATTCGTCGGCCTTGCTGCTGGCTGCCGCGCGCTGTTGGCCGGGACAGGTGCAGGCGATCCATGTCCACCACGGCTTGCAGGCTGCTGCGGACACCTTCACGGAGCACTGCCGGCGCACGTGCGACGAGCTCGGCATTCCGCTTCAGGTGCGGCACGTCGACGCGCGCCATGCGGCCGGCGAGAGCCCGGAAGACGCGGCGCGCCGTGCGCGCTACACGGCGCTGGCCGACGCGGCGCGCGAGGCCGGGCTGGGCTGCGTGCTGCTGGCCCAGCACGCCGACGACCAGGCCGAGACCTTGCTGCTGGCGCTGTCGCGCGGAGCAGGACTGCCCGGCCTGTCCGCCATGGCGGCCCGCTTCGAGCGGCACGGCATGGTGTTCCTGCGGCCCTGGCTGCAAGTGCCGGGGGCTGCCCTGCGCGAATGGCTCGCCGGGCAGGGCGCCGGCTTCGTGGAGGACCCCAGCAACGCCGACACGGGCTACACGCGCAACCGCATCCGGCACCAGGTGCTGCCGGCGCTGGAGCAGGCGTTCCCGCAGTTCCGTGACACCTTCGCACGATCGACGCGGCATGCGGCGCAGGCGCAGGCGCTGCTCGACGAAGTGGCCGCAGCCGACCTCGCGTCCATGGGCGGCGAGGTCGTGATCGTGCGACTGCAGGCGCTCTCGCGTGGCCGCCAGGCCAACCTGCTGCGCCATTGGCTGCGCAGCGCCCATGGCACGGCAGCGAGCGCCGCGCAGATGGCCGAACTGCTCGACCAGCTGGCCGACTGCACGACGCGCGGGCACCGGCTCCGCCTCAAGGTGGGGTCGGGGTTCGTTGCACGCGACGCCGCCGTGCTGGGGTTCTCGGCCGGGTGAGGCTTGCCACTGCGGCTGGCGCGGGCACGGCCGGGCTGCTGCTCGGCCGCCGCTAGAATCCCGGGTTTTCCCCGAGGCGGCCCAGCAAGGCTTGCGGCCGCGGCCTCCCTTTCGTCGCACCTTCCATGGCATTGATCGTTCACAAGTACGGCGGCACGTCGATGGGCTCGACCGAGCGCATCCGCAACGTCGCCAAGCGGGTCGCCAAGTGGGCGCGGGCCGGCCACCAGATGGTGGTGGTGCCCAGCGCCATGAGCGGCGAGACCAACCGGCTGCTCGGGCTGGCCAGGGAACTGGCGCCGGCCCAGCCGAGCGACGCCTACCTGCGCGAGCTGGACATGCTCGGCTCCACCGGCGAGCAGGTCTCGGTGGGCCTGCTGTCGATCGCGTTGCAGGCCGAAGGCATGCAGGCGGTGAGCTACGCCGGCTGGCAGGTGCCGATCCGCACCAACAATGCGTACACCAAGGCCCGCATCGATTCGATCGACGACAAGAAGGTGCGCGCCGACCTCGACGCCGGCAAGGTGGTGATCATCACCGGCTTCCAGGGCGTGGACGAGGGCGGCAACATCACCACGCTGGGCCGAGGCGGCAGCGATACCTCGGCAGTGGCCGTGGCGGCTTCGCTGAAGGCGGCCGAGTGCCTGATCTACACCGACGTCGATGGCGTCTACACCACCGACCCGCGCGTGGTGCCCGAGGCGCGCCGGTTGCGCAGCGTGAGCTTCGAGGAGATGCTGGAGATGGCGTCGCTCGGCTCCAAGGTGCTGCAGATCCGCTCGGTGGAGTTCGCCGGCAAGTACAAGGTCCCGCTGCGCGTGCTGTCGAGCTTCACGCCCTGGGACATCCCGATCGGGGAAGAGGCCAGGTCCGGCACCCTGATCACTTTCGAGGAAGACGAACAAATGGAAAAAGCCGTTGTTTCCGGCATCGCCTTCAACCGCGACGAGGCCAAGGTGTCGATCCTGGGGGTGCCCGACAAGCCGGGCATCGCCTACAACATCCTGGGCGCGGTCGCCGGCGCCAACATCGAGGTCGACGTCATCATCCAGAACATCTCCAAGGACGGCAAGACCGACTTCAGCTTCACCGTGAACCGCAACGACTATGCGCGCACGATGGACCTGCTCAAGACGAAGGTGCTGCCCACGCTGGGCACCGACCAGCTGGAAGGCGACACCCGCATCTGCAAGGTCAGCATCGTGGGCATCGGCATGCGCAGCCACGTGGGCGTCGCCAGCAAGATGTTCCGCTCGCTGTCGGAGGAGGGCATCAACATCCAGATGATCTCCACCAGCGAGATCAAGACCTCGGTGGTGATCGACGAGAAGTACATGGAACTGGCCGTGCGCGCGCTGCACCGCGCGTTCGACCTGGACGCGCCTCCCGCCTGAACAGGCCATTGCGGCGCCAATGGAAGAGTGAATGCTTGGGGCATAATCCCCCCTCGCTGGAGACGTGACCGAGAGGCCGAAGGTGCTCCCCTGCTAAGGGAGTATGCGGTGTAGAGCCGCATCGAGGGTTCGAATCCCTCCGTCTCCGCCAGATGCCTTTGATGGGTTCAACAGAAAGAAACTCGATTCAATGGTCATCGGCAAAAAAACGTTCCAGACCAAGGGCCTAGCACAGGGCCCGGTCTGATCTGAACGTTCTTCCCAACTAATCTCAACAACGTTCAGCCCTCCCTAGTGCGCTAGGGATGTGGGTACAGAGTGGGCACGAGCTAGGCCTTGGGCGGCGGCGTGCCCACATTTTTTTGTTGGCTGCGCCTTCCCGACGGTGTCTGGGGGGCGGCGCACCGCCCCTTTGCGCATTCCTCACAATATCGCTATGAGGTCCAAAACCAACCTCGCCTTTGTCTTGGCGCTTAGCGCGCTTTTCGGCCTTGTTTCGTCCGTTGACGCTGCGCCGGTGAAGCTGCTGTGCAAGGGCGCTGGCACCATGGAAGTGGACACGGACAAGACGCCGTCACCAGCCATCATTAGTGTTGAGCTTGATGAGGCCGCAGGATGGATTAGCTTGGATGGCTGGGCGGTAGGCCCGGAGCGGCTTCCGATAACCCGTTCGGGGCCCGCCGTCACGTTCACGAACACTGCGACTTCGCCCAGCGAGGGCGTTGTGGCGATCACCACGGGCCGGATAGAGCCAAGCACGGGGCAGCTGTACATCGAAACCACAGTCACTTCCGCGAACGGCCCCGGTAAGCAGTTCACCTTCTGGAACGTGGAGGTGACTACCCTTAGGTTCACCGCTGACGTTCCGTGTCGAACTCCCTGATTCAAGAACTCTCTGGCACGGGGCGGTCAAGAAGTCGCTCAGACGCAGGCGGCTAGATCGCTGTCTTGGCGAAGAAGTTGAAGGCCGACGAGATCATCGCGGACCTTTTTGCGACAGCAACGACACTCCCGACAAGCCCAGAAGTTGTTGATCGCGCGCGCCTGCGTGTAGAGGCATGGCGGCTGCTCATTAGTCTGGAGGGTCCGCGAAGACTGGCTATTCGAATCCCTCCGGCTCCGCCAAGACCAAGAAGCCCGCCGCAAGGCGGGCTTCGCCGTTGGCGAGCCTCTAAACTGCGTGGGTCAACCGGAAACGCCATGTCCACGCACGTCCTCCATCGCCACCTGCACCACTTGCCGCCCGTCGCCGTTTCCGGCCAGGGGGTCTGGATCACCGACCGCGAAGGCCGCCGCTACCTCGACGCATCGGGCGGCGCGGCCGTTTCCTGCCTCGGGCACGGCCATCCCGACGTACTGGCGGCGATGCATGCGCAGACCGACAAGCTGGCCTACGCGCACACCAGCTTCTTCACCAGCGAAGTGGCGGAGGAACTGGCCGATGAGCTGGTGCGCAC
Source organism: Acidovorax sp. (assembly GCA_036675905.1). GTDB lineage: Bacteria > Pseudomonadota > Gammaproteobacteria > Burkholderiales > Burkholderiaceae_C > Ramlibacter. Next base: position 17,472 of record JAKFEA010000115.1, on the reverse strand, counting down.
CGGGCCGGCGGGCACCAGCCATGCCTACTTCGTCAGCGGCGGCTCCGAAGCGGTCGAAGCGGCGCTGAAGATGGCGCGCCAGTATTTCCTGGAAATCGGCCAGCCGCAGCGCAGCCATTTCATTGCCCGCCGGCAGAGCTACCACGGCAACACGCTGGGTGCGCTGGCGGTGGGCGGCAATGCGTGGCGGCGCGAGCCCTTCGCGCCCATCCTGATGCCGGCCACGCACGTGTCGCCGTGCTATTCCTATCGCGAGATGCAGCCGGGCGAGACGCCCGGGCAGTACGGCCAGCGGCTGGCGCGCGAACTGGACCAGGCGATCCTGCGCGTCGGCCCCGACAAGGTCATCGCGTTCATCGCCGAGACCGTGGGCGGCGCCACCGCCGGTGTGCTGACGCCGGTGCCCGGCTACTTCAAGGCCGTGCGCGAGGTCTGCGACCGCCACGGCGTGCTGCTGATCCTGGACGAGGTGATGTGCGGCATGGGCCGCACCGGGACGCTGCATGCCTGCGAGCAGGAGGGCGTGGTGCCCGACCTGATCACGATCGCCAAAGGCCTGGGCGGCGGCTACCAGCCGATCGGCGCCGTGCTGGCGCGCAAGCACATCGTCGAGGCGATGTCCGGCGGCTCCGGATTCTTCCAGCACGGCCACACCTACCTCGGCCATCCGGTGGCTTGCGCGGCCGCGCTGGCTGTGCAGAAGGTGATCCAGCGCGACGGGCTGCTCGAGCAGGTGCGCCGCCGGGGCGACTTCCTGCACGGCTTGCTGCAGGAGACCTTCGGAGCGCATCCGCACGTGGGCGACATCCGCGGCCGCGGCCTCTTCTGGGGCATCGAACTGGTCCGCGAGCGCGACAGCAAGGCGCCGTTCGATCCCGCGCTCAAGTTGCACGCCCGGCTCAAGAAGCAAGCCATGGCGCAAGGCTTGATGGTTTACCCGATGGGCGGCACGGTGGACGGCCACTATGGTGATCACGTCTTGCTGGCGCCCCCTTTCATCGCCGGCGAATCCGATCTGGGCCTCGTCGCACAACGGCTGCAGGCCGCCCTCGAGGCCGCGATTGCTTCCCTCTGAAAACCAACCACAAAGGAGCCTTTCAAAATGCGTCTGAAGACCCTGGTGCCGGCACTGGCCGGCTGCGCGGCCGTGACGGCGGCGCTGTTCAGCGCCCCTGCCGTCGCGCAGCAGAAATTCGTCACCATCGGCACCGGCGGAGTCACCGGCGTGTACTACGCCGCGGGCGGCGCGATCTGCCGCCTGGTGAACAAGGACCGCGCCAAGCACGGCATCCGCTGCTCGGTCGAGTCCACCGGCGGCTCGGTGTTCAACGTCAACACCATCAAGGCCGGCGAGCTCGACCTCGGCTTCGCCCAGAGCGACGTGCAGTTCAACGCGTACAAGGGCCAGGCCCAGTTCAAGGACGCCGGCGCGTACGGTGACCTGCGCGCGGTGTTCTCGGTGCACCCGGAGCCTTTCACCGTGGTGGCGCGCAAGGAAGTGAACGCCAAGACCCTGAACGACCTGAAGGGCAAGCGCTTCAACGTCGGCAACCCCGGCTCGGGCACGCGCGCCTCGATGGAGGAGCTGATGGCCGCCATGGGCTGGAAGATGAGCGACTTCGCGCTGGCTTCCGAACTCAAGGCCGACGAGCACGGCCCCGCCCTGTGCGACGGCAAGATCGACGGCTTCTTCTACGGCGTCGGCCACCCCAGCGCCAACATCCAGGACCCGACCACCACCTGCGGCGCCAAGCTGGTGTCCATCACCGGCCCGGCCGTTGACAAGCTGGTGGCGGACAAGCCGTTCTACGCCAAGGCGACCATCCCCGGCGGCCTGTACCCGAACAACCCCGAGCCCACGCAGACGTACGGCGTGCTGGCCACCGTGGTGTCGTCGGCCAAGACACCGCCGGAGACGGTGTACCAGGTCGTCAAGGCCGTGTTCGACAACTTCGACGAGTTCAAGAAGCTGCACCCCGCGCTGGCCAACCTGAAGCCCGAGAACATGGTCAAGGACGGCCTCTCGGCGCCGCTGCACGAGGGCGCCGCGCGCTACTACCGCGAGAAGGGCTGGATCAAGTAAAGTCCGGCGCTCACGCAAGAAAAGGGCGAAGAGGACTTCGCCCTTTTTTTGTTTCACGAGGAGAACAAGAGCATGGCGACCGACATCGAGAAAGCGCCGCAGGCCCTGCAGGAACTGGTGGCGGACACCGATACCGGCGGGCGCAAGCCGGCCGGCATCACCGCCCTGGTGATCACCGGCACGGCGCTGGCCTGGTCGGTGTTCCAGTACTGGTACGCCTCGCCGCTGCCCTTCGTGCTGGGCTGGGGCGTGCTGAACGACACCGAGGCGCGCGCCATCCACCTGGCCTTTTCGATGTTCCTGGCGTTCCTGGCCTGGCCGGCCACGCGCCGCTCGCCGCGCAACCGGATCCCCGTGCTCGACTGGCTGCTGGCGCTGGTTGGCGCGTTCGCCGGCGCCTACCTGCTGCTGTTCTACGCCCAGCTGGCGACCCGCCCGGGGCAGCCGACGACCATGGACATCGTCACGGCCGTCGTCGGCCTGGTGCTGCTGCTGGAAGCCACGCGGCGCGCGGTCGGCTGGCCGATGGCCGTGCTGGCCGCGCTGTTCATCGGCTACGCGATGGCCGGTCCGTGGATGCCCGAGGTGCTGCAGCACAAGGGCGCCTCGGTCAGCCGCCTGATGTCGCACATGTGGCTGACCACCGAGGGCGTCTACGGCATCGCCCTGGGCGTTTCCACCAGCGCGATCTTCGTGTACGTGCTGTTCGGCGCGCTGCTCGATCGCGGCGGCGGCGGCAACTACATGATGCAGGTGAGCTTCGCGGCGCTGGGCCACATGCGCGGCGGCCCGGCCAAGGTGGCCGTGGTGTCCTCGGCCCTGAACGGGATGATCTCCGGCTCCTCGGTCTCCAACGTGGTCTCGGGCGGCATCTTCACCATCCCGCTGATGAAGAAGTCCGGCTACGGCGGCGTCAAGGCCGGCGCGATCGAGACCATGAGCTCGGTCAACGGCCAGATCATGCCGCCGGTGATGGGCGCCGCCGCCTTCCTGATGGTCGAGTACGTCGGGATCCCGTACTCCGAGGTCGTCAAGCACGCGCTGCTGCCGGCCGTGCTGTCCTACATCGGCCTGTTCTACATCGTCCATCTCGAGGCGCTGAAGATGGGCATGAACCCGCTGGTCAAGCGCGCGCCGCGCCCGGTGCGCGACAAGCTGCTGCGCACCGGCATCGGGCTGGCCGGCAGCATCATCGTGGTGGCGGCCATCTACTACGCAATGGTGGCCATCCAGTCGCTGCTGGGCGGCGCCGCGATCTGGGGGGTGGTGCTGTTGCTGGCGGCGCTGTACCTCTACTCGATCCGCGAGGCGGCCCGCTGCCCCGACCTGCCGGAGGACATCGACGTCGACAACCCGCAGCCGCTGGACACCTGGCCCACGGTGCGCGCCGGCCTGCACTACCTGATCCCGATCGGCACCCTGATCTGGTGCCTGATGGTGGAGCAGATGTCGCCGTCGCTGTCGGCGTTCTGGGCGATCACGGTGCTGATCGCGCTGATGCTGACGCAACGTCCGCTGGTCAAGCTGCTGCGCCGGCAGTCCACGGCCGGCACCTGGCTGGCCGGCTGGCAGGACGTGGTCGGCGGCTTCCACGACGGCGCCCGCAACATGATCGGCATCGGCATCGCCACCGCGACGGCGGGCATCATCGTGGGCGGCATCACGCTCACCGGGCTGGGCCTGCGCATGACCGAGTTCGTCGACTTCGTCTCGCAGGGCAACGTGTTCGCGATGCTGCTGTTCATCGCCTTCGTCTGCCTGGTGCTGGGGCTGGGCGTGCCCACCACCGCCAACTACGTGCTGGTGGCCACGCTGATGGCGCCGGTGGTGGTGGAGCTGGGCGCGCAGAGCGGGCTGGTGATTCCGCTGATCGGGGTTCACCTGTTCGTCTTCTACTACGGGATCATGGGCGACATCACGCCACCGGTGGGCCTGGCCACCTTCGCCGCGGCCGCCATCTCCGGCGAGGACGCCATCGAGACCGGCATCCAGGGGGCGCTGTACGCGCTGCGCACCGTGATCCTGCCCTTCATCTGGATCTTCAACCCGCAGCTGCTGATGATCGACGTGAACGGCTGGTGGGAGTTGCTCAGCGTCGCGGTCGCCTGCACGGTCGCCATGCTGGTGTTCGCCGCCATCTCCATGAACTGGTTCCGGGTGCGCAGCCGCTGGTGGGAGAACCTGCTGCTGGTGCTGGCCGTGGTGCTGCTGTTCCGGCCCGACTTCTTCATGGACCAGATCACGCCCGAGTACCGCGACGTGCCGGCCGGGCAGGTGTTCGACGTGGCCCGCGGGCTGCCCGACAACGGCCGGCTGGTGATGGTGATCAAGGGCACCACGCTGGAAGGCGACGACGTGAGCAAGACCGTGGCGGTGCGGCTCGGCGCCGCCGGCCCGGACGGTCGCAAGCGGCTGGCGGACGCCGGCCTGCAGCTGGCGCCGCTGGGCCAGGACGTGCAGATCGGGGCGGTAAGGTTCGGCTCGGTGGCGCGCAAGGCGGGCATCGAGCAGGGCTGGGACGTATCGGCGGTGAAGGTGCCGCTGGACCGGCCGACGCCGCACTGGTTCTACCTGCCCGGCTTCCTGCTGATCGCGATCGTGTGGTTCGTGCAGGGCGTGCGCCAGCCCGCGCGCATGCAGCCGGCATGACCCGGGTCGCGCTGATCCACGCGCTCGCGCATTCGGTCGCGCCGATCAACGACGCGTTGGCGCAGGCCTGGCCGCAGGCGCTGCGCATGAACCTGCTGGACGACAGCCTGTCGGCCGACCTGGCCCGCGCCGGGTCGCTGGACGCAGCCATGCACCAGCGCTTCCAGCAGCTGGCGGACTACGCGCTGGATTGCGGCAGCGATGCCATCCTGTTCACCTGTTCGGCCTTCGGCCCCTGCATCGAGGCCGTGGCGAGAGCGCACCCGCAGGTGCCGGTGCTCAAGCCCAACGAGGCCATGGTGGCCGAAGCCGCGGCGCTGGACGGCCGGATCGGATTGGTCGCCACCTTCGCACCCACGCTCGCATCGATGCCGGCGGAATTCCCGCCGGGGCTGGACTTGCGCACGCGGCTGGCGGAGGGCGCACTGGCGGCGCTTGACTGCGGAGACGGCGCGCGCCACGACGAGCTCGTGGCAGCGGTTGCGCGGCAGCTGGTCGATGAAGGCTGCACCGCCATCGCGCTGGCGCAGTTCAGCCTGGCTCGGGCGCGTGATGCGGTGGCTGCGGCTTGCGGCGTGCCGGTGCTGACCACCGTGCACAGTGCGGTGGCCGAATTGCGTCGGCGCCTGGGGGAGTAGCGCCCTCATTTCTCGTCGTCGATCGACGCGCTCCAGCGGTCGCCCCAGCCGCCGCGGCGGGCTTCGTCCAGGTCACGCCGGCCGCGCTTGGTTGGCCTGCCGTGCTCGATGGACAGCGCCGGTTCGCGCGCCAGGCGGCGCTGCTGCGCGGCTTCCTCGCGCGCCTTCAGGCTCTCCGGCGTTTCCTCGTACAGCTGCTGCGCCACCGGGGCCGGCCCACGCATGCCCGAAAGCCCCTTGACCACCACGATGCGTGTGACGGACTCGCGCCGCATGGCCACCGTGTCGCCCACCTTGACCTCGCGCGCCGGCTTGGCCTCCTGCCCGTTGACCGACACGCGCCCCTTGCCGATTTCCTCGGCCGCCAGCGAGCGCGTCTTGTAGAAGCGCGCGCTCCACAGCCACTTGTCAATTCGCAGCCTGTCCATCGATTCCCATTGTGGCGAGCGGCAGCCGGACGGTTGCATCCAGACCTTGCGTGCGGCCGTGCCGCTCGCGGTTGTCCAGCACGATGCTGCCGCCCAGCGCATGCACGATTTCCTGGCAGATCAGCAAGCCCAGGCCCGAGCCGCTGCGGCCATCGCCCGCGGCAAAGGGCTGGAACAGCCGCTCGCGCAGCTCGGCGGCGATGCCCGGCCCGCTGTCGCCGATCGTCAGGGCCAGCCAGCGGCCGTCGGCGATCAACTGCACGGCCAGGCGGCCGCCGCGCGGGCCATGCCGGATCGCGTTGTGCAGCAGGTTGCGGGTGAGCTCGCGCAGCATCCAGTCGTGGGCGCGAACGCGCGCGGGCCGCGTCTCGATCTCGAAGTCCAGGTCCTGCTCGGCCATGAGCGGCGACAGCTCCAGCGCCACCGATCGCACCACCTCCGCGAAGTCGACGACAGGCGCGTCCGCCTGCTGGCGCAGCTGCTCCACCTTGGCCAGCGACAGCATCTGGTTGGCCAGCAGCGTGGCCCGGTCCACGGTGGCCCCCACCTCCTGCAGCGCCTGCCGCGGCTCGACGTCGCCGCGCAGCGCCGATTGCACCTGGGTCTTGAGCACCGCCAGCGGCGTGCGCAGCTGGTGGGCGGTGTCGCGCACGAACCGCTTCTGGTTGTCCAGCAGCCGGGCCAGCCGGGCCATCACCTGGTTGGTCGCCTCCACCAGCGGCAGCAGTTCGCGTGGTGCGTCCGGCGCCTCGATCGGGGTCAGCTCGTTCTCGCCGCGGGCCTCGAGCTCGCTGGACAGCCGGCGCACCGGGCGGGTCGCGCGCTGGACCACCACGATGACCACCATCGCGATCACCGCCACCAGCAGTGCCTGCCGCCAAAGCGTGTCGAACAGGACCTGCCGCGCCAGCGATCGCCGCAGCTCCAGCGTCTCGGCCACCTGCACCACCGCCATGCCGCGCCCGTTGGCGCTGGCGACGGGCTGCAGCAGCACGGCCACCCGCACCTCCTGGTCGCGGAAACGCTCATCGTAGAAATCGACCAGCGCCGCATAGGGCGGCTGCTGCGGCAGCTGGCCGCGCCAGAACGGCAGCTCCTGGAAACCCGACACCAGCTCGCCGCGCAGGTCGGACACCCGGTAGAACAGCCGGCTGCGCGTGTCGGCCTCGAAAGCCTCCAGCGCGGAGTAGGGCACCGTGGCTCGCAGCCGGGCCTGCTCGTCGTAGCCCTCCACGTCGAGCTGTTCGCCGATCACCTTGGCGGAGGCCAGCAGGGTGCGGTCGTAGGCGGTGTTGGCCGCGCGCAGCGCCTGGCGGTACAGGCTGACGCCGTTGAGCGCGATCAGCGCCAGCACCGGCAGCAGGATGCCCAGCAGGAGGTAGCGGCGCAGCGACAGCGGCCTCATTCGGGCTTCACGAGGTAGCCCAGGCCGCGCAGCGTCATCAGGCGGGCGCCGGTGCCGGCCAGCTTCTTGCGCAGCCGGTAGGCCACCACCTCGACCGCTTCGTACTGCACGTCCGGCTCGCCGGGGAACACCAGCTCGAACAGCCGCTCCTTCGCCACGGCGTGGCCGGGGCGGGCGAACAGCGCCTGCAGCAGGGCCGATTCGCGCGGGGTCAGTTCCAGCACGCTGCCATCGAGGTAGAAGGCGCCGTCGGCGCGGTCCAGCCGCAGGCGGCCGACCAGGGTGTCGCCGGGGGCTTCCGCCGGCGATGCCGAGCGGCGGCGGGCGAGGGCGCGCAGGCGGGCTTCCAGCTCATCCAGGTCGAAGGGCTTGGGCAGGTAGTCGTCGGCGCCCGCGTTGAGGCCCAGCACCCGGTCGCCGACGGTGCCGCGCGCGGTCAGCAGCAGCACGGGGGTGGCGATGCCTTCGCGGCGCGCCTGCTCGAGGATCTGGAGCCCGTCGCGGCCCGGCAGGCTGAGGTCGAGCACGACCACGTCGGGGCCGAACGCCTTCCAGGCGCCCAGCGCCGCGTTGCCGTCGGCGCAGGCCTGCACCTGCAGGCCGCGCCGGCCAAGCGAGCGCTCCAGCGCCGCGCGCATGGATGGGTCGTCCTCGACCAGCAACAGCTTCATGGGTGGCGCAGCGTAGCAGCGGCCGGGCTCGGTAGTTCCCCCAATGCCGCGGACAGCCGATTGACAGGCACGCGATGGATCATGCCCGGGTTCCCCGTCCAGACCTTTCACAAGGAGACCTGCCATGCGTCGCGACACCTTCCTCAAGTCCATGGCCGCCCTGGCCGCCGCCGGCGCCCTGCCGCTGTCGGCGCGGGCTGCCGCCAACGTCAAGCTGATGATCCCGGCCAACCCGGGCGGCGGCTGGGACAGCACCGGCCGCGCGCTCGGCAAGGCGCTGCAGGAAGCCAAGGTGGCCGACAACGTCAACTACGAGAACAAGGGCGGCGCCGCCGGCGCGCTGGGCCTGGCCCAGTTCGTCAACGCCAACAAGGGCGACCCGAACGCGCTGATGGTGATGGGCGCCGTGATGCTGGGCGGCATCATCACCGGCAAGCCGCCGGTCAGCCTGTCGCAGGCCACGCCGATCGCCCGCCTGACCAGCGAATACAACGTGTTCGTGCTGCCGGCCAACTCGCCCTTCAAGACCATGGCCGACGTGGTCGCCCAGCTCAAGAAGGACCCGGGCAGCGTCAAGTGGGGCGGCGGCTCGCGCGGCTCCACCGAGCACATCGCGGCGGCCATGCTGGCGCGCGCGGTCGGCGCCGATCCCGCCAAGATCAACTACGTGGCCTTCCGGGGGGGCGGCGAAGCCACCGCGGCGATCCTGGGCGGCAACGTCACGGTGGGCGGCAGCGGCTACAGCGAATTCGCCGAGTACATCGAGGCCGGCAAGATGAAGCCGATCGCCGTCACCTCCGGCACGCGCCTGAAGGGCATCAACGTGCCCACGCTCAAGGAGCAGGGCATCGACGTGGAGATCGGCAACTGGCGCGGCGTGTTCGGCGCGCCGGGCCTGACGCCTGCGCAGCGCAAGGCCACCACCGACATGGTGCTGGCCGCGATCAAGACCAAGGCCTGGACCGAGGCGCTGGAGAAGAACAAGTGGACGCCGGCCGTGCTCAGCGGTCCGGCGTTCGAGAAGTTCGTCGACGACGAGTTCGCCAGCCTGCGCGCCACCATGGTGAAGTCCGGCATGATCTGATCCGGCACGCGCCCGAACAGCGAACGCCCGGCCGTGCCGGGCGTTTTGCTGCCGAGAAACGTTCGGCACGGCCGGGCGTTCTTGCGCGGGGCACCCGGCAGCAGGCAAGGAAGCGGAGATGGAAACGAATAGGGGCAAGGGCTGGGAGGCGGCGGTCGGCGCCGGCGTGCTGCTGCTGGGCCTCGCGCTGGGTGCGGGCGCGTGGGTGGTGCCCTCGGCCGCCGGCTACGGCGGGGTGGGCCCGAACTTCCTGCCGTGGGTGGTGTCGGTCGGGCTGGCGGCCTGCGGGGCGATGATCCTGCGCGAGGCGCTCACCGGTGGCTTTCGCGAGAGGGACGCGCCGGACGGTTCGGCCCGCGCCTGGTGGCCGGGTCTTGCCTGGATCACGGCCGCCCTGCTGGCCAACGCCGCGCTGATCACGCGCATCGGCTTCATCCTCGCCTGCACCGTGTGCTACCTGCTGGCGGTGCAGGGCCTGCGGCGGGCTGCGGGCCAGGCTGCCGCCCGCCCGGCCTCGTTGCTGGCCGACCTGGCGACGGGCGTGCTGATCGCGGCGCCGGTGTACTGGCTGTTCACGCAATTCCTGGGCCTCTCCCTGCCCGGGCTCACCGACACGGGCTGGCTGTGATCGAGATCTTCGACGCCCTGCTGCAGGGCTTTGCGACCGCCATCTCGCCGGCCAACCTGGTGTGGGCGCTGGTGGGCTGTGCCCTGGGCACCGCAGTCGGCGTGTTGCCCGGCATCGGTCCGGCGGTCGCCGTTGCGATGCTGCTGCCGATCACGGGCAAGGTCGACATCACCGCGTCCATGATCTTCTTCGCCGGCATCTACTACGGCGCGATGTACGGCGGCTCGACCACCTCCATCCTGCTCAACACGCCGGGCGAGACCGCCACGCTGGTGACGGCGATGGAGGGCAACCGCATGGCCAAGAGCGGGCGCGCCGGCGCGGCGCTCGCCACCGCGGCGATCGGCTCCTTCGTCGCCGGCACCATCGCCACGGTGATCGTCACGCTGTTCGCGCCGGCGGTGGCCGAGTTCGCGATCAAGCTCGGCCCGCCGGAGTACTTCATGCTCATGGTGCTGGCCTTCACCACGGTCAGCGCGGTGCTGGGCAAGAGCACCTTGCGCGGCATGACCGCGCTGCTGCTGGGCCTGGCGATCGGCTGCATCGGCCTGGACCAGATCTCCGGGCAGCCCCGCTACACGCTGGGCGTGCCCGAATTGCTCGACGGCATCGAGATCGTGCTGGTGGCGGTGGGCCTGTTCGCCGTCGCCGAGGTGATCTACGCGGCCATGTACGAAGGCCGCTCGCCGCAGCAGCGCAATGCGATGAGCCGCGTGTACATGACGCGGCGCGACTGGAAGCGCTCGATTCCCGCATGGCTGCGCGGCGCCGCGATCGGCACGCCGTTCGGCTGCATCCCGGCGGGCGGCACCGAGATCCCGACCTTCCTCAGCTACGCCACCGAGAAGAAGCTGGCCAAGGGCGAAGACCTGGCGGAGTTCGGCGGCAAGGGCGCGATCGAAGGCGTGGCGGGGCCGGAGGCCGCCAACAACGCCACGGTGACGGCGGCGCTGATCCCGCTGCTGACCCTGGGCATCCCGACCTCCAACACCACCGCCATCCTGCTGGGCGCGTTCCAGAACTACGGCATCCAGCCGGGGCCGCAGCTGTTCACCAGCTCGGCGGCGCTGGTCTGGGCGCTGATCGCCTCGCTCTACATCGGCAACCTGATGCTTCTGGTGCTGAACCTGCCGATGGTGGGGCTGTGGGTGAAGCTGCTGAAGATCCCCAAGCCGCAGCTGTATGCCGGCATCCTGATCTTCGCCACGGTGGGCGCCTACGGCATGCGCCAGAGCGCGTTCGACCTCGTGCTGCTGTACGGCATCGGCTTGCTCGGCGTGGTGATGCGGCGCTACGACTTCCCGACGGCGCCGGTGGTGGTGGGCATGATCCTGGGGCCGCTGGCCGAGGCGCAGATGCGCAATGCGGTGTCGATCGGCGAGGGCAGCTTCGCGGTTTTCGTGCAGCGGCCGATGTCGCTCACCCTGGTCATCGTGGTGCTGGCCGTGCTGGTGCTGCCGAGGCTGCTGCGCCGATCGGGGGTGCGCGGGGGGTAGAGGGGGGAGGGAGCCATCCGGGGCGCTACCATCTCCCGCATGCAAGACGACAGCCTGCCGCTCGACGGCCAGCGCATCCTGGAGCTGGCGGCGCGGTCGATGTTCGACCTGTTCGCCAACGCCAGCGAAGGCATGATGCTGGTCGACCGCGACGAGCGCGTGGTCTGGATCAACGAGCAGTACAAGCGCTTCCTGCCGGCGCTGGGCTTCGATCGGGTGGAGGACTTCCTCGGCCACCCGGTCTCGCAAGTCGTGCACAACACCCTGATGGACCGGGTGATCCGCACCGGCAAGCCGATCCTGATCGACCTGCTGTCCAACCGGGCCGGCACCTTCGTGGTCAGCCGCATCCCGCTGCGCGACGAGGCGGGGCAGGTGATAGGTGCCTTGGGCATCGTGCTGTTCGACCATCCCGAAACCACCCTGCAGCCGCTGATCCAGAAGTTCGCCCACCTGCAGCGCGACCTGGACGATGCCCGGCGCGAACTGGCGACGCAGCGGCGCTCCAAGTACACGCTGGGCAGCTTCCTCGGCTCCAGCCCGGCGGCGGTGGAGGTCAAGCGGCAGGCACGGCGCGCCGCCGGCTCCTCCAGCCCGGTGCTGCTGCTGGGCGAAACCGGTACCGGCAAGGAACTGCTGGCCCACGCCATCCACGCCGGCTCCTCGCGCGCCAACGGCCACTTCGTCAGCGTCAACATCGCCGCGGTACCCGACACGTTGCTGGAGGCGGAGTTCTTCGGGGTGGCGCCGGGCGCCTACACCGGCGCCGACCGCAAGGGCCGGGACGGCAAGTTCAAGCTGGCCGACGGCGGCACTTTGTTCCTCGACGAGATCGGCGACATGCCGCCCAGCCTGCAGCCCAAGCTGCTGCGCGCGCTGCAGGAAGGCGAGATCGAGCCGCTGGGCTCCAACAAGGTGGTGCCATTCGACGCGCGCGTGATCGCCGCCACCTCGCGCGACCTGTCGGCGCTGGTGCGCGAAGGGCGCTTCCGCGAGGACCTGTACTACCGCCTGAACGTGTTGCCGATCCGCGTGCCGCCCTTGCGCGAGCGGCGCACCGACATCCCGGCGCTGGTCGAGGCGCTGGGCGAGGACATGGCGCTGCGCAACGGCACGCCGCCACCGGAGCTCAGCGCCGAGGCGATGGCGCTGCTGGCAGCGCAGTCGTGGCCCGGCAACATCCGGGAATTGCGCAACGTCCTGGAGCAGGCGGCCATGCGCAGCGAGTCGCAGCGCATCGAGGCCGGCCACCTGGAGCAGGTGCTGCGCGATGCCGGCGTGGAGAGCATCGCGCCGCCGGCGGTCACGGCCGTCCCTTCGCTGCCGCAACCCGCGACCGACAGCCGCCGGTTGCGGCCGCTGGCCGACCAGGTGGCCGAGGTCGAGCGGGCCGCCATTGCGGCCGCATTGGCGGCCACCCGCGGCAACAAGCTCGCGGCCGCGCGCATGCTGGGCATCTCGCGGGCCAAGCTGTATGAGCGCTTGGCCGCCCTGTCGCTGTCCGAAAATCAGGCGGCTGCCCGATTTTTGGACAATGAAGTGTCTGTTTATCGATCACCTCTGTCCGGTTCGGCGTAGACTCCCCGGCGAATCGGGCGCCTGGCGCTGGCACGCAATGTGCAATCAGCCCGGTCGCGTTCCCCATTCCCTTCCTTTCCTCGCAGGAGACAAACGCAATGCAACGTCGCACCCTGGTCGCGCTCGCCGCGCTGGCCGCCACCACCCTGTCCGCGCCCATCGCCCTGGCCCAGTCCGGTGGCGACATCAAGATCGCCCACGTGTACAGCCGCACCGGCCCGCTGGAGGCCTACGGCAAGCAGACCCAGGCCGGCCTGCTGATGGGCCTGGAGTACGCCACCGGCGGCACCATGGCCGTGAACGGCAAGAAGATCAGCGTGATCGAGAAGGACGACCAGGGCAAGCCCGACCTGGGCAAGTCGCTGCTGGCCACCGCCTACTCCGACGACAAGGTCGACCTCGCCGTCGGCCCGACGTCATCGGGCGTCGCCCTGGCCATGCTGCCGGTCGCCGAGGAATACAAGAAGATCCTGCTGGTCGAGCCCGCGGTGGCCGACGCCATCACCGGCGAGAAGTGGAACAAGTACATCTTCCGCACCGGCCGCAACAGCTCGCAGGATGCGATCTCCAACGCCGTGGCGCTGGACAAGCCGGGCGTGACCATCGCCACGCTGGCGCAGGACTACGCCTTCGGCCGTGACGGCGTCAAGGCGTTCAAGGAAGCGGTCAAGACCGCCAAGATCGTGCACGAGGAATACCTGCCGGCCACCACCACCGACTTCACCGCCGGTGCCCAGCGCCTGATCGACGCGCTCAAGGACAAGCCCGGCCGCAAGGTGATCTGGATCGTGTGGGCCGGCGCCGGCAACCCGTTCAAGATCGCCGACATGGACCTCAAGCGCTACGGCATCGAGATCGCCACCGGCGGCAACATCCTCCCGGCCATGGCGGCGTACAACAACTTCCCGGGCATGGAAGGCGCCAGCTACTACTACTACAAGTTCCCGAAGAACGAAGCGAACGACTGGCTGGTCAAGGAGCACCAGAAGCGCTTCAACAGCCCGCCGGACTTCTTCACCGCCGGCGGCTTCTCCGCGGCGATGGCCCTGGTCAGCGCGCTGAAGAAGACCAACGGCGACACCGGCACCGGCAAGCTGATCGCGGCGATGGAAGGCATGACCTTCGACACGCCCAAGGGGCCGATGACCTTCCGCAAGGAAGACCACCAGGCCATGCAGTCGATGTACCACTTCAAGGTGGACCCGAATGCCAAGCCGGGCCCCGAAGTGCAGTTGCAGCTCGTGAAGGAGATCAAGCCTTCCGAGATGAACGTCCCGGTCAAGAACAAGCACTAAGGAGCAGGAGCAAGGCGGCGCAAGCCGCCTTGCCGCCTTGCGGTCGCCCCGCGCCGGCGCGCGGGGCGTGGCTTCGCACAACCTGAAAGAGCCATGAGCCTGCTTGCCACCCGGGATCTGACGGTTCGCTTCGGCGGCCACGTCGCGGTCAACGGCGTCACCTGCTCGTTCGAGCCCGGCACGCTGACCGCGATCGTGGGGCCGAACGGCGCCGGCAAGACCACCTACTTCAACCTGATCTCCGGCCAGCTCAAGGCCACGGCCGGCACCGTGACGCTGGGCGGGCGCGACTTGTCGGGCGAGTCGGCGTCGCAGCGCACCCGCGCCGGCCTGGGCCGGGCGTTCCAGCTCACCAACCTGTTCCCGCGCCTGTCGGTGCTGGAGAACGTGCGGTTGGCGGTGCAGGCCACCCGCGACGGCAAGCACCGACGCGGCCTCAACCTGTGGAGCGTCTGGAGCGACCACGCCGCGCTGACGCAACGCGCCGACGAGATCCTGGAATCCATCTCCCTCAAGGAGAAGGAGCACGAACTGGTGGCCAACCTGCCGCACGGCGACCAGCGCAAGCTGGAGGTGGCGCTGCTGATGGCGCTGGAGCCGCAGGTGTACATGTTCGACGAGCCGACCGCCGGGATGAATCACGCCGAGGCGCCGGTGATCCTGGACCTGATCCGGCGCCTGAAGGCCGACAAGAGCAAGACCATCCTGCTCGTGGAGCACAAGATGGACGTGGTGCGCGAGCTCGCGGACCGGATCATCGTGCTGCACAACGGCAGCCTGGTGGCGGACGGCGAACCGGCGGAGGTGATCGCCTCGCCCGTGGTTCAGGAAGCCTACCTGGGCGTCAGCAAGGAGTCCGCAGCATGAAGGGCTCCCTGTCTTGCTCCCTCCCCCTCCGGGGGAGGGCTGGGGTGGGGGCGCTCCCCACCGCCCAGCGCCCCCATCCCGACCTTCCCCCAGAGGGGGAAGGAGAAATGCCATGAGCGACAACCTTCTCACCCTCGAAGGCGTCCACACCCACATCGGCGCCTATCACATCCTGCACGGCGTCGACCTCGTCGTGCCGCGCGCGCAGCTCACCATGCTGCTGGGCCGCAATGGCGCGGGCAAGACGACCACGCTGCGGACCATCATGGGCCTGTGGAAGGCGTCCGCCGGCACGATCACCCTGGCCGGCCGCGACATCACCGCGCTGCCGACGCCGCAGATCGCCGGCCTGGGCGTGGCCTACGTGCCGGAGAACATGGGCATCTTCGCCGACCTGACGGTGCGCGAGAACATGCTGCTGGCGGCCCGCGGCGCCAAGACCGCCGCCCAGATCGACGAAGACCGCCTGCAATGGATCTTCTCGCTGTTCCCGGCCGTCGAGAAGTTCTGGAACCACCCCGCCGGCAAGCTCTCGGGCGGGCAGAAGCAGATGCTCGCGGTGGCGCGCGCGATCGTGGAGCCGCGCGAGCTGCTGGTGATCGACGAGCCCAGCAAGGGGCTGGCGCCGGCCATCATCAACAACATGATCGACGCCTTCGGCCAGCTCAAGGCCAAGGGCGTGACCATCCTGCTGGTCGAGCAGAACTTCAACTTCGCCAAGCGGCTGGGCGACACGGTGGCCGTGATGGACAACGGACGCATCGTCCATGCCGGCACTATGAAGGCGCTGGCGGACGACGAGGAACTGCAGCACTCGCTGCTGGGACTGGCGCTATGAACAAGCTCGATCTCGACTGGAAGCCGCTGGCCCTGGTGCCGCTGCTGGCGCTGCTGGTGCTGCCCTTCATCGGCTCGTCCTCGACCTGGGTCACGCTCACCGTCGCCGGGCTGGCCATGGGCATGATCATCTTCATCATCGCCTCCGGCCTGACGCTGGTGTTCGGCCTGATGGACGTGCTGAACTTCGGCCACGGCGTGTTCATCGCGCTGGGCGCCTTCGTCGCCACCAGCGTGCTGGGCGCGATGGGCGACTACACGGCCTCGGGCAGCCTGTGGACCAACCTGCTGGCGGTGCTGCCGGCGATGGTGATCGCCATGCTGGTGGCCGCCGCCGTGGGCCTGGCCTTCGAGCGCTTCATCGTGCGCCCGGTGTACGGCAACCACCTCAAGCAGATCCTGATCACCATGGGCGGGATGATCATCGGCGAGGAACTGATCAAGGTGATCTGGGGCCCGCTGCAGATTCCGCTGCCGCTGCCCGAGGGCCTGCGCGGGTCCTACTACCTGGGTGACGCCGCCGTCGAGAAGTACCGCCTGCTGGCCGTGATCGTCGGCCTCATGGTGTTCGCGGTGCTGCTGTGGACCCTCACCCGCACCAAGATCGGCCTGCTGATCCGCGCCGGCGTGCAGGACCGCGAGATGGTCGAGTCGCTGGGCTACCGCATCAGCATCCTGTTCGTGGGCGTGTTCGTGGTCGGCAGCGCGCTGGCCGGCCTGGGCGGCGTGATGTGGGGGCTGTACCAGCAGAACGTGATCCCGCAGATGGGCGCGCAGGTCAACGTGCTGATCTTCATCGTGCTGATCATCGGCGGGCTGGGATCCACCACCGGCGCGCTGATCGGCGCGCTGCTGGTGGGCCTGATGGCCAACTACACCGGCTTCCTGGTGCCCAAGGCGGCGCTGTTCTCCAACATCGTCCTGATGATGGCCATCCTCCTGTGGCGGCCGCAGGGCGTGTACGCGCTGAGCAAGTGAACGCCATGCTGAACCGTTTGCTCTCCCACGACCTGCCGCGCAGCCGGGTGCTGGCGGTGCTGCTGCTGGCCATCGTGCTGGCGCTGGCCTTCACGCCCTTCCTGGTGCCGGGCGTCAAGGCGCTGAACGTGGCCGCCAAGGTGCTGGTGTTCATCGTGCTGGTGGCCAGCTTCGACCTGCTGCTGGGCTACACCGGCATCGTCAGCTTCGCCCACACCATGTTCTTCGGCATCGGCGCCTACGGGGTGGCCATCGCGCTCAGTCGCATGGGCGCCAACTGGACGGCCCTGGCCGTGGGCATCGGCTGCGCGCTGGCGCTGTCCTTCCTGCTGGCGCTGGCCATCGGGCTGTTCTCGCTGCGGGTGCGCGCGATCTTCTTCTCGATGATCACGCTGGCCTTTGCCGCCGCCTTCCAGACGCTGGCCTCGCAGCTGTCGGAGTTCACCGGCGGCGAGGACGGCCTGACCTTCAAGGTGCCCCCCCAGCTGCAGCCCAGCTTCGAGCTGTCCTCGACACCGCTGTTCGGGGTCGATCTCGACGGGCGCCTGCTGGCCTACTACCTGCTGTTCGTCGTCGCCGTGGTGCTGGTGCTGGCCATGCTGCGGATCGTGAACTCGCCCTTCGGCCGGGTGACCCAGGCGATCCGCGAGAACGAGTTCCGCGCCGAGGCCATCGGCTACCGCGTGGTGGTGTACCGCACCACTTCGGCCATCCTGTCGGCGCTGTTCGCCACCCTGGCCGGCGCCATGCTGGCGATCTGGCTGCGCTACAACGGGCCGGACACCTCGCTGTCCTTCGAGATCATGCTGGACGTGCTGCTGATCGTGGTGATCGG
>JAKFEA010000114.1:0-2434 GCA_036675905.1 Acidovorax sp. | reverse complement strand
GCCTTGCTCGTTGGCGGCGCTCTCTACAGAAGCCGCCGCGGCTGGCTGCGCCTGGTCGGCCTGCTGCCGCCGCGCGCGGATGATCTCCAGCATATGCGCGACTTCCACCACCTTGCGCCGCGGGCGGCCCTGGGGCTCGCCCTGTTCGCGTTCATGCTCATCGAGCAGGGTCCAGTCGGCGAAGGAGACGAACTCGATACCGCGCGCCTCGAGCAGCGCCAGCACGTCCGGAGTCTGTCCCGGCGCAAGCGGCGCGGGCGCCTCGGCCAGATCCGCCACCAGGCGGCCGACGGAATCCACCGCACACTGCTTGTTGCTGCCGATCACGCCGCTGGCGCCGCGCTTGATCCAGCCCGCCGCATATTCCCTGGCGGACACAGCCTGGTCGGCGAGGACCCGGCCGTTGTCGTTGGCGATCACCCCGCGCCGTTCGTCGAAGGCGACCCCGGCAATGGCTACGCCTTGATAGCCGGTGGCATTCACCACCAGGTCGGCGTCGAAGCGAAATTGCCGGTCGTTGGCCTGGGCGCTGACCGAACCGCGGCCATTGTCCTGCAGGCTGTTGTGCACGCCCTGCATGGCGACAACGCGGTTGTCTGTGCCAGCGAAGCCGCTGGGCGAGGCCTTGAAGACGAAGCGGATAGCCCTGTCACCGAGGCGTGGCCGGGCCTGGGCTTCCTGCAGCAGGGCCATATTGTGCCGGGCTTCGGTGTTCAGCGGCTCGGCCAGTTCCGCGGCGCTGACGGCGTCCAGCAGCAGATCGTCGGCCTCCACCAGAATGTCCACGCCCTGGGTGTCGAGCAGTTGGCGCAGCTCCTTGGGGGTGAAGGCCGCTTGCACCGGTCCGCGCCGGGCGACCAGGCAGATCTCGCGGATCTTGCTCTGGCGCAGGGCCTCCAGGGCATAGTCGGCGATGTCTGTGCGTTCCAGCTCGGCCACCGGCATGGCGAGGATGCGTGCGATATCCAGCGCTACGTTGCCCATGCCGATCACCACCGCGGTGTCGCCGGACAGGTCGACCTGCAGGTCGCGGCAGTCCGGGTGGCCGTTGTACCAGCCGACGAAGGCCGAGGCGCCCAGGATATTGCCCAGCTCGGCGCCGGGCAGGGCCAGCGGACGGCTGGCCGAGCCGCCGGTGGCGTAGAGCACCGCGTCGTAGTGCGCGAGCAGTTCGTCGCGGCTCAGGTCGCGACCCAACTCGACGTTGCCGAAGAAGCGCACCTTGGGCGAGCGGGCGATCTTGTCGAAACTGGCGGCTACCGATTTGATCTTCGGATGATCCGGGGCGACCCCGTAGCGCACCAGGCCGAAGGGCGTGGGCAGGCGCTCGAAGATGTCCACGGTCGATCCTGGCAGCTGCCGGAGCATTTCGTCGGCGGCATAAAAGCCCGAGGGGCCGGCACCGATCACCGCCAGGCGGCGGGCCGGGCCGACAGCGCGCGGCGCCTTGGCCGTCATGCCGGCCTGGCTGTCGTCGACATCCAGGCTCTCGGTGATCGGCGGGTATAGCTTGGCCATGCGTGCGTTGAGTTCGATGTAGTCCTGCATCGGCTCCGGCACGGCGGAGTCCGGGTAGATGGCGCGCACCGGGCATTCGGTCAGGCAGGCATTGCAGTCGATGCACACCAGCGGGTCGATATAGAGCATCTGCGGGCCTTCTCGGAAGGCGTCCACCGGGCACACATCCACACACTTGGTAAACCTGTCGCCCAGACAGCTTGCGGTTACGACGTATGCCATTTTTACTCTCCTGCCCGTGACCTGTAAGCCGCTTCCGGGAATCCCCGGGTTGCAGCATTGACTGCTGGCAATTTAGGGCCTCCGGATCCCGCCGTCTTGACACCAGGGCACCCTGTTTGACATTTTGTGCCACGATCCTGGCAATCCGGAACCCGCATGTCGAAGGACGTCTATATCTCCTGCGCCCTGGCCGAAACCCTGCGCGACTACATCGACAAGAATCAGCTTGCGGCGCCCGATGTGCTGGAGACCCTTGCGCCTTTCTCCAGCAGTCAGCGCATGCCCATCCTGCTGTTCTGGGGCGCGCTGGAGCGGCTGCAGGCCCTGCACCCGGTGCCGGCGCTGGGCTTGCGTATCGGTCGCTGCGCCAAGCCGCAGCATTTTGGCGTGGTCGGTTATCTGGCCGCGTCCTGCAGCGGTCTGGGTCAGGCGCTGATGCGCTACCGGCGATTCCAGACCCTGCTGGTGAGCAATCTCGATATCCAGGTGAGTCGGCAGGGCGAGGTGATCCGCTACAGCTGGGGGGAAGGCGAGCATCACACCATGCAGCTGGCCAGCGAGTTCGGGGTGGCGGCGTTCGTCAACCTGTACCAGGCGCTGATCGGCCAGGCCATTGCGCCAATCGCCATCGAGATTCCCTATGCGCGGCCAGCCGAGGCCGCCATTTATGAGGTGCTGATGGGCTGCCCGGTGC
>JAKFEA010000113.1:0-3630 GCA_036675905.1 Acidovorax sp. | reverse complement strand
ACCACGTCGGCCACCGTGCCCAGCGCCACCAGCGGCAGCAGAGTGTCCAGTTTGGGCTGCGAAGCCGAATCGAACACGCCGCGCGCGCGCAGCTCGGCCCGCAGCGCCAGCAGCACGTAGAACATCACGCCGACGCCGGCGATGCACTTGCTCTCGAAGCCGCAGCCGGGCTGGTTGGGGTTGACGATGGCGGCGGCAGCCGGCAGCCCGGGCCCGGGCAGGTGGTGGTCGGTCACCAGCACCTGCAGGCCCAGGGCGTTGGCCGCCGCCACGCCCTCGACACTGGCAATGCCGTTGTCCACCGTGACCAGGACCTCCGCGCCGCTGTCCTTGACGCGGCGGGCGATCGGCGGCGTGAGTCCGTAGCCATCGGCTACGCGATCGGGCACCAGGTAGTCGACGTGGCGCGCGCCGAGCAGCCGCAGTCCGCGCACCCCCACCGCGCAGGCCGTGGCGCCATCGCAGTCGTAGTCGGCGACGATGCACAAGCGCTTGTGCGCGCCGATCGCATCGGCCAGCAGGGCGGCGGCTTCGGCGATGCCCTTCAAGCCGGCCGGAGGCAGCAGGCGCGCCAGGCCGTCGTCCAGTTCCTCCCGGGCGTGCACGCCGCGGGCGGCATACAGGCGCGCCAGCAGCGGGTGCACGCCGGCCTGCTCCAGCGCCCAGACGGCTCGCGGGGGGACGTCGCGGGTGATGATCTTCACAGTTCGGCCAGCCAGTCGGCGGCGCGCCGGCGCGAGAAGGCCGCGGCCAGGCGCCGCCAGCGCCCGCCCGTGCTGCGCCAGGTGCGGGCCTGCCGGTCGCCGCACAGGCTGACGGCCACGGACTGCCCTTGGGCGGCCGCCTGGTGAAGGCGCGCGCCTTCGTGCTCGTCGATCTGCCGCCAGCCGGCCTCCCAGGCGGGCCAGTCCTGCAGCAGCGCCGCGTCGCGCAGGTAGTGGGTGATGCGCAACTCCGGCGGCGGCGCGGGCGCATGGCCGGCCGGCAAGGCGCCGTTGCCGCTCACCCAGAACGAGTTGACCGGCAGCTGGCCGCCGCGGCTGCGTTCCTCGTTGACCGGGTGCGTGTACAGCAGCATCTGCATTTCCTGCTGCAGGCGGCGCAGCGGCTTGCCGGCTTCGCCGCGCGGCATCCAGTCGTCGATCACGCGCCCGGCCACGCGGTCCAGCGAGGCGCAGGGGACCTGTGCGAACAAGGGGCCGCTGGCCAGCCAGCGCGTGGGCGCCTCGTAGGCCAGTTGCAATCCGTCCTGCTCGAAGTAGGGGCGCAGCGCGGCCAGCAGCGCCTGCGATTCGTCCGCAGCCAGCTGCAGTTCCTGCGGGTGGTGCATGAAGACATGGTTGGCGCCCACCCGCCAGTGGCAGGGCGTCACCCAGGCCCAGGCCCGCCCGGCCGGATCGGTGCCGCCCTGCATCGCCTCCCACGCGGCGAGGGGCAGCAGGCCGTCGGGCGCCTGCAAGCCGCATTCGCGCGCCAGCACGCGCTCGTGCGGCATGGACAGCGCGTGCTCGTCGCCCTCTTCGGCCTGCGCCGGCGACATCGAGGCCAGCAGCCGCTCCAGGTGCGGCAACCGCAGCGAGGCCAGGCGCTCGCGACAGCCGTCGGCGCTGCACGCGGCAAAGGGGATCAACAAGTGGGCAGCGTCCGACACGGCCCCGATTGTCGCGGATGCCACAATCGCGCCCACAACCGGACCCCCGCATGCGTATCCCCTACGAGCTGGCACTGGGTTGGCGCTACACCCGGGCCGGCCGGGCCGCCCGCCGCAACGGCTTCATCTCCTTCATCTCCGGCGTGTCCATGCTCGGCATCGCATTGGGGGTGGCCGCGCTGATCATCGTGCTGTCGGTGATGAACGGCTTCCAGAAGGAGGTGCGCGACCGCATGCTGGGCGTGGTGTCGCACATCGAGATCTACGGCCCCGGCGGCGGCGCGCTGCCGGACGTGGAGCGCACCATGCGCGAGGCACGCAGCCACCCGCAGGTGATCGGCGCCGCGCCCTTCATCTCGGCCCAGGCGCTGGTCGCCCGCGGCGAGGACATGCGCGGCGCCATCGTGCGCGGCATCGACCCGGCGCTGGAGCCCGAGGTCTCCGAGCTGGGCCGGGCCATGACCCCGCGCGTGCTGTCGCGGCTGGTGCCCGGAGAGTTCGGCATGGTGCCGGGCATCGAGCTGGCGCGTGCGCTGGGCGTGCACGAGGGCGATGCGGTGACGCTGATCGCCCCCAGCGGCCAGGTCACGCCGGCCGGCATCGTGCCCCGCCTGAAGCAGATGACGGTGGTGGGCGCCTTCGATTCGGGCCACTACGAGTACGACAGCGCGCTGGTGCTGTTGCACCGCGAGGACGCCGCGCGCATCTTCCGGCTGGAGGGGCCCACCGGCGTGCGCCTGAAGCTCAAGGACCTGCACCAGGCGCGCGAGGTCGCGGCCGAACTGGCGCAGACGCTGACCGGCCCGGTGGTGGTGCGCGACTGGACCCGCCAGAACCGCACCTGGTTCGCCGCCGTGCAGCTGGAAAAACGCATGATGTTCATCATCCTCACGCTGATCGTGGCGGTGGCCGCCTTCAACCTGGTGAGCACGCTGGTGATGACGGTCACCGACAAGCGCGCCGACATCGCCATCCTGCGCACGCTGGGCGCCAGCCCGCGCAGCATCATGGGCATCTTCGTGGTGCAGGGCGCCGCGGTCGGCATCATCGGCACCCTGGCCGGCCTGCTGCTCGGGCTGGGCATCGCGCTCAACATCGACGTCATCGTGCCGGCGCTGGAGCGTGCGCTGGGCGCCAGCTTCCTGCCGCGCGACATCTACCTGATCAGCCGCATGCCCAGCGATCCGCAAAGCGACGACATCCTCCCGATCGCGCTGATTTCGCTGGTGCTGGCCTTCCTCGCCACCCTGTACCCGAGCTGGCGGGCCAGCCGCGTCAACCCGGCCGAGGCGCTGCGCTATGAGTGAGCCGGTGCTGCAGGCGCGCGAACTGGCCAAGCGCTTTTTCGAGGGCGGGCTGGACGTGCAGGTGCTGCGCGGTGTCGACCTCGACGTGCATCCCGGCGAAACCGTGGCCATCGTCGGTGCCTCCGGCTCCGGCAAGAGCACCCTGCTGCACCTGCTGGGCGGCCTGGACGCGCCCACTGCCGGCAGCGTGCACCTGGCCGGCCAGGCGATGGCTTCCCTCAGCCCCGCGCAGCAAGGTGAACTGCGCAACCGGCACCTGGGCTTCGTCTACCAGTTCCACCACCTGCTGCCCGAGTTCAGCGCGCTCGACAACGTCGGCATGCCGCTGCGCATCCGGCGCGAGCCGCCCGAGGAATGCGCGCGTGCGGCAACGCAGGCGCTGGAGGCCGTCGGCCTCGGCCACCGGCTGCAGCACCGGCCGGCCGAGCTGTCCGGCGGCGAACGCCAGCGCGTGGCCGTGGCGCGGGCGCTGGTCACCCGTCCGGACTGCGTGCTGGCCGACGAGCCCACCGGCAACCTCGACCGCGTCACGGCCGACGGGGTGTTCGACCTGATGCTGGATCTGGCGCGCGACCGCGGCACCGCATTCGTGCTGGTCACGCACGACGAGCAACTGGCCGCCCGTTGCGGGCGGCAGTTGCACCTGGTCGAGGGAAAGCTCGCCTGAACCGG
>JAKFEA010000112.1:0-30214 GCA_036675905.1 Acidovorax sp. | reverse complement strand
CGGCAAGCGCCCGTCCACCCCCTGCGCCTGCAGGCCGTAGAAGGGCTGCTGCGCGCCGAGGCGGTCGGAGATGACCTTGAAGTTCAGCACGTTGCCGCCGGCGCCATGCACGCAGAACAGCGGCCGCCGCCCTGCCGCGCCACGGCAGATCGCCACCAGCGGCGACCAGGCGCGCGGCAGCTGGATCACGTTGGAAGCGGGCGCCGCGGCCGGCGCCTGCGCACTGGGCATGCGGGTATCCAGGTGGCCGGCCTGCGCCACCAGCGCCGCCAGGCCGGCCAGCGTGGAGCCCTGGAACAGCGTGGCCAGCGGCAGGTCCACGTCCCACTGCTTGCGGATGCGCGCGAACAGGCGCACCGCCGCCAGCGAGTGGCCGCCCAGCGCGAAGAAGTCGTCCTCGCGTCCCACCTCCTCCACGCCCAGCAGCTCGCGCCAGGCCTCGGCGATCACCGCCTCGACCGGGTTGAGCTGCGCCGACGATGCCGCAGGGGTGCGCGCGGCCGGCACCGGCGGCAGTGGCCGCGGCGCCGCATCGCTCATGGCGCGATGGATGGCCGACAGCGGAATCGACGAGACCACCAGGTCGCGCGCACCGGCCGCCAGCACGCGCTCGAACAGCTGCGGCGCCTCTTCCGCGCGCAGGCCGCAGGCCAGCATGGCCTCGGCCAGGGCGGGCTCGCGGCGTCCGTGGCCGCTGGCCTGTCGCGACATCGCCTGCGGGTCCACCCCACGCAGGCTGAACCCCTCGAACGTGGCGACCGGCGCTCCGTCCGGCGTGTGCAGGCTGACATCGAAGGCGACGAAGCCGTCCTTGCCGCCGCCCTTGAGCCGCACCCGGCTGACGCTGCGCGCCGGCAGCGGCGCGGCGATGCGGATGCGGTCCACCGACAGCGGCACGTACAGGCTGTCCCGGCGCCGCTCGGCATCGAGCAGGTGCAGGCCGAAGGTGGCGGCGATGTCGGTCAGCGCCGGGTGCATCGCAAAGGTCTTCAGGTCGTCGGCGAAACGCTCGGGCAGAGCCAGTTCCGCGGCGCCTTCGCCGCCGTCCAGCTGCATGCGGACGATGTTGTGCCAACGCGGCCCGAACGCGACGCCTTGCTGCGGCAGCTCACCCTTGCGCCACTCGCCGCCGGACGGGGGCACTGTCGCCGGCAGCTTCCCCTGGAAACGCGCCAGCCGGGCGCGCGCGTGCTCCTGCCAGCCGTCGCGCGCATCCGCCCGGCTGCGCACCAGGAACTCGTAGCCTTGGGCATTGCGGTGCAACTCGATGCGCACGTCGCGGCGGCCGGCGCCGTCGAACACCATGGCTTCCTCGAACGACAGCGAGCGGATCTCGACGCCGCTGCCCGGGTGCAGTTGCGCCATGGCGGCGCGCGCGATCTCGATGTACGCCGTGCCGGGCAGCACCGGCCGTCCCGCCACCGCGTGCTCGCGCAACACCCACAGGTCCTGCGCACCGTATGTCACCTCGAAGGCCGGCCCGCCCTCTCCCTCGATGCGCGCACCCAGCAACGGATGCCCCGCAGGTGGCGCTGCCGGCGCCGCCGTGCGCCCATAGGCCCGCGCGGCCATGCCCTTGTCGGCCCAGATGCCCCAGTGGATCGCCAGCCCGTCGGGCCGGGACGCCGCCACGGCATCGAGGTAGGCATTGGCGGCGACGTAGTCCACCTGGCCGGGCGGACCCAGCCACACGCTGGTGGAGGAGAACACCGCGAACAAATCGAGCTCGCCGGGCGGCAGCAGTTCGTTCAGCACCGCCGCGCCGCCGGCCTTGGGCGCCAGCACCTGGCGCAGCGCTTCGGGCGTCTTGGCGGCGATGGGGGCGTCCTGCAGCGTGCCGGCCGCATGGAAGACGCCGTGCACGGCGCCCCAGCGCCGCCGCACGTCGGCGATCACCCCGGCCATGGCGGCGCGGTCGGCCACGTCGGCGCTGTAGGCGGCCACTTCGCCACCCTCCGCCTCGATCGCCAGCAGTTGCCGCAGCAGCCGCGCCGGCTCACCGGCGCCCGAGGCGAGTGCGGCCCAGGTGTTTCGGGCCGGCAGCTTGCGCCGGCTCACCAGCGCCAGCCGGGCCTTGCAGCGCTGGGCCAGGAAAGCTGCGAGCTCCAGTGCGATGTCGCCCAAGCCGCCGGTGAGGAGGTAGGTGCCGCGCTCGCGCAGGCGGCCGGCGGAGGCATCGCCGCGCTCAACGGGAGCAGCCGCCAGCTTGACGAGTTGCGCCACCCAGCGCGAACCACCGCGCCAGGCAACGAGGTCGGCGCCGCCGGCGGCCCTGCTCTCGCCCACCACGGCGCGGCAGGCCGCGGCCGAGGAAAGGTCCTGCGGGTCCAGGTCGATGAGCACGGCACTGACGTTGGGCACCTCGCGCGGCATCACCCGCACCGGGCCCAGCGCGAGGCTGCGCACGGGATCGGTGACCGGGCCGCCGTTGACGCACTGGCTGCCGGAGCTCGCCACCGCGAGCCGCACCGGTTGCCGCAGGTCCAGCGACTGCAGCACCTTGGCGACGTTCACCAGGCTGTCGAAGGCAAGCGCCTGGTCGCTTGCGGCATCGCCGCGGCCGGTCTGCAAGCCCCACAGGTGAACGATGTGATCCGGCAGGCGGCCGGCACTCTCCAGCGCGGTGAACAGGCGCTCGAACTGCGCCTCGTCGGAGGGTGCCAGCAGGAAGCTGCCGTCGGGCGCTTCGACAAAGGCGGGGCCGGCCCGCACGAGCACGCTGCGCCCGCCGTCGTCGGCGATGCGTCGCAACACGCCCTGCGTGGTCGCATCGTCACCGCCCAGCACCAGCCAGTGCAGGCCAGCCTCCGGCGCGGCCGCCTGCGGCAGCGGCGATGGACTCCATTGCGGCACGCCGAACCAGTCGTCCATCTGCGGCAGCCGGCGCACGCGCTGCGACGGCGCTTCGCGCTCGCCGGCGACCTGCGCGGGCAGCGCTTCACCGGGTTCGATCCAATGGCGCTGGTGGTCGAAGGCGTAGGTCGGCAGCGAGATGCGCCGCGGCGATCCGCCGCCACGCACCACGGCCCAGTCCGGCGCGATCCCGCGCGCCCACAGCGCTCCCAGCGAAGTGAGCATCAGTGGCAGGTCGTCCGCGCCCTCACGCGCCTTGCCAGTCGAGGGCACCACTGCGCGGGGCCGGCCTTGCAGGTTCTGGCGGGCCAGCGCGCACAACCCCTGCCCCGGCCCGACCTCCAGCAGCACCGCATCCTCCATCGCCAGCACCGCGGCCAGCCCCTCGGCAAAGCGCACCGGCTGGCGCAGGTGGCGCACCCAGTAGTCGGCGCCGGACAGCAGCGCGGCGTCGGCCCAGCCGCCGCTGAGGTTGGAGACGAAGGGAATCGCCGGCTCGGACAGCCGGATGCGCGCGACGCCCTCGCGGAAACGCTCCAGGATGACGTCGAGCAGTCGCGAGTGCGCCGCCACGTTGATGTGCAGGCGCCGCCCCTCGCGGCCTTGCGCCGCGAGGCGGCGGCCCAGTTCCTCGATCGAGGCCTGCGCGCCGGAGGCGATGCACAGGTCGGGCGCGTTGACCACGGCCATGTCCAGCTCCAGGCCCTGCATCACCGCGGACAACTCGTCCGCGGACAGGTCCACCGACAGCATGGCGCCGGCCGGCGCCTGCTCGAACAGCAGGCCGCGCAGCACGACGACCGACAACGCGTCGGCCAACCCCATGACGCCGGCCACCACGGCGGCGGCGTACTCGCCGGCGCTGTGGCCGATCACCGCCGAGGCGCGCACGCCCCAGCTCTCCCACAGGCGGGCCAGCGCGTACTCCAGCACGAACAGCGCGGGGATGTTGCAGCGCGGCTGCTCCAGTTGCCGCGCCGCGTCGGCATCGCCGGGCTCGCGCTCGAACATCAGCTCGCGCAGGTTGGCCGGCGCGCCGGCCGGCATCTGCCCGAAGCACTCGTCGACGGCGGCGCGGAAAGCGGCTTGCGTGAGCAGGTCGCGGCCGGCGCCCGGGTAGCTGGCGCCGCCGCCAGGGAACATCATCACCACGGGCGGGGCGCTGCTGCCGGCCTTGCCGCTGGCGACGTTCGCCGGCTGGCGCGCTTCCAGCGCCGCCGCAAGCCCCTGCGCGTCGCGGGCGACGACCGCGCAGCGGTGCGGAAAGCCGCGCCGGCCCTCCTGGGTGGTGAACGCGGCGTCATGCAGGCTGAAGTCCGCCGGCGGCCGCGCCAGGAAGTCGCTCCAGCGGGCCTTGAGCCGCTCCAGCGAGGACGGCGTGCGCGCCGACAGCGTGATGACCTGCCAGGCCTGCTGCGGCGCCTGCGAGGCGATGACCGGCGCTTCCTCCACGATCACGTGCGCGTTGGTGCCCCCCACGCCCAGCGAGTTGACCGCCGCCCGGCGCGGTTGCGTCCCGCGCGGCCACGGCTGCGCGCGGTCGACCACCCGGAACGGCGTGCGTTCCATCTCGAAGCGGCTGTTGGAACGCGAGAAGTTCAGCGAAGCCGGAATCAGCCCGTGGCGCAGCGCCAGCGCCACCTTGATCAACGAGGCCGTGCCCGCGGCGGTGTCCAGGTGGCCGATGTTGGTCTTGACCGAGCCCAGCCCGCAGAAGCCGACGCCGCCTTCGCCATAGGCCTGGGTGAGCGCGGCCACTTCGATCGGGTCGCCCACCGGCGTGCCGGTGCCGTGCGCCTCGATGTACTGCACGCTGCCCGGCTCGACGTTGGCCACCGCCAGCGCCTCCACCGCGCAGCGCGCCTGCCCGTCCACGCTGGGGGCCAGGTAACCGGCCTTCTGCGAGCCGTCGTTGTTGACGGCGGAGCCGCGGATCACGGCGTAGATGTTGTCGCGGTCGCGCACCGCATCCTCGAGACGGCGCAGCACCACCACGGCGGCGCCGCTGCCGAACAGGGTGCCGCCCGCGTCCTCGTCGAAGGCCCGGCAATGGCCGTCGGGCGACAGGATCTCGCCTTCGGCAAAGCGGTAGCCGTGCCGGTGCGGCAGTTCGATGCTGGACGCGCCGGCCAGCGCCATGTCGCACTCGCCGGCCAGCAGGCTCTGCGCCGCCATGTGCACGGCCACCAGCGAGGTCGAGCAGGCGGTCTGGATGCCGATGCTGGGGCCCTTGAGGTCCAGCAGGTAGGACACGCGGGTGGAGAGGAAGTCCTTGTCGTTGCCGGTGTGCCGCAGCAGGAACAGCCCGACGGACTGCTTCAGCTGCGCGTTGCTCAGCAGGTTGTAGGCCATGTAGGCCTGCATGCCGCAGCCGGCGAACACGCCAATCGCGCCATCGAACTTCTCCGGCGGATGGCCGGCGTCCTCCAGCGCCTCCCAGGCGCATTCGGTGAAGTGGCGGTGCTGCGGGTCGAGGATGGCCGCATCGCGTCTGGAGAAGCCGAAGAACTCGGCATCGAACATCTCCAGGTCCGGCAGCACCAGGCTGGCGCGCACGTAGTTCGGATCGGCCAGTTCGGCCTCGCTGACGCCGGCGGCGCGCAGCTCCTCGTCGGACAGCCACTGGGTCGCCTCGCGCCCGGCGGCCAGCAACTGCCACAGCTCGGCGGGCGTGCGCGCGGCCGGGAAGCGGCCGGCCAGGCCGACGATGGCGATGCAGCCCGGCTCGATGGAAGACGGCACTTGTTCGTTCATTTACGGCTGCGTCTGGAGATTGCGGTTGCGCAGCATCCGGCGCGCCTGCGCCCGGCTCTGGCCCTGCGCGACGGCGGTGGAGGCGCCGCCGCCGCCCAAGTGCGCGGCCAGCGCCTGGATGGTGGGCAGGCGGAACATGTCGGTGATCGCCACCTCGTGGCCGGTGGCCTCGCGCAGGCGCCGCTGCACCTGCACCACCAGCAACGAGTGGCCGCCCAGGTCGAAGAAGTTCTCGGTGCTGCCCACCGACTCCAGCCCCAGCACGTCCTGCCAGATCGCCGCGATGGCCTTTTCCATCGCGTTCCCGGGCGCGAGGGGCGGTGCGGCCCCGGCCGGCGCGCCGCGTGTGACGGTCCCGGCGCGCGGGTCGGGCAGCAGCTTGCGGTCGATCTTGCCGTTAGGCGTCATCGGCAGCGCCGGCAGCACCAGCACGGCTTGCGGCACCATGATTTCCGGCAGGACCTGCGCCACCGCCTCGCGCAGCTTCGCGGCCTGAAGCGTGGCGCCGGGCCTGGCGGCCACGTAGCCGGCCAGGAAGTGCTGGCCGGCGCTGTCGGTGTGCGCGACCACCACGGCCTGCTTCACGCCGTCCTGCCGCAGCAGCACGCTCTCGATCTCGCCCAGTTCGATGCGGTGGCCGCGGATCTTGACCTGGTGGTCCATGCGGCCGAGGAACTCGAGCGTGCCATCGGGCAGGCGACGCACCAGGTCGCCCGTGCGGTACCAGCGCCGGCCCGGCTGCGCCGCATCGGGCACGAAGCGCTCGGCCGTCAGCTCGGGGCGGTGCAGGTAGCCGTCGGTCACGCCATCGCCGCCTATGCACAGCTCGCCCGGCACGAGCGCCGGGCATTCCGCGCCCCAAGGCGTGCGGATCGACAGCTGGGTGTTGGCGATCGGCTGGCCGAGCGGCACCAGGCCGTCCACGCGGTCCAGCCGGCAGGTGGTGGACCAGACGGTGGTCTCGGTCGGGCCGTACATGTTGACCAGCGCGCCGGGCGCCTGTGCCCGCAGTTGCGCCGCCATCTCCAGCGGCAGCGCCTCGCCGCCGACCAGCAGCACATCCAGCCGGGCCAGCGCCGCGCGGCCGGTGGAGTCGGCCAGCAGCATCGCGGCCATCGACGGCGTGCACTGCAGGTGGGTCACGCCGTGCTGCAGCGCCTGGCCGGCCACCGAGGCGCGGCGCGGGGCGGCCCGCACGGCCTGGCTGGCTTGCATCACGGCCTTGAGGTGCGGCAGGCTGTCCAGCACCTCGTCGGGGGCGATGCCGAAATCGATCAGGCAGGCGATCTCGTCCACGCCGGCGGCCTGCACCTTGCCGACCAGCTCCAGGCAGCGCTGCGGCGTGCCGATCAGCGCGCTGGTGCCGTAGTAGCGGTCGAACGCGTGGTCCAGCAGCGCGTCCATCTCGTCGTCGGACAGCGGCGCCGACTCCATGATCTCCAGCGGGCTCTTGCCGCAGGCGGAGGCGCGCTCGACGAAGGTCGGGAACGACCACGCCGCCTGCCGCACCAGGTCCACCGCGCTGCGCAGGTACTGCTTCATGGGGCCGCGTGCGATCTCGCGCGTGCGGTCCTCGTCGGTGCCGACGAAGGTGTGCAGCATCAATGTGACGTGGCCCTCGCCCGGATGGCCGGCCTTGAGCCAGGCGGCCCGGTACAGGCCCAGCTTCTCGGCGACGTCCTCGACCCGCTGGCCCAGCAAATGGGTCAGCAGGCGGCAGCCCAGTGCGCCGGCCTGCTCGAAGGTCTTGGGGTTGCCGGCGGCCGTGATCCACACCGGGAGTTCGGGCTGGATCGGCCGCGGCAGGGTGCGGATCGCCACCGGCTCGCCCTTGGGCCCCGGAAAACTCACCGCCTCGCCGCGCCAGAGCCGGCGCACGATGTCCATGCGGCTGACCAGTTCCTCCTGGCGCTTGGCGAACGCTTCGGGCATCAGCACGAAGTCGTTGGGCTGCCAGCCGGAAGCGAACGCGACGCCCACGCGGCCCTGCGAGATGTTGTCGACGAAGGCCCAGTCCTCGGCCACCCGGATCGGGTGGTGCAGCGGCACGACGCAACTGCCGGCGCGGATCTGCACCCGCGAGGTGATGGCGGCGATGGCGGCGCTGGTCACCGACGCATTCGGGAACAGCCCGCCGAAGGCGTGGAAGTGGCGCTCCGGCGTCCACACCGCGGCAAAGCCCTCGCGGTCGGCAAAGCGCGCGCCCTCCATCAGCAGCCGATAGCGGTCCTTGGGCTCGTTGTTCTCGTCGCTGGCGAAATAGAACAGGCTGAATTCGATCGGCTTCGCGGCCGCGCCGTCGTCCCCGTGCAGCACCACCGTGATGCCCCGTGCCAGCGTCCAGCACAGCTCCAGCACCGAGATGTCGAACGACAGGCTGGTGACGGCCAGCCAGCGCGCGCCCTCGCGCCGCGGCACCCGCTCGTCCATGCCGGCGAAGAAGTTCATCACGTTGCGGTGCGTGACCACCACGCCCTTGGGCTGGCCGGTCGAGCCCGAGGTGTAGATCACGTAGGCCGCGCGGCGCGGATCGGCGGGCGGTAGCTCACGCGGCGAGTCGATGGCGGGCGCGCCCTCGTCGATGCGCAGCAGCCGCTGCGCGTCCAGCGCCAGTGCGCCGGCGGTGGCGGCGCTGGCCAGCACCAGCGGCGCCCGCGAGTTCTCGACCATGAATTGCAGGCGCTCCTGCGGGTACTCCGGGTCCAGCGGCAGGTAGGCCGCGCCAGCCTTGAGCACGGCCAGCAACGCCACCAGCAACTGCGGCGTGCGCGGCAGGCACAGGCCCACGATGTCGCCCGGCTGCACACCGCGTGCCAGCAGCCGCTGCGCCAGTGCGGTGGACTGCTCGTCCAGCTGGGCACAGGTGAGGCTTTCGCTGCCGGTCTCGACGGCGACCTGCCCGGGCGTGCGCGCCAGTTGCGCCGCAATGGCCAGGTGCACGGCGCCGGCTGCGTCGAAGTCGACCTGGGTGGCGTTGAGTTCGTCGAGCCTACGTTGCTCGTCCGGGCCGAACAGCGGCAGCTGCGACACCGGGCCCGTCGATGCGGCAAAGGCCTTCAGCCAGGCGCCCAGCTGGCTGGCGATCGCCAGGCCGACGTCGGCGCCGAACGTCGCGCCGTCGAGCACCAGTTCGAGCGACTGGCCACCGGCATCGGGGCGCACCAGCATCTCGCATCCCGCGGGAGGCTCGCAATGCCGCAGCGAGAATGCCACTTTCGCGATCGCGGCCATGGGATCCTGGCGATCGCCCAGGCGACCGGGCAAATCGAGCGTCATCGGGCCAGCAGTCCGCGCACGGGCGATCGCCGCTTCGGCATCGCCGGCGGCCTGCAGCGTGGAGTCACCGCTTTCGCTGGACAGGGCCAGCGGCACCCAGGCGCTGAGCCAGGGCTGCAGGTCCTGCGCCTGCTCGGCGAGGATGCCGTCGGTGTAGAGCACGCAGCCGCGGGGCCGGCCGGTCAACGCAGCCAGCCAGGCCTGGCAGGCCGCGATCGTGGTGGCGCCATGCGGCGCCGCATGCAGCCCGAAGCGTAGCGGTTGCGACCCGGCTTCCCCATCGCTGCGGCGTGGATAAGGCACCTCCACGGGCGACGCCGACTGCAGGACCTCGGTCCAGTGCTGCTCGCCGCGGGCGATGGTTTCGCTGCGCTGGACCAGCCGCGCCGCGCAGTCGGCGGGGAGCGCCAACACGTCCCCGGCCTTCACGGCGCCGCTGGCCGGGCGGCCATCCAGTTCGGCCAGGCCGGTCAGCAGCAGGTCGCCATCGGCGGCAGCGACGCGCAGCGCATCGCCTTCCACCGACAGCACGGTTCCGGGTGCGGCTCCGCTGCGGGAACCGGTCGTGTCGGCGCCGCGCGCCCGCAGCAGGCGGCCGCCCGCCAGCAGCTTGGCGCGCCCGAGCGGGTTGGGGTACTGGCCGAAGTCGAGTGCGCGCACCATCGCGGCGAGTTCGCCAGCGGGCCGCGTGAAGTCGAGCGTGCCCAGCGCCGGCGGGCGGCGGTACCGGCCGAAGTACTGCGGCTCGCCCTGCTGTTCGGCCAGCGGCAGTTCGCCGCGGGCGATGTCCTGCGCCAATGCCATGAAGCTGACCAGCCCGGCCTCGTAGCACTTGGCGTTCAGGCTCAGGGACGTCTCCTGCGGCGACACCGCGAAGGACGCCTGCCGCACCAGCCGGCCTGCATCCGCGCGCGGCGTCATCTCGTGCCAGCTCACGCCATGCTCGCGTTCCCGCGCCATCAGCGCCCAGCAGGTCGCATGGAGGCCGGCGTAGCGGGGCAGCAGGGCGTCGTGGAAGTTGACGGCCAGCTTGCGCGCGCGGGCCAGCACCGCCGGCGACAGCATGCGCAGGTTGGCCACGCTGAAGAGGTAATCGAACCCGAGGCCGTCGAGCGCGGACTCCCAGCCGGGTTCCATCCGGATGGCCTCCATGACCTGCGCGCGGGCCCATTCCAGGTTGGCCGCGCTGGCGGACACCACGGCGAGCGCCTCGTGCCCGGCATCCCGCCAGGCCTGCGCGCATTGCACCAGCAGGCTGCCGTCCCCCACGAACACTGCCTTGATCTTCTTCATTCCTGTCCCTTGCTCCACGGGTTACGTCGTGACGATGCGGGTTGCCGGCTCGAGTCCGCAGTCGCTGCCCCTGCAGCCGGGCCGGGCGTCCTGCGCTTCGGCTGTCGGCTCCGGTGCGATCGCATCGAGTTCCACCATGCGCACCTGCGCGGCCGGCCGGCAGGCCAGGCTGAGCACGTGCGTGGACGGGCCGGGCAGGCGCATCACCACCAGCCCGGTCGCCGTGCGCGCCGGCCCGAGCAGCACTTCGGCGCAGCCATCGCCCGAGGGCCGCAGCACAATGCGCGGCTGCCCCGCGGACAGGCCCAGGCCTCGCGCCTTCCAGAAGGCTTCCAGCGCCGTCCAGTGCTCGTGGAAGCCTTCGTCATCCGGCGGGGGCCGGGCTCCGGTGTCCACGTAGGGCTGGAGCAATTCGGCGTCCATGCCCCCGAGCACCGGCTCGACGTCGATGCCCACCGGCCCGCGCCGGTCGAGCGCGCAAGCCACCAGCGCGCGGCTGCGGGTGAGGCTGAAATGGATGTCATCGCCGCCGCCCCCGGGCGCCAGCAGCAAGGGCTGCCCGTGCGGCCCGCTGCCGAAGCGCAGGTCCTGCGGATCCACCGCCAAGGCCAGGCCCAGCGCCATGCGCCGCATGGCATGCGCGACGACGAAGGCGCGCCGGTCCCCGGCGAACATCAGCCGGGCGGCCCGCTCGCGCTCCTGCGGGTCCAGCATCCGCGCGAACGCCTGGCAGGCCCTGCAGCCCAGCGCGTCGGGACTCGCTGTCCAAACTTCCACTCCACCCATGCGTTGTTCCCATCGGACTGCCGTTGCGCCCTGTTGCAGGGATGTTTGCATGCCCCTCCTGCGCCGTGGGCGGCTGCGGATGGCCCGTACGGACTACCCGATGCCCCGCCTACGGGCCGGCGGGAAGCCGTCCTACAGGAAACCTCGTGCATTGGCACATCATTACCGCCGGGAAACCTGATCCAGCACCGCCATGCAGCACGACACGCGTCAGACCGAAACGGACTCGCGCACGGCCCGGCGGCCGATTGCGATCCTCTCGTACCACCAGACCACGCAGCCGCCGCGCCGGGGCACCCCGGTGCGTTCGCTCGTGCTGCCGCCACGACGCCTTGCCCGGCAGCTGTGGTCGCTGCGCCTGCTCGGCTGGCGCGGGCTGTCGATGCGCGAGCTGGAGCCCTACCTGCGCGGCGAAAAGTCGGGCAAGGTGTTCGGCATCACGCTGGACGACGGCTACCTGAACAACTACGAAGAAGCGTTGCCGATCCTGCGCGAGGTCGGCTTCACCGGCACCGCCTTCATCGTCAGCGCCCAGGCCGGCGGCTCCAACGTGTGGGACCACGCCAAGGGCGCGCCGCCGGTGCCGTTGATGGACGTGGGCCACATGCGCGCGTGGATCGCGGCCGGGATGGAGATCGGCGCGCACACCCGCAACCACGTGAACCTGTGCGAGTGCGACGAGGCCACCGCGCGCGAGGAAATCGCCGGCAGCAAGCGCGAGCTGGAGCAGGCGCTGGGTGTCGAGATCCGCAGCTTCTCCTATCCCTACGGCGAGCACCGCGCCGAGCACGCGCAAATGGTGCGCGAGGCCGGCTACGCGATGGGCACCACCATCGTCAGTTCGCGCGCGCGGCCCGAGGACGACCTGGTCCGCCTGCCGCGCATCTCGGTCCACCTGCACGACCGCCTGCCCCGCCTGCTGGCCCAGGTGACCACCGACTACGAGGACTGGCGCATGCGCCGGCCGAAGAACCGGTCGCAGCCCACTTCGCGCTGGTACCAGCCCGCTGCCGGCGTGCCAACGATCGGCTCCGGCGCGACCACTTCCTGACTCAGGACACTGCTGCGGATTCCCGGTCCGGCGGCTCCATCAGCAGGCGGTCGGCGCCCGTGTAGCAGAGATAGCGCCGGTTGAGCGCGCGTCCGACGGTGCACAGGCCCAGCTGTTGCGCCACCTGGTGCCCCATCTGCGTCATGCCGCTGCGCGACACCACGATGGCCACGCCCATCTGGGCCGACTTGATCACCATCTCGCTGGTGAGGCGGCCCGTCGTGTAGAAAACGAAAGGCTGGTCCGCGGGTGCGTCCTGCGCCGACAGCCCGTGCATCCACATCCAGCCGGCGATGGTGTCGATCGCGTTGTGGCGGCCGACGTCCTCGACGAACAGCAGCATCTCGCTGCCGCGGAAAAGCGCGCAGCCATGCACCGAGCCGGCCGACTTGTAGGTGCTCTCCTGGTGGCGGATGGCTTCCAGGATGCCGTACAGGGCCTCCTGCCGCAGCTGCGCGGCCGGCAGGCGCAGCGAGGCCACTTCGTCCATCAGCGCGCCGAACACGCTGCCCTGGCCGCAGCCGGTGGTGACGATGCGGCGCGCCGTGCGCTCCTCGATGCGGTCTATGCCGGTGCGCGTGTGCACCGCCGCGCTGGACACTTCCCAGTCGACGGTGACGGACTCCACCTCGTCCAGCGAGCGCACCAGTCGCTGGTTGCGCAGGTAACCCAGCACCAGCCACTCGGGGTGCGCGCCCAGGGTCATGAGCGTGACGAGCTCGCGCTTGTCGACGTAGATCGTGAGGTCGCGCTCGGCGGGGATGGCCACGCGCTTGCGCTGGCCGTGCTCGTCGAGCACATCCACTTCCTGCGTCAGGGGCGCGCGCGCCCGGGTCAACCGCGGCAACATCGCCGCAGTTTACGCAGGCGAACGAAACCGGGGCGCCGTCAGGACTTGTTGCCCGGCGCCGGCGCGGGAGTGCCGGGCTTCATCTCGGCCTGCTCGGGGCGCACGCTGGGCGGCGTGGCGGCGGTGCCGGGCGGCGAATGCGCGCCGGAAGCCTCGAGCGGCTTTTCCGCTGCAGGCGTGTACGCGAACGGGCCTGGTTCGATGCAGGGCGCCGGCGGGGCCGACGCAACGGGCGTGCCGGTCGCGGACGCAGCCGGGCTCGCGGCCGCAGCCTTTGGAGCCGAACTGGTCGCCGCTGGCGGTTGCGCCGCGCCTGGCGGCTTGGCAACGGACTTGCCCTGGCCGAACTTGGCCGCGACGCGGTCCTGCACCTGGCACAGCTGGTAGGCCGACACCTTGGCGGTCCAGGCGGCCTTGGCCTTGAGTTCTTCCGCCTTGGCCTGCTCGGCAGGGGTCGGCGGCGGGAGCTTGGCGAGTGCGGCGCCGCCCACGGCGGCAGCCAGCAGCGCGGCGGAAAGATGGCGCAGCTTCATGGTGTGGGTTCCTCTCAGGCAGTGCGGACCTGTTCGGGGGGAGCGGAGGGCTCCTGCGACTGGCTGCGCTGGGCCGGGATGCGGCCGGCCTGGATGGCTTCGTGCCAGTACGCGTGGTGTTCCTGTGCCCAGGCCTCGTCGACCCAGCCGTGGCGCATGGCATCGTAGGCGCCGCGCATGCCTATGGTGCCCAGGTAGATGTGCAGCGCCAGCATGGCCATCATCAGGATGGTGGCGGTGGCATGGATCATGTGCGCCTGCTGCATGGTGCCGCGCACGTAGGCTATGCCGGGGATCAGGTGGTCCAGCACCAGGCCCGAGCCGACCGCGACCAGGCCCAGCACCAGCACGGCGATCCAGAACAGCACCTTCTCGCCGGCATTGAACCGGTGCGAGGGCGGCTCGTGGCGCTCCTTGCTGAACGCGCCGCCGGCCTTGGCCAGCCAGCGCAGGTCGCCCCGTTGCGGGAGCTCGTCCTTGATGAAGGTGATGATGATCACCACCAGCGAAACGGCGAACAGCGGGCCGGCGAAGTTGTGGATGTTCTTGAGCGCATAGGTCAGCCAGCCGAACAGGGTCTGCCCGATCAGCGGCAGCAGGAAGGCGCGGCCGAAGGCCATGACGATGCCGGAGACCGCCAGCAGCACGAAGGCGATGGCGTTGGCCCAGTGCGCGGCGCGCTCGAAGGGCGTGAAGCGCTCGATCCGGCGACCACCGCCGCCGACGGCCGGCTGGTGGCCCATGGGTCCGCGGGTGAACCAATAGAGGGCCAGCGCCGCCAGCGCGATCAGCAACAGCGCACCGCCGTACGGGATCAGCCAGTTGTTGCGCACCTGCCGCCAGGCTTCGCCGGCGGTGGTGACGGGTGTACCCGGGTACTGCACCTGTTCCTGGATCAGAACGCCGGCTTCGGGCGCCTGGCCCTCGGGCAGGCTGCTGTAGCCCTCGACTCCGTCCTTGACCTTGCGCCACATCGGCGAGTTGTTGCCCGGTTGCACGGCATTGCGCTGGCCGTTGGTCTGGTCCATGTAGCCGGGCTCGCTGGAGGCGTCGCGCTTGACCTCGGGCTTGACGTCGAAGATGTTCTGGCCCTGGATGCCGCCCTGGGCGGCCGGTGCCGGATCGTCGAGGGCGCGGGAGGGCGCCGGCTGGGTGGCGGAGCTCTGGCCCTGCTGTGCCGGAGACTGGGCCGCAACCGGCGCAGCCAGCAGCGCAGCGAGCGCCAGCAGCGCGGCGGCGAGGAGATCAGTTGACCTTGGTGTAGTCATTCTGTCCCCGCTGCGTACGCGTCTTCAGGTGCTGCTCCCAGCTGGCCTGGTCGCCTGGCTTCCAGCCGCTGGTGACGAAAGGCTTGCCGGTGCCCTGGAACAGCGCGGCATCGCGCTTGCTGCCGTCGGCCGTCTGCGGCTCCTCGCCGCAACCGGCCAGGGCGAACGCCGCGGCGGTGATGACGAACGCGGTGCGCATCATGACTTCTTCCCTTCCGGCTGGCCGGCCTGGCGCGAGCCGTAGGCGGTGCCCCAGCCCCAGACTTCGGCGCCCTTGCCACGCTTGACCACGCGGTTGCGGAAGATGTCGGCCACCGTGTCGCCGTCGCCGCCGAGCAGGGCCTTGGTGGAGCACATCTCCGCGCAGGCCGGCAGCTTGCCTTCGGCCAGCCGGTTGCGGCCGTATTTCTCGAACTCGGCCTGCGAGCCGTGTTCCTCCGGTCCGCCCGCGCAGAAGGTGCACTTGTCCATCTTGCCGCGCACGCCGAAGCTGCCCGAGGCCGGGAACTGCGGCGCGCCGAACGGGCAGGCATAGCTGCAGTAGCCGCAGCCGATGCAGGTGTCCTTGTCGTGCAGGACGATGCCTTCCTCGGTCCGGTAGAAGCAGCTGACCGGGCACACCGCCATGCAGGGCGCGTCGGAGCAGTGCATGCAGGCCACCGATATCGAGCGCTCGCCCGGCACCCCGTCGTTGAGGGTGACCACCCGGCGGCGGTTGACGCCCCAGGGGACCTCGTGCTCGTTCTTGCAGGCGGTCACGCAGCTGTTGCATTCGATGCAACGCTCCGAGTCGCAGATGAACTTCATTCGTGCCATGTCTGTCTCCCGTCAGCGCCGCCTAGGCCAGTTCCACGTTGCACAGCGTCGTCTTGGTTTCCTGCATCATGGTCACGCTGTCGTAACCGTAGGTGGTGGCGGTATTGACCGCCTCGCCGCGCACCACCGGCGCCGCCCCCTTGGGGTAGTAGGCCAGCAGGTCGGCTCCCATCCAGTGCCCCGCGAAGTGGAACGGCATCCAGCAGGTGTCGGGACCGACGCGCTCGGTCACCATCGCCTGCACGTTCAGTTGCGCGCCGGTCGGCGTCTTGAGCCACACCCGGTCGCCGTTGCGGATGTTGCGCGCGGCCGCCGCCTTGGGGTTGATCTCCACGAACGCCACCTGCTGCAACTCCGCCAGCCAGGGGTTGGAGCGGGTTTCGTCGCCGCCGCCCTCGTACTCGGTCAGCCGGCCGGAGCTGAGGATCAGCGGGAACTTCTCGTGCACCTTGTCGGCCACGTTCTTCTGCTGCAGCGTCTTGTACAGCGTGGGCAGCCGCCAGAACGCCTTCTTGTCGTCGTGCGTCGGGTACTTGGCCACCATGTCGGGCCGCGGGCTGTAGATCGGCTCGCGGTGCTGCGGGATCGGGTCGGGGAAGTTCCAGACGATCGCGCGCGCCTTGGCGTTGCCGAACGGGTGCACGCCGTGGTTCTTCATCGCCACGCGGATCATTCCGCCGGACAGGTCGGTCTTCCAGTTCTTGCCCTCGGCCGCCGCCTGCTCGGCCGGCGTGAGCTCGTTCCACCAGCCCAGCTTCTTCATGAAGACGTGGTCGACCTCCGGGTAGCCGGTGGTGATGTCGCTGCCTTTCGGGAACGAGCCGTCCTCGGCCAGCAGGTTGACGCCGTCCTTCTCGACACCGAAGTTGGCGCGGAAGCAGCCGCCGCCGTCCATCACGTGCCGGGTGGTGTCGTACAGGTTGGACGAGCCGGGGTGCTTGAGCTCCGGGTTGCCGAAGGACGGCCAGGGCAGGCCGTAGTAGTCGCCGACGATGTCGTAGCCGGTCTCGGGGTCCTTCACGCTGCCCTTGGCCTTGAGGGTCTTGACGTCGAAGTGCGCCATCAGCCTCATGTGCGCCTTCAGCCGCTCGGGGCTCTGGCCGGTGTAGCCGATGGTCCAGCAGGTCTTGTTGACCTCGCGCAGGATTTCCTCGGGCAGGGGCTCGTCCATGCCCTTGATCTTCTGCATCTTGAAGTTCTTGACCAGTTCCTTGCCGAAGCCGAGCTTCTGGGCCAGCTGGTACATGATCATGTGGTCGCTGCGGCTCTCCCACAGCGGGTCGATCACCTTCTCGCGCCACTGCAGGGCGCGGTTGGACGCGGTCACCGAGCCGCTGGTCTCCAACTGGGTGGCGGCGGGCAGCAGGTACACCGCGCGGTTGGGATTCAGGTCCTCCGGGCGGCCGGGCATGGCAGCCATCGCCGCGGTGGCCGACGGATAGGGGTCGATCACCACCAGCAGGTCGAGCTTGTCCATGGCGCGCTTCATCTCGGCGCCGCGGCTCTGCGAGTTGGGCGCGTGCCCCCAATAGACGACGCCGCGCAGGTTGGGACCCTGGTCGATCAGTTCGTTCTTCTCCAGCACCCCGTCGATCCAGCGCGAGACGGTGATGCCGGGCTTGGACATCAGCTCCGGGCTGGCGAAGCGGCCCTTGATCCACTCGTAGTCCACGCCCCAGACGGTGGCGAAGTGCTTCCACGAGCCTTCGGAGATGCCGTAGTAGCCGGGCAGCGAATCGGGGTTGGGGCCGATGTCGGTGGCGCCCTGCACGTTGTCGTGGCCGCGGAAGATGTTGGCGCCGCCGCCCGACACACCCACGTTGCCCAGCGCCAGCTGCACCAGGCAGGAGGCGCGCACCATCGCATTGCCGATCGAGTGCTGGGTCTGGCCCATGCACCACACCAGCGTCGAAGGCCGGTTCTTGGCCATCATCTCGGCGGCCTTGAAAAGGTCGGCCTCGGGCACGCCGGAGGCCTCGAACACCTTGTCGGGCGTCCACTTGGCCAGCACGTCCTCGCGGACCTTGTCCATGCCGTAGACCCGGTCGTTGATGTACTTCTTATCTTCCCAGCCGTTCTTGAAGATGTGGTACAGCAGGCCGAACAGCACGGGGATGTCGGTGCCCGAGCGGAAGCGGATGTACTGGTCCGCCTTGGCTGCGGTGCGCGTGAAGCGCGGGTCGGCCACGATCATCTTGCAGCCGTTCTCCTTGGCATGGAGCATGTGCAGCATCGACACCGGGTGCGCTTCGGCCGCATTGGAGCCGATGTAGAACGCGCACTTGCTGTTCTGCATGTCGTTGTACGAGTTGGTCATCGCACCATAGCCCCAGGTGTTGGCGACGCCGGACACCGTGGTGGAGTGGCAGATGCGGGCCTGGTGGTCGCAGTTGTTGCTGCCGAACAGGCTGACGAACTTGCGCAGCAGGTACGACTGCTCGTTGCTGTGCTTGGAGGATCCGATCCAGTACACCGAATCAGGGCCGCTGGCCTTGCGCAACTCCTCGATCTTCCCTGCGACCTCGTTGTAGGCCTGGTCCCAGGAGATGCGCTGGTACTTGCCGTCCACCAGCTTCATCGGATAGCGCAGGCGGAACTCGCCGTGGCCGTGCTCGCGGATGGCCGCGCCCTTGGCACAGTGCGCCCCCAGGTTCAGCGGCGAATCGAACACCGGCTCCTGCCGCACCCACACGCCGTTCTCGACCACCGCGTCGATCGCGCAGCCCACCGAGCAGTGGGTGCACACGGTGCGCTTGACCTCGATGCGGCCATTGCCCACCGCGGCTTCCCGGCCGCCCTCGGCGGCGCGCGCCTTCTTCACCAGCGACAGGCTGCCGGCGGCAACACCGACGCCGACGCCCAGGCCCGATCGCCGCAGGAAGGCGCGCCTGTCCATGGTGGGCAGGGCATTCGACAGGCCTCGTTGCAGGCTGTGGACGAAAGGCGAGCGCTCATCGGAACGCGCGGCCGAATGGCCTGCGCCCGTTCTCTTGGTCAGCAACATGGGAGCCCCCTGGGTAAAGGGTTAGATACGGGTGGTCTCGTAATAGCGCTTGACGTGCTCGGAGAGCCGGTAGCCGCCGCCCCGCTCGGGTGGCTGCGGCTGCGCGGCGGCCGGCGCATCGCCCTGCTGGCGGGCCGCAGGCAGCAAGGTGGCCGCTGCAGCCAGCGCGCCGGTGGTGGCCGCGCCTGCGAAAAGCGTTCGGCGGGAGAGCTTGCTCGGGGTCTTGCTCATGCTGTCTCCTTTGCGCTGCGTCAATGCAGGCCTATGCAAATGGCAGCATAGCCCTTTGGGGTGGCTTGGACACAGGGTTAATGCCTGCTACCAAAGTCTTGCTTGCCCACCGCGCAGCGTCCTGCGAAGAGTGGCACTTTCCCGCCCTTGCTGGGGCTGGAACTCGGGTAAACCCGAGCTTCAGGCGAGAAGATCGAAGCCCTGCTGCTCGACCTGGAAGAACGCCTGGGAGAAGCCGGCCAGCGCCGCATAGAGCCGCGCCGACGGATGGGCTGCCACCGCATGGCACATCTCGCCCACCCAGGGCTGCAGGTGGGCGGTGAAGAAGTCGCGCTGGTGCGTGAGGTTGGCAACTTCCACGTCTTCGCCCGCAATCAGATAGCGCATGACCTCGCACAGGTAGGCGACGTGGTCCTCGGTCTCGGGCATGGTTTCTTCGTCGCGCGCGAGGCCGAGCGCCCGCAGGTCGTCGCGCAGGCGGGCCAGCGGGCGCTCGTTGAGGAAGCCGGTCAGGTAATGCGAGCCGAACAGGTACACCTCGGGTTTTCCCACGCCGCCGAACAGCGCGTCGTACTCGTCCTGCGCCCGGGCGGCGGTGGTGTCGCGCGCCACGCCGACGAAGCCGCGCCAGGGCTCCTCCAGGAATGCGCCCGCGGCAGGCGCCTGCGTCACGGCAACCTGCAGCCGCCCCAGCAGTTCGTCGCCGGGCGGTGCGTACCAGAGTTGCGCGAGCAGGCCGTAGACCTCGGCGCGCGCGGTCTCTTCGTCCAGGGCCGAGGACAGGGAAAGGGTTTCAGACATCGGTGATCTTCACCTCGTCGGTGGCGGAATACAGGTCGATCACGCGGCAGTCGCCGCACATCTTCAGGCGCTCCAGCGCCGCGCCCTGGAACATCGCGTGGCCGGCCAACCGGGCCAGCATGTTCTCGATCGCCTTGCCGGTGCCGAAAGGCTTGCCGCAGCGGATGCAGGACCAGGGCTGCGCCTGGTTGAGCACGCGCGGCTGCTTGCGTT
Source organism: Acidovorax sp. (assembly GCA_036675905.1). Taxonomy (GTDB): domain Bacteria; phylum Pseudomonadota; class Gammaproteobacteria; order Burkholderiales; family Burkholderiaceae_C; genus Ramlibacter. The sequence continues at coordinate 10,485 of JAKFEA010000112.1, read as the reverse complement.
CGGGCGAGGGCAGCAGCCGAGGCTGCAGCACGATCGCCTTTTCGGGACAGGTGCCGGCGCACAGGCCGCACTGCACGCAGTTCTTCTCGATGAAGCGCAGTTGCGGCAGCTCCGGGTTGTCCAGCAGCGCGCTGGACGGGCAGGCGCCCACGCAGCTCATGCACAGCGTGCACTTGTCGGCGTCGACGGTCACGGCGCCGAGCGGCGCACCGGCAGGCAGGGCGATGCTCGCGGGCCGCGCCGGCGCCTGCTCGACCAGGTGGTCGAGCGCGAGATCCAGCGTCACGCGCTTGTCGGCAGCGGCGGCGAACCGGGCCCGCTGCGGCGGCACCGCGCCACTCTGCCGCGCAAGCAACTGCAGATCCTGGTCCAGGTCGGCCGGGCCGCGGCTTTGCAGCAGGCTGAAGTGCTGGCCGGCGTAGCCCAGGCCCTCGAGGACGGCCTGCGCCACCTGCATCTGCTGCTGCAAGGCCTCCCGGTACTGCGGCGCCTCTTCCCCGGTGGCCAGCACCGCCACGTGCGACGCGCCCTGCGCCACCGCGGCCAGCCACAGCTCGATGCCCGTGCTGGCCCCGTGCCACAGGGCCAGCGGAATCACGTTGGCCGGCACGCCCTCGGCCGCGCCCACCCGCGCGGCGCGGCCCAGCTCCTCGACCCACTCGCGCCCGCGCTCCTGCGAGTGCAGCAGCAGGATGGGCGCGCGGCCGCCCGCCTTGTCGTAGGCGGACAGCAGCGTGCGGATCTTCGCGCCCTGCTCGTCCGGCCGCGGATAGGCATAGGTGAGCGCGCCCGTCGGGCACACCGTGGTGCAGGCGCCGCAGCCCACGCACAGGTGGAAGTTGACCTTGACCTGCTGGCGCGCCTTGTCGCTGGAAATCGCCTCGGCCGAGCAGATGTCCACGCAGGCGTTGCAGCCGACCTTGCCGTTGCGGGTGTGGGCGCAGAGCTTCTGCTTGTAAGCGACGAACCTCGGCTTGTCGAACTCGCCCACCAGGTCGCGCAGGCGCAGGAGCGTGTCCAGCGCAGCGGGTCCGGCCGCCTTGGAGGGCGGCAGGTGGAAATAGCCTTGCGGGGGGGCGTGCTGCAGGAAGCCGGGCTGCTCGCGCAGGTCCAGCACCAGGTCGAAGCTGCCGGTGTGCGACTGCGGCTCACGGGCGAAGTCGATGGCGCCGGCGGCGTCGCACACCTTCACGCACTCGCGATGGCTCTTGCAGGCCTGCAGGTCGATCTGGTAGTTCAGGCCGATCGCGCCCTCGGGGCAGGCCGCGATGCAGGCATTGCAGCGCGTGCACAGGTCCAGGTCGATCGGATTGTCCTGGGTCCACGCCAGCTCGAACGCGCCGAGCCAGCCGCGCAGGCTGTCGATGCGGCCGGCCAGCACCGGCCAGCGGCGCTCCTGCGAACCGCTGCCGCCGGTGGCCATGAGCGTCGGCTGGAAGGCCTCGCCGGCCAGCAAGGCGAAGCGCTCGGCCTGCTCCAGCGGGCCGATCACCAGCAGGCGCGCAGCGCTGCTGTCGTAGGCGACGGTGGGCACCGGGTCCGGCTCGGGCAGGCGGGCCACGGCCAGCAAGGCGGCGATCTTGGGCCCTGCGGCCTTGGCGTCGCGGCTCCAGCCGCCGGTCTCGCGGATGTTGACGAAGCGGATCGTGGAAACGGCGCCTTCGGTTTCGCGGCCGAGTTCGCCGAACAGGCGCTTCTCCTGCGTGCAGGCGACCACCACTTCCTCGCCGCTGCGGATGGCCTGCTGGAAAGCGGCGGCCTCGCGGCGGCACAGGGTGGAATGAAGCGTCAGCTTCTCATTCAGAGCCCGCCCGAGGGCCTGGGGGTCCAGGGGCATCGTCCGGTTGCAATCGCAGATCAGCGTGGCCATGGTCGGGTCCTGCTTGCGGCGGCGGCTCCCGGGACTCCTCGGCCGCCTGGCCTTGCGCCGACTGTGCCACGGATGCGCGGGGAGTGTCGTCCGCATCATCCCTTGGAGCGCCGGCCAGCTCATCCTTGTGCTCGTCCTCGCGGAACAGGCCGAGGAATTGCGCGCTGGCCAGTTGCCGCATGGCCGACTCGGGAATCGGGTCGGGCTTGCCGTAGTCGTCGATGTAGGTGTCCAGGCCGTCCATGACATTGAAGTGGGGATCGGCGAAGAGCTTCTTCATCGCCGCGTTCTTCACGTCGGGCGGGACGTCCCTGCGCACGAAGCGGGTGAAGTCGGACTGAGGGGTGAGCGCGTGGGTGTCTTCGAGGGTGGGGGGGGCTTCAACAGGGACAGCCTGTGCAGGCGCTGCTGCCCCCTCACCCCGACCCTCTCCCCGCTGGGGAGAGGGAGGAGCAACTGCGGTCCGCGGTTGCGATCCATCACCTTCGTGAACTGCGTCGGGGCCTGGCTCGCTCCATCTCCCGCTTGCGGGAGAGGGCTGGGGTGAGGGTTCTTCGGACTCCCGCCCCTCCTTCACCTCCAGCTTGCGCCGCGACCAGCGGCCCAGGAATCCTTCAGCCACCTTCGCCTCCGCCGAACTTCTTGATCGTGGTGACCGACGCCGGATTGCCGAACCGGTCCTGCAGTGGCCGGAAGCTCTCGGGCCGCTTGCGGCGGCGCGGCTCGGGCACGTAGTGGGCATCGGCGAACGCGCGCATCCACTCGACCACCTCGTGCGGGGCGGGCACCTGCTCCACCGTTTCCTGCGCGTCCAGCCAGCGGCCCGCGTCGTGGTAGCTCAGGCTCACCACCACCGGCCGGGCGATCGGTTCCTCGGCCACGCTGGGCGCTTCTTCCATGCGCCACATCACGAACCAGCCCGGCTTCTCGGTCGTCGCATTCAGGTAGTAACCCTCGGCGTCGTCGCGGAACAACTCGACGGTGAAGCCCGGGTGCAGCCAGTGCTCGCCGCGCTCGTCCGCGTGGATGCGACGCACCTCGCTGCCGAAGGCGGCCTGCTGCGGCACCACGTCGTCCAGCACCCAGCGCCAAGGCTGCCAGCGGTTGTCGAGCCGGTCGCGCCGCATGACGACGGCGACGTCCAGGGAAGGCCTGCTGCTCATGGTCGAACTCCGCCCGCATCGAATGACCGGACCATCTTAGTCCCCGCAGCAGGGCAGCGCCGCCCGGCACGCCGGCGGCGGACAAGGAACGGGGTCAGGTGCTCTTGGACACCCTGATGGTCGGCATCTTGGAGCTGAAGTCCTTGGACTGGGCGGCGATCTTCACGGCCACCCGCCGCGCCACATCCTTGTAGATGCCGGCGAGCTGGCCGTCCGGGTCGGACACCACCGTCGGCTTGCCGCCGTCGGCCTGCAGGCGGATGGCCATGTCCAGCGGCAGCGCACCCAGGTAGTCGATGCCGCGCTCCGTGGCGTAGCGCTTGCCGCCGCCCTCGCCGAAGATGTGCTCGACGTGGCCGCAGTTGCTGCACACGTGCATGGCCATGTTCTCCACCAGGCCCAGGATCGGCACGCCGACCTTCTCGAACATGGTGACCGCCTTCTTCGCGTCGAGCAGGGCGATGTCCTGCGGCGTGGTGACGATCACCGCGCCGGTCATGGGCACGCGCTGCGACAGCGTGAGCTGGATGTCGCCGGTGCCGGGCGGCAGGTCGACGATGAGGTAGTCCAGTTCGCGCCAGTTGGTCTGGCGCAGCAACTGCTCCAGCGCCTGGGTGGCCATGGGGCCGCGCCAGATCATCGCCTCGTCGGGGTTGACCAGGAAGCCGATCGACATGACCTGCACGCCGTAGTTCTCCATCGGCTCCATGGTCTTGCCGTCGTCGCTGGACGGCCGGCCCTCGATGCCCATCATCATGGGCTGGCTCGGCCCGTAGATGTCGGCATCCAGCAGGCCCACCGACGCGCCTTCGGCCGCCAGTGCCAGCGCCAGGTTGGCGGCCGTGGTGCTCTTGCCGACGCCGCCCTTGCCGGACGCCACGGCCACGATGTTCTTGACTTTCGGCAGCAGCTGCACGCCCCGCTGCACGGCGTGCGGCACGACCTTGGTCGTGACATTGACCGAGACGTTGCCGACGCCCGGCACGCCGCGGACCGCCGCCACCAGCGCCTGCCGCAGCGCCGGCACCTGGCTCCTGGCCGGATAGCCGAGCTCGACCTCGAACGCCACGTCGCCGCCGGCGACCTGGAGGTCCTTCACCGCCTTGGCGGAGACGAAATCGGAGCCCGTGTTGGGGTCCTTGACGGCCGCGAGCGCGGCCAGCACTTGATCGGGTGTCAGCATGGACCCCATTGTTGCAGGCCGCGGAAATGTCCCGGTGGTCAGCCCTTTGCGGCGAGGGGACTACGGAAGAGGAGCGGGGCCACCCCGGTGGCTGGGGCAGCGGCGTCGCGCGAAGCTGCCCGCCTAAAATCGCCGGTTCCCTCCGCACAGGCTACCCATGCGCCAGCGCAAGCTTTTCGTCACCACCGCCCTGCCCTACGCCAACGGCAAGTTCCACATCGGCCACATCATGGAGTACATCCAGGCCGACATCTGGGTGCGCCACCAGCGCATGGGCGGGCACATGGTGCAGTTCGTGGGCGCCGACGACGCGCACGGCGCGCCCATCATGATCGCGGCGGAAAAGGCGGGCCAGACGCCGCAGCAGTTCGTCGCCGGCATTGCCGCCGGCCGCAAGGACTACCTGGACGGCTTCCACGTCCGCTTCGACAACTGGCATTCGACCGACAGCCCCGAGAACACCGAACTGGCGCAGGGCATCTACAAGGCGCTCAAGGCCGGGGGCCTGGTGACCACGCGCACCATCGAGCAGTTCTACGACCCGGTCAAGGGCATGTTCCTGCCGGATCGCTACATCAAGGGCGAGTGCCCCAGCTGCCACGCCAAGGACCAGTACGGCGACAGCTGCGAGGTGTGCAGCAGCGTCTATTCGCCCACCGACCTGATCGAGCCCTATTCGACGCTCAGCGGCGCACGGCCCGAGCTGCGCAGTTCGGAGCACTACTTCTTCAAGCTCTCCGACCCGAAGGTGGTCGAGTTCCTCAAGGCCTGGACGCAGGACGGCAAGCTGCAGCCCGAGGTCGCGAAGAAGGCCAGCGAATGGTTCGAGGCCGGCCTGGCCGACTGGGACATCAGCCGCGACGCGCCCTACTTCGGCATCGAGATCCCGGATGCCCCGGGCAAGTACTTCTACGTCTGGCTGGACGCCCCGATCGGCTACCTGGCCAGCCTGAAGAACCATTTCGACAAGGGCCAGGCGCAGGACCACTGGCACGCGCCTTCGCGCACCGACGCCAGCTTCGAGCAGTTCGTGGCCGATCCCGCGGTGGAGCAGGTGCACTTCATCGGCAAGGACATCGTGTACTTCCACACCCTGTTCTGGCCGGCCATGCTGCGGTTCTCCGGCCGCAAGACGCCCAGCCAGGTCAACGTGCACGGCTTCATCACCGTCAGCGGCGAGAAGATGAGCAAGAGCCGGGGCACCGGCATCGACCCCCTGCGCTACCTGGCCATCGGCATGAACCCCGAGTGGCTGCGCTACTACATCGCGGCCAAGCTCAATGGCAAGGTGGAGGACGTCGATTTCAACCCCGATGACTTCATCGCGCGGGTGAACGCCGACCTGATCGGCAAGTACGTGAACATCGCCAGCCGCGCGGCCAGGTTCGTGCCGGGCGGCACGCTGGTGGGATCGTTCGGCGGCGAGGAAACGCGCGCAACGCGGTTGGTGGACGAGGTGCGCAACCTGTACGAGGGGCGCGAGTACGGCAAGGCGGTGCGCGAGATCATGGCCTTCGCCGACGAAGTGAACCTGCGCTTCGACGCCGCCGCGCCGTGGAAGCTGGTGAAGGAAGGCAAGGCCGACGAGGCCGCGCTGGTGTGCTCGGAGTGCCTGGAGTCGTTCAAGGTCATGACGGCCTGCCTCAAACCGATCCTGCCGGCGCTGGCGCAGCAGGCCGAGGCGTTCCTGCAATGCGAGCCGCTGGATTGGGCCAATGCGGCCACGCCACTGGGGGCGGGGCACAAGGTGGGCGGGTACAAGCACCTGATGCAGAGGGTGGAGGGCAAGCAGGTGGATGCGCTGTTCGATTTGCCGGAGGCAGCGGGAGCGCCCCCTCCCCAGCCCTCCCCCGGAGGGGGAGGGAGTGAACAGCCATCGTCCGGTCAGGGTGAACCGCCGGGAGGCGAGGTGCTGGCTGCCGGCATCACGATCGACGACTTCGCCAAGGTCGATCTGCGCATCGCCAGGATCGTTGATTGCCGGGCGGTCGACGGCTCGACCAAGCTGCTCCAACTGACACTGGACGTCGGCGAGGGGCGCCTGCGCAACGTGTTCTCCGGCATAGCCTCGGCCTACAAGCCCGAGCAGCTGGCCGGCAAGCTCACGGTGGTGGTGGCCAACCTGGCGCCGCGCAAGATGAAGTTCGGCGTGAGCGAAGGCATGGTGCTGGCGGCCAGCCATGCCGACGAGAAGGCCCATCCCGGCATCTTCGTGCTGGAGCCCTGGGCCGGCGCGCAGCCGGGGATGCGAGTTCGCTGAAACCAGAGGTGTCATTGCGGCCTTGAGCCGCAATCCATCTCCGGAAGCCGGAATCACCTCGAGGCGTGTTCAGGCGCCTGGAGATGGATCCCGGCTTTCGCCGGGATGACAAGCCTTCCGTTCGCTCACAGCCGCCTGCTGCATCACCCATTCGGAAAACCGCTCGACCGCCGGATGCGCGCCCAGCGAGCGCCGCCGGCACAGGTAGTAGCCGCGCCCCGTGGACGCCGCGCCGGCCACCGGCACGGACAGCCGCCCCGCCGCGAGATCGCCCTCGACCATGCACTTCTGCACCACGGCCACGCCCATGCCGCTGCGCACGGCCTCGATCAGATTCATCACGAGGTCGAAACCCGTGCCGCGCCACCCAGCGGGCAGCTGCACGCCGGCGGCCTGCGCCCACAGCACCCAGTTGTCCGGATAGTTCGAGTGGTAGAGCAAGGGTTGCCCGACGAGATCCGACGCCGAGCGGATGCGGGTGCCCACGCGCGGCGCGCACACCGCCACGATCTCGCGCCCCACCAGGTACTGCGCCGCGATCTGGCGTGGCCAGGCCTGGCCACGCTGCGGCTTCAGCGCGATCCACAGGTCCACGTCCTCGCGCTGGAAGTCCTCGTCGTGGTGGTACTGGCGGAATTCCAGCTCGATTTCGGGATGGCGCGCGCGGAAATCCTCCAGCCGCGGCATCAGCCACAGATTGCCCAGGCTGGTCACCACCGACAGGCGCAGCCGCAGGCGATCCGGCTTGCGCTGCAGGTCCGCCGCGGCCTGCTCCAGCGCCGCCAGCGGCTTCTCCACCCGCCGCAGCAGTTGCGTGCCGGCGTCGGTGAGGCGAACGCCGGCACCCAAGCGCGTGAGCACGTCCACGCCGAGCTGCTCCTCCAGCCGCAGCACCGCGCGGCTGACGGCGGCCTGGGTGACATGCAGGCGTTCGGCGGCCTTGCGGAAACTGCCGGTGCGCGCCACCGCCACGAAGGCATGCAGTTCCACCAGCGAAGGGCTGCGATGGGCCATCCGGCGATTACAGCATGTCATCACCAGCGACCCAAAAGTCGTTTGCCCGCGGCGGCGCACCCGCCTACCCTGCCGCGCAACTGCAACCACCCCAGATCCGACCCATGAAGACCCGGCACTTCCTCAAGACCCTGGCCTGCGCGGCCGCCCTCGCCGCCGCCGGCGGTGTCCAGGCGCAAGCGAACTACCCCTCGCAGCCGATCAGGCTGGTCGTGCCGTTCGCGCCGGGCGGCTCCACCGACCTGGCCGCGCGCCTGATCGCCGAGTACGGCGGCCGCGAACTGGGCCAGAGCATCGTGGTGGAGAACAAGGCCGGCGCCGGCGGCTCGCTGGGCATGGAGTTCGTCTCCAAGTCCAAGCCGGACGGCTACACCCTGGGCATGGCCACGGTCAGCACCCACGGCGCCAACCCCGCGGTGTACGGCAGCAAGCTCAAGTACGACCCGGTGAAGGACTTCGCGCCGATCACCAACGTGGCCACCACGCCCAGCATCTTCGCGGTCAACCCGAAGGTGCCGGCGCAGGACATGAAGCAGTTCATCGCCGCGGCCAAGGCCGATCCCGGCAAGTTCAGCTTCGCTTCGCCCGGCACCGGTTCGCTGGGCCACGCGAACATCGAGCACTTCATGGCGCTGGCGCAGATGAAGCTGCTGCACGTGCCCTACAAGGGCGCGGGCCTGGCGATGAACGACGCGCTCGGCGGCCAGGTCGATGCGATCACCGACAACCTGCCTTCCGCGCTGCCGCACATCAAGTCCGGCAAGCTGCGCGCGCTGGCCGTGCTGTCCGAGAAGCGCTCGCCCGCGCTGCCCGACGTGCCCACCTACGGCGAACTGGGCTTTCCGCAGATGGGCGGCGGCGGCTGGTTCGGCGTGGTGGCGCCGGCCGGCATCCCGCCGGAGGTCGTGACCAGGCTGAACCAGGCCTTCCACAAGGCCATGAAGAACCCCGAGTTCATTCGCAAGATGGACGAGTCCGGCGCCACGCTGATCCCCAACACGCCCGAGCAGTTCGGCCAGCAGATCCGCCAGGCGATGGAGCGCTACGCGCGGGTGGCGCAGATGGCGAAGATCAGCATCGACTGAGCACGCCTTTGAGTCCCTACACCCTGCTGCGGCCCACCGGCCCGGTGGTGCCGCTGGTGTGCGATTCGCCGCACAGCGGCACCTGGTACCCCGACGACTACCGCCCCGCGGTGCCGCTGCCGCTGCTGCGCGGTGGCGAGGACACGCACGTGGACGCGCTCTGGGGCGCGGTCCCGGCGGTCGGCGGCACGCTGCTGGCCGCGCACTTCCCGCGCACCTACATCGACGCCAACCGCAGCGAGGACGACCTCGACCCCGAACTGCTGGATGCGCCCTGGCCCACGCCACTGGCGCCCACCGAGAAGACGCGTCTGGGTTTCGGCCTGGTCTGGCGCAACATCCGCGCCGGCGTGCCGATCTACGACCGCCAGCTCACGGTGGCCGAGGTGCAGGCGCGCATCGATCGCTGCTGGCGTCCCTACCACCAGGCGCTGGCCGGCTGCATTGAGCAGGCCCAGCACGACTTCGGCGCGGTCTGGCACCTGAACCTGCACTCGATGCCGAACGATGCCTACCGGCGGCTGCAGATCGACAGCCCGCGCCCGCTGGCCGACTTCGTGCTGGGCGACCGCGACGGCCGCACCTGCGAGCCGGCCTTCGTGGACCTGGTCGAGCGCGAGCTGCGGGGCTTCGGCTACTCGGTGGCGCGCAACGACCCGTACAAGGGCGTTCAATTGATCGAGCGCATCGGCCAGCCGCACCTGCACCGGCACAGCCTGCAGATCGAGATCCGCCGGCCGCTGTACATGGACGAATCCACGCGCGAGCCGAACGAGGGCTTCGCGCAGCTGCAGGCGGACCTCACCCGGCTGCTGCACACCCTGGCCGGCTACGTGCGCGAGCAGCTCGCCCCTTGACGGCTAAGGGCGCACCGTAGAATGCGGCCCATGGCGCCAGCGCCCATCCTGCCCCTGACGCGCCGCAGGCGCTTCATCACCCGGCTGCACCACTGCGGCCCTCCGGTGGCGAACTGAACACCCCCGTTCATTCGACTTCCGGAGCTTCCCCTTGCCCTTTTCCTTCGCCTTCCGTCCGCGCATCGCGGACGCGCTGCGTGGCTACGACCGCGACCGTTTCCTGCGCGACCTCGGCGCCGGCGCCACCGTGGGCATCGTCGCCCTGCCCCTGGCCATGGCGTTCGCCATCGCCTCCGGCCTCACCCCCCAGGCCGGACTGTGGACGGCCATCATCGCCGGCCTGCTGATCTCGCTGCTGGGCGGCTCGCACGTGCAGATCGGCGGCCCGGCGGGCGCCTTCATCGTCATCGTCTACGGCATCGTCGAACGCTACGGCGTGGCCAACCTGCTGATCGCCACCGCCGGCGCCGGCGTGCTGCTGTTCGCCATGGGCCTGCTGCGCCTGGGCCGGCTGGTGCGCTACGTGCCGGTGAGCATCGTCATAGGCTTCACCAACGGCATCGCATTGCTGATCGCGGCTTCGCAGATGAAGGACTGGCTGGGGCTGGACATAGCCAAGATGCCGGCCGACTTCTTCGCCCAGGTCAGGACCCTCGCCGGGAACATGGACAGCTTCAACCCCTACGCCTTCGGCCTCGGGACCGCCTGCTTCGTGGGGCTGATGGCCTGGCCGCGGCTGTGGAGTGCCCGCTCGCCCGTGCAGGCGCTGGACCTGCCGGGCCTCAAGCGCACCAGCGAAGTCGGGGCCCGCATCCCGGGCCCGATCGTCGCGCTGGCCACGCTGACGGCGCTGGCGTCCTGGCTGCAGTTTCCGGTCGAGACCATCGGCAGCCGATTCGGCAGCATCCCGCGCGGCCTGCCGCCCTTCGCCCTGCCGGAGTTCAGTTGGGAGACGGTCAAGCTGCTGTTCTCGCCCATGCTTACCATTGCGGCGCTGGGCGCGATCGAGTCGCTGCTGTGCGCGCGGGTGGCCGACCAGGTGTCCGGGCTGCC
>JAKFEA010000111.1:0-11687 GCA_036675905.1 Acidovorax sp. | reverse complement strand
CCGCTGCATGCCGGCGGCAGCGGCTCGGACGAAAGCGCGCGCGCCGCGCAGAAGCCCGCCCTCGACCACTCCGGCCGCGCACGGGTCGGCGAGGCTTCGTTCTACGCGCGCAAGTTCGCCGGCCGCCCCATGGCCGATGGCACGCCGATGGACCCGCACGGCGACAACGCCGCCAGCAAGACGCTGCCGCTGGGAACCACCGCCACCGTCACCAACCTGGACACGGGGCTCAGTGCCATCGTCACGATCCAGGACCGCGGGCCTTTCGTGGAAGGCCGCATCGTCGATCTCTCGCCGGCGACCGCGCGCCGGATCGGCCTCGAGCCCGAGGAGGGCGTCACCAAGGTGGAGGTCGCGCCGATCGCGGTGCCGCAGCCGGACGGCAGCATCCGGCGCGGCGAGGGCGCGAGCCGCTGAAGCGCCGGCGCGAACCCAGCAAGGGACTGCGCCCGCACGCAGCTTTGTCCTACAGCCAGCGCGCTCGGCCGTCCCTAGCATCGGTCGCATGAGATACAGCCGTGCCGAATACACCAAGATGCTGGCGGCCCAGCACGAGGTCGCGCGCGCCGAGGAAGACTACAACCGCCTGCGCGCCGCCTATGTTGAGGTCGCCCGCAACGAGCCGGGCCACGAGGTGGCGCTGGCGATGATCGGCGCCGACATGGACCGCGCCCATGCGCACCTGCAGGCGCTGGTGGGCCTGCCGCAGATGCCCTTCACGCACGACCCCAGCAAGGCGCTGGCCAGCCAGGTCACGCGCGAGCAGGGCGAGAAGGAAAAGGAAAGCGCCTGATGGGTCGGCCTGCCGACTGCGTCCGGCGCCCATAACGAGAGACCGCCGCCCCGTGCAGCACCAGCCTGCCTGCCGGCGCGAAACCGCCATGAAGTCCCCTCCCGAGCCCGCCTCCGAGCCCCGGCCCGAGTCGCCGCCGCAACTCGGCGATGGCTTCTCGCCGCCGCCGGGCGAGGCGGACGCGCAGTCGGGGCGATCGCTGGCCGACCCTGCCGAGCCGCCCCATCCGGCGCCCTGGTCCAAGAGCGACTTCTGAAGGTGCGAGCCGTGTCCACCCACCCGGTCGAGCCGGAAGAACCGGTCGGACCCGGCACCAATCCGGGCACGCCCAACCCCAGCCGGCTTCCGGTGGAACCGGAATTCGGGCCGGAGGAGCCGCCGCCGGAGCCGGGCGAGCCCGGCAAACCGGACAGGCCGGCCAAACCCTGATTCGATTCCACGAGGATCCATGATGAGCACAGCCAACCCCACCGGCATTCCGCGCCTGGAATGCGAGGAGCCGGAGATCGCCAGCGAGGAAGACATCCCCACGCCCTCGAACGAGGACCCGGAGGAGGCCGCGCGCAACACCGAAGTGCATCCCGACCGCCCATGAGCGCCGAGCCACCCGCACCGCCCAGCCCCGAGCCGCCCAAGCCCACCAATCCCGAGCCGGTGCGTACGCCGCCCAAGGACCCGGAGAAGGACCACCAGTCCGAACCCGGCGACGGGCATTCGGAACATCCGAAGCAGTAGCCGGCGTCGTCGTGGCGCCTCAGGAGAGCAGGCCTTGCGCCTCCTCGTCCAGGCCGCTGGCCGGCGTCGCCCTGGCCAGCGCCATCCACACGCCGAAGGGCAGCGCACTGCGCCGCGCCCGCGGCGCCGCCCGCGCCACCACCAGCCGTTCACCCTCTACCACCAGCACCCCGCAGCTGGCAGGGATCTCGTCGGGCGCCGCGATGCAACGCCCGCGCGCATCGCACCCCAGCACGTACCAGCACTCGCCCAGGTCCAGGTAGGCCGCGCGCTTGTCCTCGTGGCGCAGGTCCGACAGCAGGTCGGCGCGCCGCACCTTCACTTCGTGCACCACCGGCTCCACGTACTCGGCCACCGACGTGTTGCGGATGGAGAACACGTCCGGCTTCGCCATGCACCAGCGAGCGGGGCCGGCGCCACCCTCCAGCGAGGGCAGCTGCGCGCGCAAGGCGAGCCCGCGCCAGGCGATGCGGCCGGCGCGGCCCATTTCGCGCGCGACGCGCTCCACCAGGGCCTCGTGGGTAGACAGGCGGGCGCGGTTGCCGGCCAGCGTGTCGGCCAGCACCCGCAGCCCCGCGGCCGTGACGCGCAGGGACTCGTGGCCCGCCGGGCCCAGCACCCGGTGCAGCAGGCCGGCCGCGAGCAGTTCGATCTCCAGCGTGTCCTGGCAAGGCCAGCCGGCGGAGCGGTAGACGTCGCGCAGCCGGCGCGCATGGGCTCGGCTCAACGGCAGCGGGCGGAGGTCGGGCATGGCGCCGATGTTAGGGCGCCGTAGGCAGCCTCCCACGGTGGGTGTCGCCCTGCGCCGATGAACTGCGCCGGCGCCCTTCACAGAATGGCGCCATGGCAGAGAAGACCACCTACGGCATCACCGCGCTGCGCTACGCGGGCTCGCAGGTCGTCGAGGCCATGATGGGCCTGATCGACGCGGCCAGCGAGCGCTGGGACCTGCGGCCGTCGCCCACGCGGGTGAGCGAGGTCGTCGACCGGCTGGTCGAAGGCGACACGGTGATCAGCCTGTTCCCCGACGACGAAGGCGGCCTGCAACCCGGCCCCGAGGTCAAGGTGGACGTCTTGCCCGGGGGCACCGAGACCCTGGCCCTCGCCGAAGAGCGGCCCGGCCGTCGGCTGGACGACCTGCCGCGGTTCTGAAGACACGCCGCTCCGCACACTTGCTGCCTTGCTGCAGCACCCCGAAGCGCCGCGCAATGCGCGGTTACGTGCCGGTTGTGTCGAACTTCCCCGACACGTCGATGCGCTGCTGACGACAGCAAGCGGCGTGCGGTGCCTACCCGTGGCGCATGTCCATTTTTCACACCATCACGCATCAGCGGGACACGATGCGAGAACAGCCTGTGAAACACCCCCAATCCATGTCGGACAGCCGCTGTCAAGCGGTTCGTGGCGCATGGGCAACGATGCTCACAGATGGTTTCGCGCCGCAATGCGCCGACACGCGCATTGACCTGCGCTGGCCGGCAAAAGTGTTTCGACTCATGTCGGCCGCCGGCGGCCGAACCAACGACGGGAGACCCTCATGATCACCACGCAAGCCGTTCCGGACGTCGATCCGGTCCAGTTCCTCAAGATCGCCGGACAGGGCGCCCAGCTGCGCTCCCATGCGGACCTCTGGCGTTGGCTGCAGGGCGACGTGCAGAGCTGGCTGCCGCACGACATCCTGCTGGTGGGCTGGGGCGACTTCCGCGCCGGCGACCTGCAGTACGACATCATCTCCAGCCTGCCGGGCCTGCGCACCCACCTGTGCCCGGCTTCGCGCATCGCGCCGCTGGTCAGCTATTTCCGCGACTGCTGGGTGGCTGCGCAGTCGCAGCCCTGCGAACTCGACATCGCCGGCTGCGGCCGGCTGCTCGGCGAGGCCGGGCAGGGCTGGGCGCCGGCGCCCGGCACGCCGGGCATGCACTCGGCGCTGGTGCACGGCGTCGGCGACGCGCGGCTGGGCGGCGAGCGCATCTTCGCGGCCCTGAGCAGCGAGGCAGCGCCGGCGTGCGGCGCCGCGGCGCTCAAGCTGCTGGTGCCCTTCGTCGATTCCTCGCTGCGGCGCATGCCGCCCATGCCGATGCGCCAGCCCGGCGCCGAGCGCATCCAGGTCGAGCACCTGGTGGTGCGCCTGGGCCAGCTGTCCGAGCGCGAGCGGCAGATCATGGTCTGGGTCGCCATGGGCAAGACCAACCCCGAGATCGGCTGCATCCTGCGCATCAGCGAGTTCACGGTGAAGAACCACATGAAGAGCATCTTCAGCAAGCTGGACGTGACCAACCGCGCCCAGGCCGTGGCCCGCCTGACCCGGATGGCCGCGTATGCCTGAAGCCGAGCGCGTCCTGGGGGCCGCCGCGGCTTCCGGGGCCCCGCCCGCCGCAGCGCCGCCCCCGCCCGCCCCGGCGCTGCCGGGCCCCGCCGTCTTCAGCCACAGCCGGCTGCTCAGCGCGTTCGAGGCCTTCGTCGAGCCGCTGGCCACCGTGCTGTCGCTGTGGGCGCTGGTGCTGCTGTTCGAGGGCGCGCTGGCGCCGCGCTGGCTGGGGCTGTCGATCGTGTCGTTCGCGCTGGTGTACCCGGGGCGGCCGCAGCTGCGCGCCTCGGCCACCCGCGTGGTGGCCGACACCGTGCTGGCCTGGGCGTGGACCTGCGGGCTGCTGCTGGCCACCGGCTACGCGATCGATGCGCTGGGGAACTTCTCGCGCGACGTGGTGCTGCACTGGCTGTGGGTGGCGCCGGCTTCGCAGCTGGCCGCCCACTGGGCCCTGCGCGCGGCCGCCCCGACCCTGATCCGCCTGCAGGGGCCGCCCCTGCGCGCGGTGGTGGTGGGCATGAACGAGCAGGGCGGCTCGCTGGCCGACCGGTTGTCGATGGCGCACTACACCGGGGTCGAGCTGCTCGGCTTCTTCGACGACCGCACGCCCGACCGCATCCACGGCCGCGGCCGGCATCGCAAGCTCGGTCGCATCGAGGAGATCGCCGACTACGTCAAGAAGCACAACGTGCAGCTGGTCTACCTGTCGCTGCCGATGGCTTCGCAGCCGCGCATCAAGCTGCTGCTGGACGCCCTGAAGGACACCACCGCCTCGGTGTACTTCGTGCCGGACATGTTCGTGACCGACCTGGTCCAGGGCCGCACCGACTCGATCTGCGGCATGCCGGTGATCTCGGTGTGCGAGACCCCCTTCCGCGGGCCCAACGCGGTGGTCAAGCGGGCCAGCGACATCGTGCTGGCTGTTGCAATCCTGCTACTGCTGTCGCCGCTGATGCTGGCGATCGCCGCGGTCATCAAGCTGACCTCGCCGGGCCCGGTGATCTTCCGCCAGCGCCGCTACGGGCTCTGGGGCCAGCAGATCATCGTCTACAAGTTCCGCTCCATGACGGTGACCGAGGACGGCGCCCGCGTCCCCCAGGCGCGCAGGGACGACGACCGCGTCACCCCGCTGGGCCGCCTGCTGCGCCGCACGTCCATGGACGAGCTGCCCCAGTTCATCAACGTGCTGCAGGGCCGCATGAGCATCGTCGGGCCGCGGCCGCACGCCGTGGCGCACAACGAGTTCTACCGGCCTTTGATCAAGAGCTACATGATCCGCCATAAGGTCAAACCCGGAATCACGGGCTGGGCCCAGGTCAATGGTTGCCGGGGCGAGACGGATTCACTGGAAAAGATGGAAGCGCGCATTCGCTGCGACCTCGACTATCTGCGAAACTGGTCACTGCGGCTGGACCTCTACATCATCTGGAGGACCATCCGCCTGGTGTTCAAGGATGGCGCGGCTTATTGAGCACTAGCACCAATGAGCCATTGTCCGCCCGTGAGCCTGTGCGCGACCATGCAGAGCATGAGCGAGTGTGTGCGTGCGCCGGGCGTTCCTCGTGAGAGAACACCAATGAAGAAACCTTCCATCCGGCCCGTGATGACCGCCGCCGCAGCAGCCGCCTGCCTGCTGCCGATGGCGCTGCAAGCGCAGACCACCCTGCAGGCACCGGGAGGGCGCATGGGCGAGTCCGCCGCCCAGCCGGGCGGTCAGTCCATGGCAGTGCCCATGGGGCAGTCCATGACCGTCCCCATGGTCGTTCCCATGTCGCCCGCGCAGTCGATCTCGCAGCCCTACTCGCCGGTCTCGTCCAGCGCCGACCAGCGCGAGGGCCTCCAGTTCCGCGCCATGGCCGGGGTCGAGCGCGACGACAACGTGCTGCGCACCAACGGCGGCGAGATCTCCGACACCATCACCGGCCTGGGCCTGGGACTGCGCTACCAGAAGCGCGTGAGCCGCCAGCAGTTCGTGGTCGACGCCGAGGTCAACCACTACAACTTCGACAAGATCGGCAACGACTACCAGACGCTCAACTACTCCGCGGCCTGGCTGTGGCAAGCCGGCGAGCGCTGGGAGGGCATCGCCAGCGCCGACCGCCGCCAGTTCCGCGACGTCACCTCCAACGGCGTGATCGCCGGCATCGACCGCCGCACCGAGCGCAACGAGCTGTTCGAGGCCGGCTACAAGCTGGGCGCATCCTGGCGCGTGCTGGGCGGCCTGCAACACAACGCCACGCGCAGCAGCGACCCCAACAGCTGGGATGGCAGCCTGAGCCAGAACAGCGTGCGCTTCGGCGCGGCCTACGAGCCGGCCACCGGCTCCAGCGTGGCGCTGCGCTTCCGCCGCGGCGACGGCGACTACGACAACGCGCCGGTCGCCAGCGACTTCGACGACAACGAGATCGAGGCCGTGGTGCGCTGGGTCGTCTCGCCCAAGACCCGCGTCGATGCCCGCCTGGCCCACCTGGACCGCGAGCACACCGGCGCCCCGACGCGCGATTTCAGCGGCGTGGTCGGCTCGCTGGGCGTCAACTGGGACATCACCGCCAAGACCTCGCTCAATGGGGGCTACGTGCGCGACCTGGGCAGCTACCTGTTCGGCACCGGCGGCCACCTGTCCAGCGACCGCTGGTACGTCGGCCCGGTGTGGCGCGCGACCGACCTGATCACGGTCAACCTGCGCTATGAGCACGAGACCCGCCGCTGGGAAGACGTGACCGGCAGCGTCGATGCCGGCCGGCGCGACAAGTTCGACGTCGGCACGCTCGGCGTCGACTGGGCGATCCGCCGTTCCATCACCCTGGGTGCGCAGTACCGCCACGAGCGCCGCTCGTCGTCGCTGCCCGCCCTCAACTACCGCGCCAACGTGATCGGATTGACAGCCAAGCTGACGATCTGACGCGGCCGCGCGGGAAACCGCAGGCCAATGTGAAAGGGAGAGAGAAGATGAAGAGCGTTTTGCTTCAATTGGGCGGGCTGCTGCTGACCGCCTCGATGGCGCTGGCGGCGCAAGCCGCCGGCCCCTCTCCCCGCGGGGCGGCGGCGCCGGCCGCCGCGGCCGCCAATGCCGGCGACAACAAGGGCGCCCCGAGCGCCGACTACCGGCTGGGCGCCGGCGACCAGATCCGGGTGCAGGTCTACCAGAACCCGGACCTGTCCATCGAGGCCCGCGTGTCCGAACAGGGCACCATCAACTATCCCCTGGTGGGATCCGTCAACCTGGGCGGCTCCACCATCGCCGAGGCCGAGGGCAAGATCGCCTCGGCCCTGCGCAACGGCCAGTTCCTCAAGCGGCCGCAGGTCAACATCGTGCTGCTGGAGGTGCGCGGCAACCAGGTGGCGGTGCTCGGGCAGGTGCAAAAGCCCGGCCGCTTCCCGCTGGAGACCACCAACACGCGCGTGAGCGACCTGCTCGCCGCGGCCGGCGGCATCACCCCGATGGGCGACGACACGCTGATCGTCACCGGCACCCGCGCCGGCAAGCCGTTCCGCAAGGTGATCGACATCCCGGCGCTGTTCCTCAACCAGCGCGGCCAGGACGACATCCTGGTGCATGGCGGCGACACCCTGTACGTGGCCAAGGCGCCGGTCTACTACATCTACGGCGAGGCCCAGCGGCCCGGCCCCTACCGCATCGAGCGCGGCATGACCGTGCAGCAGGCGGTGGCCCAGGGCGGCGGCCCGACCCCGCGCGGCAGCCTCAGCCGGCTGCGCATGACGCGCACCGGCCCCGACGGCAAGCAGGTCGAGACCGATGCCAGGCTCAGCGACCCGGTCCTGCCCAACGACGTGATCTACGTGCGCGAGAGCCTTTTCTGATCGCCGAACGAGAACAGGCCCGCCCCATGAACCTCTATCAATTCCTGTCCATCCTGCGCGCCCGCCGCACGATGGCGCTCGTGATCTTCCTGTCGACCATCGCGCTGGCCCTGGCCTGGGTGATGCTGCGGCCGAAGCACTACACCGCGCACGCGCCCATCCTGGTCGACCTGCGCGCCAACGACCCGCTCGCGCAGCCCAACTACCAGAGCATCGTGCCGCAGGCCTACATGGCCACCCAGATGGACATCGTGCGCAGTTCCCGCGTCGCCGAGCAGGTGGTGCAGGCGCTCGGCCTGGAGAAGGACCCGCAGGCCTCGCAGGACTGGAAGGCAGCCGGCGGCGCCGGCACGCTCAAGTCCTGGCTCGCCAGCGAACTGAAGGCCAACCTCGAGGTCAAGCCCGCGCGCGAGAGCAACATCATCAACATCTCCTACACCGCGCCCAACCCGGCCGAAGCGGCCAAGGTCGCCAACGCCTTCTCGCAGGCCTACCTGGACACGGCGCTGGACATCAAGACCGACCCGGCCAAGAAGTACTCGACCTGGTTCGACGAGCAGCTCACGTTCGCGCGCGACCGGCTCGAGAAGGCGCAGGGTGCGCTCACCGCCTACCAGCAGCGCACCGGCGTGATCAGCGCCGACGGCGTGGACATGGAGACGCAGCGCCTCAACGAGCTGTCGTCGCAGCTGACGCTGGTGCAGGGGCAGCTGACCGACGTCGCCAACAAGCGCTCGGCCTCGGCCGCCAGCATTTCCGAGGCGATGAACAGCCCGCTGATCAACACGCTCAAGGCCGACGTCGCCCGGCAGGAAGCCCGCATCCAGGAAGCCAGCGCCAACCTGGGCGCGCGGCACCCGCAGATGATCCGCATGCAGGACGAGCTCAATGCGATGCGCTCGCGCCTGCGCAGCGAAACGTCCAGCATCGGCAGCGCCATCGACACCGCCTACCAGGTCGGCCGTGCGCGCGAGCGCGAGCTGAAGGAGGCCGTGGCCGGCCAGCGCGCCCGGGTGATGCAGTTCAATCGCCACCGCGACGAGCTCAACGTGCTGCGGCGCGACCTCGACGCGGCGCAGAAGGCCTACGAGCAGGTCAGCGAGCGCGCCTCGCAGTCCAAGCTGCAGGCGCTGACCAACCAGACCAACATCCAGCGGCTGGCCACCGCGGTGGAGCCGCTCAAGCCCACCGGGCCGGGCGCCCGCCTCGCCCTGGCGCTGGCGGCGTTCGCCGGCGCGCTGCTGGCCCTCGCCGGCGTGGTGCTGGTGGAACTGCTCAACCGCCGCGTGCGCTCCGTCGACGACCTGTCGATGGCCACCAACCTGCCGATCCTGGCGACCGTGCCCGCGCACAACGGGCGAGAGTCGCTCCGGCTGCTGGCGAACGCGCCCACGCGCCCGGCGCTGGCCTACAACGGGAGCCTCGCATGAACAGCCAGATCCTGCCGCTGCACCGCGAGCTCGACCTCGTCGGCCCGGGCGGGCGCGAACCGGCGCTGCCCATAGGCCACCTGCTGGTGGATGCCGGCCGCCTGACCCACGACGAGGCCGAGCGCATCCACGACTACCAGCAGAAGGTCGGCTTGCCGTTCGGCGAGGCCGGCATCTCCATGGGCCTGCTGACCGACGAGGACGTGCGCCACGCGCTCGCGCTGCAGTTCGGCCACGCCACCATCTCGCCCGACGCCGGCCTGGGCAAGGACCTGGTCGCCGCCTACGAGCCCGACAGCCCGGCGGTGGAGCACCTGCGCAGCCTGCGCGCCCAGCTCACGCTGCGCTGGTTCGACAACGAGGTCCAGCACCAGTCGGCGCTGGCCGTCGTCAGCCCCGGCCACGGCGAGGGCCGCAGCTACATCACGGCCAACCTGGCGGTGCTGTTCGCCCAGATGGGCAAGCGCACGCTGGTGATCGATGCCGACCTGCGCAAGCCGCGCCAGCACCGCATCTTCGGCCTGCCGGGAAAGATCGGCCTGTCGGCGCTGCTGGCCGGCCGCGCCGGCGCCGAGGTGATGTGCGACATCAAGCCGCTGCCGGGCCTGACGGTGCTGCCGGCCGGCGTGCTGCCGCCCAACCCGCAGGAGCTGCTGTCGCGCCCGCAGTTCCAGCGGCTGATCCAGTCGCTGAACAGCATGTACGAGGTGATCCTGATCGACACACCGGCCGCATCGTCCTGGGCCGACGCCAGCACCGTGGCCGCCCGCGCGGGCGCGGCGCTGATGGTCACCTGCCGCGACCGCAGCTCGATGCCGCGCGTGATCAAGCTGTCGGAGGACCTGCACGAGTTCGGCGTAACGGTGGTCGGCGCCGTCCTCAACGGAGCGGGGGCCGTCTGATGGCCGCCGCTCTGCCGTCCCCGACCCGGGACTGGCAGATGCGCTGGTACCAGCTGGTGCGCTCGATGGCCCGGGTCCAGAGCCCGGGCGGCGAGGAGCAGTTGCTGGACTGGCTGCTGCGTCCCGGCGAGGCGCGCGTGCTGGCATTCGTCAACGCGCACGCCATGAACATGGTGGCCGAGTCCGAGCCCTTCTACCAGTCGCTGATGTCGGCCGACGTGGTGGTGCGCGACGGCATCGGCGTGTCGCTGCTGATGGAGCTGCTCAACCAGCCGCCCGGCCAGAACCTCAATGGCACCGACCTGATCCCGCGCCTGCTGGCGCGCGCCAACGGGCAGGGCATCGCGCTGTTCGGCACGCGCGAGCCCTGGCTCGCGCGGGCGCAGCAGGTGGTGCGCGACCAGCTCTCGCCCGACAGCGCCTGCGTGGCCCTGCATGGCTTCCTGCCGCTGGACGACTACATCCGGCTGGCCGCGCAGTGCCGCCCGCGCGTGATCGTGCTGGGCATGGGCATGCCGCGGCAGGAGCAAGTGGCGATGGCGTTGCGCGCGGCGCTGGGCGGCCCCTGCCTGATCGTCTGCGGCGGCGCCATCCTCGACTTCCTCGGCGGCAAGGTCACGCGCGCGCCGCGCTGGATGCGCCGCGCCGGGCTGGAGTGGGCGTACCGCCTCTGCCGCGAGCCGCGCCGGCTGTGGCAACGCTACGTGCGTGGCAACCCCCTGTTCCTGCGCCGCGCCTTCGCCATGGTCCGCCGCGGCCTGCGCCGCGGCTGGCCGGCGGTGGCTTAGCGTTGTCTTTTCCCTCCCCCTCTGGGGGAGGGCAGGGTGGGGGCGCTCCGCGGCTCGCGCACGCCCCACCCCATCAACCCCGGCTGACGCAAGCCGTCGCTGCTGAGGCAGCACACGGAGGCTACGGATCGTTACGCTGGCCGCATGCACCACCTTGCCGCGGTTCATTCGCTAGCGTGCGCCGCGGAGGGCGCGCCGTGACCGCCGACGTGCTGGTGGTCGGCGCCGGCGTGGCGGGGCTGCGCTGCGCGCTGGCGCTGGCCGACGCGGGGTTGAAGGTGGTGGTCCTCGAAGCGGCGCCGCTGGCCGGCGGCCGCGCGGCCAGCTGGGCCGACGAGACCACCGGGGTGCAGGTCGACACCGGACCGCACGCGCTCAACTCCGAACACCGCAACTTCATCGCCATGCTGCAGCGCCTGGGCACCGCCGACCACGTGCTGTGGCAGCCCGACCCGCTGATCACGCTGGTCGACGCGAAAGGCGTGCTGCGCGTCCCCAGTCCGCACCTGCCGCCGCCACTGCACGGGCTCTCGCTGCTGCCGCGCGCGCTCACGCGCCTGTCGCTGCGCGACGGCCTGTCGCACCGTGCCATCGCCTGGCGCGCCGCGCGGCTGGACGAGCGCAGCCTGCGCGATCTCGACGCCGACGATGCCCATGCGTTCCTGCGCCAGATGGGCGTGCGGCCGGCCGCGATCGAGTGGTTCTGGCGTTCGGCCATGCTGGCGCTGCTGAACGTGCCGCTGGAGCAGTGCTCGGCCGCATCCATGATGCGGGTGTTCCGGCTGCTGATCGGCCGCAGCGGCTGGCACTTCGGCTTTCCGCGCCTGGCCTTGTCGCAGCTGTTCGTGCCGGGCTGCTGCCGCGCCGTGATGCGCTCGGGCGGCCAGGTGCTGTTCGGCGCGCGCGTGC
>JAKFEA010000110.1:0-2332 GCA_036675905.1 Acidovorax sp. | reverse complement strand
CGACCGCCCGGCCGCGACTTTCGGTTTCCGGCGCGCGCCCGGCGAACAGCTACGCGACGCCAGCGCCTGGCAGGCGAGGGTGCCGGCGCGCCGCTGGCTGCTGGTGCAGGACACCGCCCTGGCCGCGTGCGTCGATCGCGTCCAGGCGCAGCCATTGGGCAGCGCCAACCGGCGCGAATGGTGGCTGGTGCCGGCTGCGGCGACGCGCGGTTGTGGCGCGAAACCGCCGCGCTCTGCCGTGCGCGATGATCGCTGCATGGGCCCGATGCGCGTTGGCAGCGCGCCGATCGGTGCGCGGGAATCCTGCCGTGCCGACGACGGGGAGCCGTGACTGCGGTGATGCGTCTAGGACTTGACCGAAACGGCTTCGCCCGCCTGCTCGCCGCAGCGGCCTTGTGGTGCCTGCCGGCACTGGCGTTGGCGTTGCCGCATGGACTGGCGCCGTTCACGCTGCTGCTGCTGGTTTCCTCGTCGCTGGCGTTGCCGATGCTGCTGGCCGGGGCGAAAGACATCGTCGCTCCGCTGCGGGCGATGGCCCTGCTGGCCGCGGCAGTCCTGCTGCTCGTGCTGGTGTCGCGCCAGGCATTCGACCTGGAGTGGGATTCGATCGACAGCAGGGCGCGGCTGGTCCTGCTGCCGTGGTGCGTGGCGTGGGCCTACGCCCTCCGGCCGCCAACTGCCGCGCTATGGACCGGCGCGGCATTTGGGCTGGTTGCCGCGTTCGTGGTCGCGGTAATCCAGGTCGCATCCGGAAGCGCACGCGCCCACGGCTGGACCAATCCGATCGTGTTCGCCGAAGTCGTGCTGGTGCTGATGGTGCTGGTCGTGTTCTTGAGGCCGCCGGAGGGGAAGCCGTCCTGGGGTCGGGCCCTGCTGCTGGTGCTGGGCGTGGCCAGCATCGTGCTGAGCGGCAGCCGTGGCACCTGGCCGGGGCTGCTGGCCCTGCTCATGGCGGCGGCATGGTGCGACGCCCGGCGCGCCATGCTTCGCCGATTGCTGGTGCTCGCCGGCACGGTGGCGATGGTTGCGGTCCTGGTCCTGTCGGTCCCGTCGCTCAGCAATCGCGCCCGGATCGCCGAACTGAGCCATGACATCGACCTGTACGAGCAGGGCAACAACAATACCTCGATGGGCGCGCGGCTGCGGTTGCTGCGGCTGGCAGGGGACGACTTCCTGCTCCATCCGCTGACCGGCATCGGCGTGGACAACTTCGGGCAGGCCGTGCGATCCCTGCCGGCCTGCGTCAACCAGCCCCAGCGGATGCTGTGCACGCTCGACCACGCCCACAATGATCTCGCCGAGTGGGCGGCCACGCTGGGCATCCCGGGGGTGATCGCGATCTTCGCGGTCTATGCGCTGCCGCTGCTGTGGTTCGTCCGCATGCTGCGGGCATCGGGCCTGCAGCGGATCCCGCGGGGCAGCGCCTGGACGGGCGCGATGCTGGTGCTGGTCTACGTGCTCTGCGGGTTGACGCAGTCGCTGTTCAAGCACCAGTTGACCGCGAGCCTGTATGCGATCCTGTGCGGGATCCTGCTTGGCCTGTGCCTGCGGGAGGCGGAACCGGGGCGACGCAGGAACGGCACGTTCGGCCGACCCCCGGCGCCTGTCCGCCAAATGGCTGCGCGAGGCGAACACATGGTGCGCGCTGCCGGAATGCGCGGCGCGAACATGCATGCATCCGCTGGGCGGCAGGCATCCCGGGAAATACCGCAAATCGAGGCTGTCGACGATCGCTGCGGCCACGGGCCCCTTGCGATGCCGACCCCCGATGTCCGGGTCATCTGCCGCGACAATGGCGTTGGCCTGAGCCGAGACCTGCGGCTGGTCTCCGGGACGTTGCGCGACACGGGGAGGGCCGTCGCGACGGTCGCCTACGGCAGCGGCAGGCTGGGCAACCGCATGCGTGAACTGGAACTGGGCGCAGACAGAATCCTGCGTGGACCAGCACCGATCCAGATCTTCATCGAGCGAATCTATCCGCGCTGCCTGTCCGCGGGCCGGCGCAACATGCTCATTCCAAACCCCGAGTGGTTCCTGCCCGAATGGCGGCAGTGGCTCCCGCACTTCGAGCGGGTGCTGTGCAAGACCCGGCATGCGGTGGGCATCTTCGCGGCGCTGGGCTGTGCGACGCGCTACATCGGCTTCACCAGCCTGGATCGTCTGGACCCGCTCGTGCCGCGCGAACGCGGCTTCTTCCACCTGGCCGGCGGCAGCCGGGCCAAGGGGACGCAGGTATTGCTGGACGCGTGGCGGCGCCATCCGGAATGGCCGCGCCTGACCGTGGTGCAATGCGCCAAGGGGGCAATCAAGGGTCCCCTCGCCGGGAATGTCG
>JAKFEA010000109.1:0-13907 GCA_036675905.1 Acidovorax sp. | reverse complement strand
CGTTGCGGCCGTTGCGGCCGGCGCGGGCGCCGGGCGTCAGGCCTTGCGGGCCGCTTCGCGGTAGACCAGCAGCGGCGGCTTGCTCTCCTCGATGGTGGACTCGTCCACCACCACCTTGTCCACGTTCGCGGTGTTGGGCAGGTCGAACATGGTGTCGATCAGCGACTGCTCGAGGATGGAGCGCAGCCCGCGGGCGCCAGTCTTGCGCGCCAGCGCCTTGCGGGCAATCGCCCGCAGCGCACTGGGGCGGATCTCCAGGTCCACGCCTTCCATGGACAGCAGCTTGGCGTACTGCTTGACCAGCGCGTTCTTCGGCTCGGTCAGGATCTGGATCAAGGCGTCTTCCGACAGCTCGGTCAGCGTGGCCACGACAGGCATCCGGCCGACCAGCTCGGGGATCAGGCCGAACTTGATCAGGTCTTCCGGCTCGACTTCGCGGAACACGTCGGTCAGGCTGCGCTGCGCCTTGCTCTTGACCGCCGCGCCGAACCCGATGCCCGAGCCTTCGGTGCGCTGCTCGATCACTTTCTCCAGCCCGGCGAAGGCGCCGCCGCAGATGAACAGGATGTTGGTCGTGTCGATCTGCAGGAAATCCTGGTTGGGATGCTTGCGCCCGCCCTGCGGCGGCACGCTGGCCATGGTGCCCTCGATCAGCTTGAGGAGGGCCTGCTGCACGCCCTCGCCCGACACGTCCCGCGTGATGCTGGGGTTGTCGGACTTGCGCGAGATCTTGTCGATCTCGTCGATGTACACGATGCCGCGCTGGGCCCGCTCGACCTCGTAGTTGCAGCTCTGCAGCAGCTTCTGGATGATGTTCTCGACGTCCTCGCCCACGTAGCCGGCTTCGGTCAGCGTGGTGGCATCGGCCATCACGAAGGGCACGTCCAGCATGCGGGCCAGCGTCTGGGCCAGCAGCGTCTTGCCGCTGCCCGTGGGGCCGATCAGCAGGATGTTGCTCTTGGTGAGCTCGACTTCGTCCTTCTTGGCCTTGTCCTTGTGGCGCAGCCGCTTGTAGTGGTTGTAGACGGCCACCGACAGCGACCGCTTGGCCGCCTCCTGGCCGATGACGTAGTTGTCCAGGTTGGACTTGATCTCGGACGGCGTGGGCAGGTCGCCGCGCGCCTCGCGCTGCTCTTCACCCGCGGGCAGTTCGTCGCGGATGATCTCGTTGCACAGGTCGATGCACTCGTCGCAGATGAACACCGAAGGCCCTGCGATGAGCTTCTTGACCTCGTGCTGGCTCTTGCCGCAGAACGAGCAGTAGAGCGTTTTTTCGCTGGATGAGCCTTTTTTGTCGGCCATGGCTGGGTTCGGCGGGCGGCTGGAAGGTCAATGATAACGGCGGGCGGGGGCTGTGGAGCGGCCCTCGTCCCCGGCCGTTCAGGGCCGCTTGGCGATCACCTGGTCGACCAGCCCGTAGTCCTTGGCTTCGTCGGCGGACAGGAAGTAGTCGCGCTCGGTGTCGCGCTCGATGCGCTCCAGCGGCTGGCCCGTGTTGTCGGCCAGGATCTTGTTGAGCAGCGAGCGGGTCTTGAGGATGTCGCGGGCGTGGATCTCGATATCGGTGGCCTGCCCCTGCATGCCGCCCAGCGGCTGGTGAATCATGATCTTGGAGTGCGGCAGCGAGAAGCGCTTGCCCTTGGCGCCGGCCGACAGCAGGAAGGCGCCCATGCTGGCGGCCATGCCGGTGCACAGCGTCGACACGTCCGGCTTGATGAAGTTCATGGTGTCGTAGATCGCCATGCCGGCGCTGACGCTGCCCCCCGGGGAGTTGATGTAGAAGGAGATGTCCTTGTCCGGGTTCTCGCTCTCCAGGAACAGCAGTTGCGCGACCACCAGGTTGGCGGTCTGGTCGTTCACCGGGCCCACCAGGAACACCACCCGCTCCTTGAGCAGGCGCGAATAGATGTCGTAGGACCGCTCGCCGCGGCCGGACTGCTCGATGACCATCGGGATCATGCCGAGGGCCTGGGTATCAAGTGCGCTCATGGAAGGTCGGGACTTTCGAAGTGCGGCTCCAACTGTAGCCAAAAAAGCAGATGGGGCCCGCGGCCGGGACTGCAAGTCCGGCGCGAGCCCCACGGGCGCGAGCGGCGGGCCGGGGTCTCAGCCCTGCCCCATCAGTTCGTCGAACGAGACTTCCTTGTCCTTGACCTGCGCCCTGGACAGCACGAATTCCGTGACGTTGTTCTCGATCACCACCGCCTCGACCTCGGCCAGGCGGCGGTTGTCGCCGTAGTACCAGCGCACCACCTCGGCGGGCTTCTCGTAGCTGGCGGCCAGCTCCTCGACATGGGCGCGGATCTGCTCGGGCTTGGCCTGCAGCTCGTTGCCGCGCACCAGCTCGGCCACCACCAGGCCCAGGCGCACGCGGCGCTCGGCCTGCGGGCGGAACAGGTCGTCGGGGATCGGGGCCTTGTCGGCGTCCTTCACGCCGCGCTGCTTGAGGTCGGCGCGGGCGCCCTCGACCATGCGATCGACCTCGGCCTGCACGCTGCTCTTGGGCAGGTCCAGCTCGGCCTTGGCCACCAGCGCGTCCATCACGGCCTGCTTGTTGCGGGCGAGCAGGCGGAACTTGACTTCGCGCTCGAGGTTCTTCTTGATGTCCGCGCGCAGGGCCTCCACGGTGCCTTCGGCGATGCCCAGGGACTTGGCCAGTTCCTCGTTCACCTCCGGCATCTTCGCCGCCTCGATCTTCTTGACGGTGACCATGAAATCGGCCGTCTTGCCCGCCACGTCCTTGCCGTGGTAATCCTCGGGGAAGGCCAGCGGGAAGGTCTTGCTCTCGCCCGACTTCATGCCGCGCACGGCATCCTCGAACTCCTTGAGCATCTGGCCCTCGCCCACCAGGAACTGGAAGTCGGCGGCCTTGCCGCCCTGGAAGGTCTCGCCGTCGATCTTGCCCTCGAAGTCCACGGTTACGCGGTCTCCGTCCTGGGCGCCGGCGTCCTGCGGGCGCTGCGCGAAGGTGCGGCGCTGCTTGCGCAGGATGTCCAGGGTCTTGTCGATCGCTTCCTCGCTCACTTCGGCCCTGAGCTTCTCGACCTCGGCGGTGGCGAGATCGCCGATCTTGACCTCGGGGAACACCTCGAACACGGCATCGAAGGCCAGCTGGCCTTCCGGCGCTTCTTCCTTCTCGGTGATCCTGGGCTGGCCGGCCACGCGCAGCTTGGCCTCGTTGGCGGCCTGGGCGAACGCCTCGCCCACCTTGTCGTTCATCACCTCGAAATGGACCGAATAGCCGTAGCGCTGGGCGACCACGTTGATCGGCACCTTGCCGGGGCGGAAGCCGTCCATCTTCACGGTGCGCGCCAGGCGCTTGAGACGCGAGTCGACTTCGGACTTGATCGCATCGGCGGGCAGCGTCAGCGTGATCTTGCGCTCGAGCTTTTCCAGGGTTTCAACGTTCACGGCCATGGTGGTTCTCTCTTCGATGGGTCGGGTGTGGTGCGCGGGGTCGGACTCGAACCGACACGCCCGTGAAGGCGTCAGGACCTAAACCTGGTGCGTCTACCAATTTCGCCACCCGCGCAGTCCAAAAGCAGGGCGGGCGGCCGGATTGGAACACCGGCCGCCCGCCCGAATTCGGTCAACTGGCGATTTTAATGCTTATGCAGGAGCCGCGACCGCGCCCGCCGGCTCAGCATCCGGGCGCCTTACCCGGAACCATGCGGCGTACATCGCAGGCAAGGCCAGCAGCGTCAGCACCGTCGCCACGATCAGGCCGCCCATGATGGCCACGGCCATCGGGCCCCAGAACACCGAGCGCGAGAGCGGGATCATGGCCAGCACCGCCGCGGCGGCCGTCAGCACGATGGGTCGCAACCGTCGCACCGCCGACTCCACGATGGCGTCCCAGGCCGGCACGCCACGAGCGCGGTCCTGCTCGATCTGGTCGACCAGGATCACCGAATTGCGCTGGATCATGCCCATCAGCGCGATCACGCCGAGCAGCGCCACGAAGCCGAACGGCCGGTCCAGCAGCAGCAGCGCACCGGCCACCCCTGCAATGCCCAGCGGCCCGGTCAGGAACACCAGCAGGGCCCGGCTGAAGCTTTGCAGCTGCAGCATCAGCAGCGTGAAGGTGACGAACAGCATCACCGGCACGCCGGCGGAAATCGACGACGACCCCTTGGAGCTCTCCTCCACCGCGCCCGCCACCTGGATGCGGTAGGCCGGCGGCCACCTGGCCTCCAGTTCGCGCAGCGAGGGCAGCAGCTGGTTCGTCACGGTCGCGCCCTGCAGGCCCTCCACCACGTCGCCCTGCACGGTGATGGCAAAGCTGCGGTTCTCGCGCCACATCACCCCCGGCTCCCAGCTGAACACCGGCCGCGCGATCTGCGTCAGCGGAATGGACTGGCCCGACGCCGTGGGCAGGTAGGCGTTGCCGAGGTCCGTGATCGCGTTGCGCTCGTCCAGCGGCTGGCGCAGCACGATGTCGATCAGCTTGTCGCCTTCGCGGTACTGTCCCACCGTGGTGCCGGCCAGGATGGTGCGGGAGGCCTGGGCGATCGACTGGCTGGTGACGCCGAGCGCGCGCGCCTTGGCCTGGTCGATCTCCAGCCGCAGCACCTTCACCGGCTCGTTCCAGTTGTCGTTCACGCCGCGCATGTTGGCGTTGGCCCGCAGCTGGGCCTTCACCTCGTCGGCGTGGACGCGCAGTTCAGCGGGGTCGGGGCCGACGACGCGGAACATCACCGGGTAGGGCACGGGCGGGCCGTTGGGCAGCATCGTGACGCGCCCGCGCACCTCGGGGAATTCTTCGGCCAGCAATGCAGGCAGCTTCACCCGCAACGCTTCGCGCGTGCGCAGGTCCTGCGGCATCACGATCAGTTGCGACACGTTGGTCTGCGGAAAGACCTGGTCCAGCGGCAGGTAGAAGCGCGGCACGCCGGAGCCCACCCAGGCGCTCACCCCGGTGACTCCCGGCTCGCGCAGCAAGCGTGCTTCCACGCGGCGGGCGACATCCTCGTTCGCGGTGAACGAGGTGCCCTCCGGCGACCACAAGGCCACCAGGACTTCCGGTCGGCTGGAATCGGGAAAGAACTGCTGCTGCACCTTGCCCATGCCGGCGATGCCGAGCGCAAAAACCGCCAGCGTCGCCACGATGGTGGTCCAGCGGTGCTCCACGCACCAGTCCACCGTGCGCCGGAAGGCGCGGTAGAAAGGCGTGTCGAAATGCTCCTGGTGCTGGGCCGAAACGGGCTTGGCCTTGAGCAGCAGGGTGCCCAGGTAGGGGACGAAATAGACCGAGACCAGCCAGCTGAGCACCAGCGCGATGGCAGTGACGGCGAAGATCGCGAAGGTGTATTCGCCGACCGTGGACTTCGCCAGCCCGATCGGCAGGAAGCCCGCCGCGGTGATCAGCGTGCCGGTCAGCATCGGCATGGCCGTGACCTCGTAGGCGAAGGTGGCGGCGCGGACCTTGTCGTAGCCCTCCTCCATCTTGCGCACCATCATCTCCACCGCGATGATGGCGTCGTCCACCAGCAGGCCCAGCGCGATGATCAGCGAGCCCAGCGAGATCTTGTGCAGGCCCAGGCCCCAGTAGTGCATGGCCAGGAAGGTCACGGCCAGCACCAGCGGGATGGTGATGCCCACCACCAGGCCGGGCCGCATGTCCACGTACCAGCGCTTCCACAGGGGCAGCATCGGCGCATCGGGGCGCTTGTGCAGCCCCAGGCTGATGAAGCTCACCGCCAGCACGATCGCCACGGCCTCGACCAGCACCTTGACGAATTCGCTCACCGAGCTGGCCACCGCCCGGGGCTGGTCCTGGATCTGCACCAGCCGGATGCCGGCGGGCAGGCCGTCCTCGATCCGGTTGAAGGCCGTGCGCAGCGACTCGCCCAGCTGGATGATGTCGCCGCCCTTGGCCATGGACACGCCCAGCGCGATCACTTCCTGGCCGTCGTGCCGCACCTTGATCACCGGCGGGTCGACGTAGGCGCGCTTGATCTCGGCGATGTCGCCCAGCCGCAGCTGGTTGCCCGAGCTGCCGCGGATCGGCATCGCCGCCAGCTGCTCGACCGCCTGGAACTGGCCGCCCACGCGCACCTGCACCACGTCCAGCGGCGTCTGCACCGCGCCGGCCGATTCCACCGCATTCTGCTGGCCCAGTTGCGCCAGCACCTGGTTCAGGTCCAGCCCGAGCTGGGCGAGCCGCTTTTGCGAGACCTCGACGTAGAGCTTTTCGTCCTGCACGCCGAACAGCTCCACCTTCGCCACGTCCGGCACCCGCAGCAGCTGCTGGCGCACGTCGTCGGCGAAGGCCTTGAGCTCGGCGTAGCTGAAGCCCGGCCCGGCTTCCAGCGCGTAGATCACGCCGTAGACATCGCCGAATTCGTCGTTGAAGAACGGCCCCTGGATGCCCTGCGGCAAGGTCAGGCGCATGTCGCCCACCTTCTTGCGCACCGTGTACCAGACGTTGGCCACCTCGGACGGCTTCGACGAGTCCTTGATCTGGAAGATGATCTGCGACTCGCCCGGCTTGGAATAGCTGCGGATGATGTCGGCGTAGGGCACCTCCTGCAGCGTGCGCTCGATCTTGTCGGTCACCTGCTCGGCCACCTGCTGCGCGGTGGCGCCCGGCCAGTAGGTGCGCACCACCATCGCGCGGAAGGTGAACGGCGGGTCTTCGTCCTGCCCGAGCTGGAAGTACGCGGCAAAGCCCAGCACCAGCAGCGCCACCATCAGGTAGCGGGTCAGGGCCGGATGGTCCAGTGCCCACTTCGACAGGTTGAAGCGCGGCCTCGCGCCGCTGTCGCCCTCCATGGCCGGCCTCACCGCGCCGCCACCGGCTGGACTGCGGCAGCCGCGGCGACGGCGGGCTGCGGCGGCGTCTGCGCGGGCCCCTTGGCCGTCACGGCGCGATCCTCGTGAATACGCACCTTCTGCCCCGCCGCCAGCACATGGACGCCGGCGGACACGACCAGCATGCCGGGCTGCAGGCCCGCCGCCACCACGGCCTCGTTGCCGTCGGCCGTGGCGATCTGCACCGGCTGCGAGCGGAGCGTCATGCTGGCTCGGTCGAGCACCCACACGGCGCTGCCCTGCCCTTCCTGGCGCAGCGCGCTGGTGGGCAGCTTGATCACGGCCATGCCGGCCCTGGCCAAAGCCTGCGGCGAGACGTAGGCGGTGGATCCGAGCGGCGGCTGTGCGTCCGCCGGCAGCGACACCTTGACGGCGTAGGTGCGCGTGACCGGGTCGGCGCTGGCCGCCACTTCGCGCACCTCGCCCTCGATCGCCCCGCCGCCCGACCACAGGCGCACGCCCACCGCGGAGCCCGGCCGGATCGCCGTCACCTTGTCTTCCGGCACCGAGAAGACGACATCGCGCGCGCCGTCGCGGGCGATGCGCACGACCGGGGAGCCGGCGCCGACCACCTGCCCGGGCTCGGCCTCGATGCCCGTGATCACGCCGGCGGCATCGGCCGACAAGCGCGTATAGCCGGCCTGGTTGGACTGCGATGCGAGTTGCGCCTGGGCCTGCTCCAACTGCGCCTGCGCCGCCTTGAGCGAAGCCTCGCGACGCTGCAACTCGGCGCCGCTGATGAAGTTCTGGTCCTTCAAGGCCGCAAAGCGCTTGAAGTCGGCAGCGGCGAGATCGCGCTGCGTGGCCGCGGCTGCGACCTGGGCCCGCGCCGCGTCGGCGGCCAGCCGATAGTCCTGCGCGTCCAGCTGGGCCAGCACCTGGCCGGGCTGCACGCGCTGGCCCAGTTCGGCATGTCGCTGGATGATCTTGCCGGCCACCCGGAAGCCCAGCCGGGACTCCACTCGCGGGCGGACCTCGCCGGCGAACTCGTGCAAGGAGGCCAACGCCGTTTCGCCCACCGTCAGCACCTTGACCGATCGCACCGGCTCGGGCGCCGGTTGCGGCTTGGAACAGGCGGCCAGCACGGCGACGAGGATCAGCGGTGCTAGCCGCCAGGCAGATGCGGAGGGCTGTTTCATGGGAGCGGGAGGGATTGGAAAGACGGCTAATGACTGACCGGTTAGTAATCTAAAGGCTGCCGGGGGGCGCTGTCAAGGCGAGAATCTCGGCCCGTGACCGCCAACCCATCCGCGACTTCTTCCCACTACGAGAATTTCCCCGTCGCCTCCTGGCTGTGCCCGCCGCGGCTGCGCCCGGCCGTGGCCGCGATCTACGGGTTCGCCCGGACGGCCGATGACCTGGCCGACGAGGGACAGGCAACGGCCGGGCAGCGCCTGGCGAACCTGGCGGAGTACCGGGCCGACCTGGCGATCGCCGCCCAAGGCGCGACCGGGTCGGCGCGCTGGCCGCAGGTGTTCGGCCCTCTGGCCGGCGCGATAGCCCAGTGGCAGCTGCCCCCGCGCCTGCTGGAAGACCTGCTCGATGCCTTCGAGCAGGACGTGGTGAAGACGCGCGACGGCGCCGGCTACCGCGATCGCGACGAGTTGCTGGACTACTGCCGGCGCTCCGCCACCCCGGTCGGGCGCCTGATGCTGCACCTGTACGACGTGGGCGACGCCGCTTCCCTGGCCCAGAGCGATTCGATCTGCACGGCCCTGCAGTTGATCAACTTCTGGCAGGACATCAGCCAGGACCTCGCGCGCGGGCGGCGCTACCTGCCGGAGGGCGATTGCCGCGCGCACGGCGTGGATCCGGCTGCGCCCGCCGCAGCACCTCCGGACCGGCGGCAGTCGCTCGTGCGCGCCGAATGCGACTGGGCACGATCCCTGATGCAGGCCGGCGCCCCCCTGGTGCATCGCGTGCCGGGCCGCGCCGGCTGGGAGTTGCGCGGCGTGGTGCAGGGCGGCCTGCGCATCCTGGACCGCATCGAAGCCCTCGGCTTCGACACTTTCGCGCACCGGCCCAAGCTGCGCCCCCGCGACATGCCGGTGATCGCGGCGCGCATGGTGCGGATGTGACAATCGCCGGATGACCCCCGATCAATACGTCCAGGAGAAGGCGGCAGCGTCGGGCAGCAGCTTCTACTACGCCTTCCTGTTCCTGCCCAAGCGGCGCCGCGCGGCGATTACCGCGTTCTATGCGTTCTGCCGCGAAGTCGACGACGTGGTCGACGAAGTGCACGATCCGAGCGTGGCGCAGGCCAAGCTGGCCTGGTGGCAGGACGAAGTGGCCCGCGCCTTCGCCGGCAAGCCCCAGCACCCGGCGCTGCGGGCCCTGATGCCCGTGGCCGCCGAATTCGACATCGAGGAGCGCCAGCTGCAGGCCGTGATCGAGGGCTGCCGCATGGACCTGGAGCAGACCCGCTTTCCCGACTTCCCGGCGCTGGAGCGCTATTGCCACCTGGTCGCCGGTGTCGTCGGCGAGGTGGCGGCGCACATCTTCGGCCAGCAGGACCCGGGCACCACCGCCTACGCGCATCGCCTGGGGCTGGCCTTCCAGCTCACCAACATCATCCGCGACGTCGGCGAGGACGCGATGCGCGGGCGCATCTACCTGCCGGCCAGCGAACTGCAGCAGTTCGACGTCAAGGCGCACGAGATCAGCAAGCGCCAGTATTCCGATCGCTTCACGGCGCTGATGCGTTTCCAGGCGGAGCGCGCGCACGGCCTGTACGACGAGGCGCTGGCCCTGCTGCCGGCCGCGGACCGCCGCAACCAGAAGCCCGGGCTGATGATGGCCAGCATCTACCGCACCCTGCTGCGCGAGATCGAGGCCGACGAGTTCCGCGTGCTGCACCAGCGCGTCAGCCTGACCCCGATCCGCAAGCTCTGGCTGGCCTGGAAGGTGCAGGCGCTGGGCCGGATGTGAGCGCGGCTCCCGCAAGCCTGGCCGTCGTCGGCGCCGGCTGGGCAGGGCTCGCCGCAGCCGTCGCTGCCACGCGTGCGGGGCACCCTGTCGCCCTCTTCGAAGCCACCCGCCAGTGGGGCGGCCGCGCCCGCAGCCTGCAAGTCGACCTGCCCGGCGGCGGCACGGCCACGCTGGACAACGGCCAGCACATCCTGATCGCTGCGTACCGGGACACGCTGGCCCTGATGCGCCAGGTCGGCGTGCAGCCCGCGCAGGTGCTGCACCGGCTGCCGCTCACGCTGCAAAGGCCGGACGGCCGGGGTTTGTCGCTGCCGGACTGGCCGGCGCCGTTCGATGCGGCCTGGGGCATCCTGTCCGCGCGCGGCTGGTCGGCCGCCGACAAGCTGTCGCTGCTGTCGCACGCCACGCGCTGGCGCTTGCGTGGTTTCGAATGCCCCGATGACTGGACGGTGCTGCGCCTCTGCCAGGGCCTGAGTGCGAACGTGTTGCGCGACCTGGTCGAGCCGCTGTGCGTCGCCGCCCTCAACCTGCCCGCCGCGCGCGCCAGCGCCGGCGTGTTCCTGCGCGTGCTGCGCGACGGCCTGTTCGGGACGCGGCAGGACGGCTGGGGCGCCTCCAACCTGCTGATCCCGCGCGGCGACCTCGGCCAGGTGTTCCCCGATGCCGCCGCAGGCTGGCTGGCGGCGCACGGAGCCGACTTGCGCCTGGGCAAGCGCGTGCAATCGCTCGGACCCGATGCCGGCGGATGGCAACTGGACGGCGAGCGCTTCGATGCCGTGGTCCTGGCCTGCCCGGCGTGGGAAGCGGAGCGCCTGGTCGCGGCAAGCGGCGTCGCGGCGCCGGAATGGCTGTCGGCAGCGGGCGGGCTCGCGCACGAGCCGATCGCCACTGTCTACACCGCCGGCGGCCCGCGCCTGCCGCTGCCCATGCTGGCGCTGGAGACCCGGCCCGGGCACCCGGCGCAGTTCGTGTTCGACCGCTCGCAGCTGGGTGGCCCACCCGGCGTGCTGGCGTTCGTGGCCAGCGCCGCCCAGGGCGATGCGCGCAGTCTGGAAAGCGAGGTGCTGCAGCAGGCGCTGGCGCTCGGCTGGCGCGTGCAGCCGCTCAAGACCGTGGTGGAAAAGCGCGCCACCTTCGCCTGCGTCCCGGCGCTGCGGCGCCCCGGCATCGCGGTCGCGCCCGGCCTGCTGGCTTGCGGCGACTACGTGGAAGGTCCCTACCCCGCCACCCTGGAAGGCGCCATCCGCTCGGCGCTGGAAGCGGTGGCGCGGCTCAGGCTTGTGGCGGCTCGTTCCTAGGCAGCCCGTCGCTCACGCCAGCAAGTCGCACAGCTGCGACAGCGTGGTGACGGTGGCGTGCGGCTGCTGCTCGTGCGGCCACAGGTTGTCCCCCCGGTTCACCCAGACCGCCTGCATGCCGGCATTGATCGCACCCACCACGTCCAGCGTGGCATCGTCGCCGACGTGCAGCACGTCCTGCGGCAGGGTGTCGACGGCGCCGGCGGCGGCATGGAAGATGCGCGGGTCGGGCTTGCCGACGCCGAACTCGCGCGCCGTGACTGCCGCCCGGAAGTACCCGGCCAGCCCGATGCGCCGCAGGTCGGCATTGCCGTTCGACAGGCTGACCAGCGGATAGCGCTGCGACAACTCCTGCAGTGCCGGAAGCACGTCGGCGAACAGCGCCACCTGCTGGCGCGCATCGAAGAAGGCGGCGAAGGCGTCATCGGCCAGCAGCGGATCCTCCCCGGCTCGGTACAGGGCCAGCCGGATGGCCTCGCGCCGCAGCGTGCTGAGGTCGTGGCGAAGCTCGGGCCGCTGCTCGGCCAGGTGCTGGCGGATCTCGGTCAGGGCGGCCTGGTTGGCGAACAGCGCCGCGGCCATCGGCGCGTGGTCCACCAGCCATTGGTGCAGCACCTTCTCGGCGCGCTCTATCGTGGGCCAGATCGGCCACAGGGTGTCATCGAGGTCCAGGCTGATCGCCTTGACCCTCAGGGTGTCCAGCATGCAGGCGAGAATAACCGGATGCCCCTGTCCTCGCGCTTTCGCACCGAGCCACCGGCCTTGCCGGGCACCACCGCGTCCGCCACGGGGGTGCTGCTGTGCAACCTGGGCACGCCGGAGCAGCCGACGGCGGCAGCGGTGCGGCGCTACCTGCGCGAGTTCCTGTCCGATCCGCGCGTGGTCGAAATCCCGCGCGTGCTGTGGCTCCCGCTGCTGCACGGGGTGGTGCTGCCGCTGCGGCCGGCCAGGTCGGCCGCCAAGTACGCCAGCATCTGGACCAACGAAGGCTCGCCGCTGAAGGTGTGGACCGAACGCCAGGCCAGGCTGCTGCAAGGCTGGCTGGGTGAAGCCGGGCACCGGGTGAAAGTGCGCCACGCGATGCGCTACGGGCGGCCGTCGATCGCCGCGCAGCTCGATGCGCTCAAGGCCGAGGGCGCGGGCCGCATCCTGGTGCTGTGCGCCTACCCGCAGTACTCCGGCACCACCACCGCCAGCGTGCTCGACGCGGTCGGCGCCTGGGCTGCGGGTGCACGTCACCAGCCCGAATTGCGGTTCGTGACGCGCTTCGGCGACGACGCCGGCTACATCGACGCACTGGCGGCGCGCATCGACGGCTACTGGCGCGAACACGGCAAGCCGGGTCATTTCGTCATGAGCTTCCACGGCGTACCCGAGCGCGCCGTCCGCCTGGGCGACCCCTACGAGGTCGAATGCCGGCAGACCGCGAAGCTGCTGGCAGGCCGGCTCGGGCTGGCGCCGGCCGCGTACACGGTGAGCTTCCAGTCGCGCTTCGGCCGGGCCAAGTGGCTGGAGCCCTACACCGAGCCCACGCTTCGGGCGCTGGGACGCAGGGGCGTCGAGCGGGTGGACGTGGCGTGCCCGGGCTTCGTCGCCGATTGCCTGGAAACGCTGGAGGAGATCGCGCAGGAGGGCCGGCACGCTTTCCTGGGCTCGGGGGGCAAGGCGTTCCACTACATCCCGTGCCTCAATGCGGAGCCGGCGTGGATCCGCGCGCTGGGGGAGCTCACCGCGCGGCATCTGGCCGGCTGGCCGACGACGGCATCGCGCGGCTAAGGCCCATCACCCGGCAACTTCAGGCCGTCGCCAGTTGCGTGGATGCAGCCGCCCGCTCGGCTTCGTCGATGAATCCCGCGACCAGCTCGAGCTGCTCCGGCACGTTCAGCGCCGGCGCGTGGCCGCAGCCGGGCACTTCCACCAAGCGCAGGCGGCCGCGGGCGCCGGGGCCGCGGCGCTGCATTTCCTCGGTGGCGTCGGGCAGCACCAGGTCGGACTCGGCGCCGCGCAGGCACAGCACCGGCGCCTCGATCGCGTCCCAGTGCACCCAGGTCTCGTAGTCGTCGGGGTGGTCGGTGAACTGCCGCACCATCGAAGGGTCGTAGTGGGGCGTCACGCGCCCGTCCGGCAGGCGCCGGGTGGAGGTCTCGGTCAGGCGCCGCCATTGCGCGTCGCTCAGCCAGCCGTACGGCTTGTAGACCTGGCGGAAGAAGGCTTCCAGCTCCGCCATCGTGTCGAAGGCCGGCGGGCTGCCGGCGTACTGCTTGATGCGCTCGACGGCAGCCGGCGCGAGGCGCGGCGCATTGTCGTTGAGGACCAGGCTGCGGATGCGACCCTTCAGTTGCGGCTGCAGCAGGCCGCCCGCGCAGACCGTGCCGATGGCGCCGCCCATGGAGGTGCCGACCCAGTGCGCGCCGGCGATGCCCAGGCGGTCGAACAGGTCGGCGGCCAGTTGCGCGTAGAAGGCCAGCGTGTATTCGGACTGCGGCTGCGGGCTCCATTGCGAATAGCCCCGCCCCAGCGTGTCCGGGCAGATCACGCGGTAGCGCGTCGCCAGGTGCGCGGCCAGTTCGTCCATGTCGCGGCCGGTGCGCGCCAGGCCGTGCCAGGCGATGACGGTGCTGCGGTGCTGCGCGCCCCACTCCATGAAGTGGATCTCGCGGCCGGCGCAGGTGACGTAGTTCGAACTCGGGCCCATGGGACAGACGCCTTTCGTGCGAGGAAGGAGATGGTTGGGGGACAGAGCACTCGCGCTGCGCTCGTGGCCGGTCCCCAAAGTCATTTGGTCAGTGCGGGGCTGCGGCGCGGCTCGCCGGCGGGCGGGCGGGGCCGCGGCGGCCGTGGCCTGATCGAGCGCAGCTTGCCCACGAT
>JAKFEA010000108.1:0-1813 GCA_036675905.1 Acidovorax sp. | reverse complement strand
GTGAACACCATCGCCACCCCGCGCTCGTTCGCTGCCGCGATCACCTCTTCATCGCGCAGGCTGCCGCCCGGCTGGATCACGCAACCGGCACCGGCGTCCACCACCACGTCGAGCCCGTCGCGGAACGGGAAGAAGGCGTCGCTGGCCACCACGGTGTCCTTCAGCGACAGCTTCGCGTGCTCCGCCTTGATGCTGGCGATGCGAGCCGAATCCAGCCGGCTCATCTGGCCGGCGCCCACGCCCATGGTCATGCCGTCCTTGCAGAACACGATGGCATTGGACTTGACGTACTTGGCCACCTTCCACGCGAACAGCAGGTCCTGCAGTTGCCCGGGCGAGGGCTGCTTCGCTGTCACCACCTTCAGTTCCGACAGTGCCAGTTCCCGGTTGTCGGCCGTCTGCATCAGCAGGCCCGAGCCCACCCGCTTGACGTCCATCAGGTTGCGGCCGTTGTCCCAATCGCTCTGTCCACCCGGCGGCAGTGCGATCTGCAGCAGGCGCACGTTGGCCTTGGCCTTGAACACTTCCAGCGCCTCGGGCGTGAAGCCCGGCGCCATCAGCACCTCGACGAACTGCCTGGACACCGCCTGCGCCGCCGCACCGTCCAGCGGCCGGTTGAACGCGATGATGCCGCCGAAGGCCGAGGTCGGATCGGTCTGGAAGGCCTTGGAATAGGCCTCCAGCGGATCGCGGCCCAGCGCCACGCCGCAGGGGTTGGCGTGCTTGACGATCACGCAGGCCGGCGCCTCGAAGCCCTTGACGCACTCCCAGGCCGCGTCGGCATCGGCGATGTTGTTGTACGAGAGCTCCTTGCCCTGCAGCTGCTTGCCCGTGACGAGCGAGCCGGGGGCCGGATGCAGGTCGCGGTAGAACGCGGCCTGCTGGTGCGGGTTCTCGCCGTAGCGCAGGTCCTGCACCTTGACGAAACGGCCATTGGCCTGCCCGCCGAACAGCGCCAGGGTGGGCGCCTGTCCCGGGCCCGATGCGGAGCCGTCCTGGATCCGCGACAGGTAGTCGCTGATTGCGCCGTCGTAGTCGCTGACGCGGTTGAACGCGGCCACCGAAAGTGCAAATCGCGTCGGGTCCGACAGCTTGCCGGCCGAGCGCAGTTCGGCCAGCACCGGCCCGTACTGCGCGGCATCGGTCAGCACGCCCACGTCCTTCCAGTTCTTGGCCGCGCTGCGCACCATGGCC
Organism: Acidovorax sp.; assembly: GCA_036675905.1. GTDB lineage: Bacteria > Pseudomonadota > Gammaproteobacteria > Burkholderiales > Burkholderiaceae_C > Ramlibacter. The sequence continues at coordinate 619 of JAKFEA010000108.1, read as the reverse complement.
GGGCCGCCGATGTCGATGTTCTCGATCGCGTCCTCCAGCGTGCAGCCCGGCCGTGCCACCGTCTGCTCGAAGGGATAGAGGTTCACCACCAGCAGGTCGATGGTGGCGATGCCGTGCGCCTGCAGCGCCGCCATGTGCCCGGGCATGTCCCGACGCGCCAGCAGGCCGCCATGCACCATCGGATGCAGCGTCTTGACGCGCCCATCCAGCATTTCCGGAAAGCCGGTCAGTTCGGCCACCTCGGTGACGGGCAGGCCCTCGCCCACCAGCAGCTTCGCAGTGCCGCCGGTGGAAATGAGCCGGATGCCCAGTGCGTGCAGCGCGCGGGCGAGTTCGACGATCCCGGTCTTGTCCGAGACGGAAAGGAGTGCGTTCATGGTGTGTGGCAGGCGCGGGAGCGCGGAGGATGGAGTTACTTGAGCAGCTTGTGTTCGACCAGTTTCTTGCGCAGCGTGTTGCGGTTCAGGCCCAGCCACTCGGCGGCGCGCGACTGGTTCTGGTCGGCCTTGGCCATCACCACTTCCAGCAGCGGCTTCTCGACCACCTTGACCAGCATCTCGTACATGCCGTCCGGCTCGGTGCCGCGCAGGTCGCGGAAGTAGCCCTCCAGGCTGTTGCG
>JAKFEA010000107.1:0-17642 GCA_036675905.1 Acidovorax sp. | reverse complement strand
TTCCGCAGCGGCTTCACGGGCAAGCAGAGCCCCGCCCATTTCTTCTGGGGCAGTTTCGACCAGGCGGTGACGCGCTTTTCGGGCCGCCCGGCTCCGCGCCATCCCGGCGGCGCACCGAACTGCCCAGACTGGGTGATGGTGGAAGCCTATTCGCACGAGTGCAGCAGCGCGGGTTTCTGGCCCGGCGGTGGCGCTGTCGAGGAAGCCGCGTTCTACGCGTACGCCTATCCAGAGCCCGCGGGCTACGCGGCCGCGTCGGTGCAGCCAGCCGCTGCCCATTACCACCCGCAGGCGCGTGAATTCATCCTGCCGTACGAAGCCGTGCGCACTGCGGCCGATCCCGCCGGCACCTTGCTGCAGTTCCTGCAGAGCACCTACGAGGCGGCCGCCAACCTCGGCCACTGGGACCGGGCCGCGCTGGAGCGCCAGACATGAAGAGCGAACAGGCCTCCTTCCCCGGCGCGCACGGCACCTCGCTGGCCGCCCGGCTGGACTCGCCGGACGAAGCGCCGCGCGCGCACGCGCTGTTCGCGCACTGCTTCACCTGCAACAAGGACATCTTTGCCGCCAGCCGCATCGCCCAGGCACTGGTGGAGCACGGCATCGCCGTCCTGCGCTTCGACTTCACCGGCCTGGGCCACAGCGAAGGCGAGTTCGCCAACACCGACTTCTCGTCCAACGTGCAGGACCTGGTGGCGGCGGCCGACTGGCTGCGGCGCAGCCACCGGGCGCCCTCGCTGCTGATCGGCCACAGCCTGGGCGGAGCGGCCGTGCTCGTGGCCGCGGCAGCGATACCGGAGGTGCGAGCCGTGGCAACCATTGCCGCGCCCAGCGACGCCGCGCACGTGACCGGACTGTTCCGCGAGCACGTCCCGGAGATCGAGGCGCGCGGCGAGGCGCTGGTGCAGCTGGCCGGCCGGCCATTCCGCATCCGCCGCGAATTCCTGCTCGATGCGGCCGAGCAGAACGTGCGCGAGAAGGTCGCCGCGCTGGACCGTGCGCTGCTGATCCTGCATTCGCCGGTGGACGAGACCGTGGCGATCGGCAACGCCACCGGCATCTTCGTCAATGCCAAGCATCCCAAGAGCTTCGTGTCGCTGGCCGATGCCGACCACCTGCTCAGGCGCCGCAGCGATGCGGAATACGCGGCGAACATCATCGCGGCGTGGAGCGAGCGGTACCTGCCCTGACGGGCCGGGCAGGCTCCCTGGGCAGGATCCGCGCTTCAGCGCCAGCCGGCCCTCTCCAGCGCCCGGTCCACGGTGGCCGCCAGCAACTCGTGGCCACGCGGCGAGGGATGGAATTCGTCGGAATAGAACCAGGTCCTCCACCAACCCGGGCCGAGCCCGGGTGCCGGCGGCGCCGCATCGAGGGCGGCATCCGTGCAAGCCTCGAAGCCGCCCGCAGCTGGGCAGGCCGCGTCGGTGACGTTCGTCAGCCCGAACTCGGCGGGGCGGGAGAGTTGCGCGGTGATTTCCTCGAAGTACGGGACCAGCACCACGCGCGACTCGCCGGCCGCGAGCCTGGCCAGCTCGGCATTGAACCCGACGATCCATTGCCGCAGCGCGGCCTGGAAGTCGGCGCCCGCCGCCGGGCCCTCGGCGGCAGCGAGATCCGCGGTCATGCTGCGCAACCGCGGCGTCAGCGTGATGTCGGGCACGTCGAGCAGCGCGACGCGCGCGGCGCCCTTGTCGAGCGTGCTCGCCTTCACGGTGTTCCAGTAGGTCTGCGCCAGTTCCTGCAGGTAGAGGCCGGCGGCGACCTCGCGCCCACCGGGCTGTGCGAGCGCATCGGCGAGCGTCGATGCGTCGAGCTGTTGCGCCAGCAGGGCCAGGTAGATGGCCTCTTCCGCACTCCCGCCTGCACGGGCATCGAGGTACGCGTCCGCCAGAGCCGCTGCATCGTTGGCGCCGGCGTCCACGAGGATGAAGTCGTCGCCGCGCCAGGCTCCGCCGTTGGCGGCCACCGCCGCTTCGAGTTGGTGCTCGAGCGAGAGGGGCACTTCGGGGCCGCCGCGCGTGATCGGATTCACGACCAAGGCAGCGCTCACGGCGAAGTCGGTGCAGCCGGCGTGGGTCGAGAACGCCCGGCCATCGCTGCTGGAGAAGTAATTGCACAGCTTGCCGGCGCCGAGGCCTGCCGCGACGATCTCCGGATAGATCGGGTACCCGGCCGCCGGGTCGGCCGAGTTCTGGACCGTCGCCTTCAGGCCGAACGTGCCGACGTCGGCCAGGCTGTCGCCCGCCACGAACACGCGTGGGGCCGGGCTCGCCGATGCCAGTGGTGGCGAAGGGGCCGGCGACGCAATCCCGCCATCGCCACCGCCCCCGCAGGCGGTGGTCGCCATCACTGCGAGCGCGGTCAATGCCGCAGCGAACGCACGGCGAGAGGATGAGGGTGTCATCGGCGCAGTTCCTGGCTGGATGGGCTGCGACGGTCGCGCTTGGCGGTTCGCCACAATCCGCTAGCGTCAGCTGCGCCGGGTTTCTCCGCCATGGCTCCAATGGGCCAGTGATGGCCCTCGCTTCTCCGCGAACCTGTGCGCCGCATGGTGACCGCGACTTTCCGCTTCTACGAGGAGCTGAACGATTTCCTCCCGCCCGAACGTCGGCGGCGCGAGTTCACCGTGCCCTGCGCCCGCGCCGCCACCACCAAGCACATGATCGAGGCGCTCGGCGTTCCGCACACCGAGGTCGAGCTGATCCTGCTCAATGGCGAGTCGGTCGGCTTCGGCACGCTGCTGAGCGAAGGCGACCGCGTGGCCGTGTACCCCCAGTTCGAGGCGTTCGACATCGCGCCGCTGCTGCGCGTGCGCGAGCAACCGCTGCGCGACACGCGCTTCGTCGCCGACTGCCACCTCGGCGCCCTCGCGCACCTGCTGCGGATGACGGGGTTCGACACGCTGTACGACAACGGCTTTGCGGACGACGAGATCGAGCGCATCGCCGCGGCGCAGGGCCGCATCGTGCTGACGCGCGACCGCGACCTGCTCAAGCGGAGAAGCATCACGCATGGCTGCTATGTGCACGCGCTGCGCCCGCAACAGCAACTGCGCGAGGTCTTCGAGCGGCTGCAGCTCGCGCGCTGCGCGCGCCCGCTCACGCTCTGCCCGCACTGCAATGCGGCGCTGCATGCCGTCGCCAAGGCACAGGTGGAGCACCGGCTGCCGCCGGGCGTGCGCGAGCTGTACCACCGTTTCAGCAGCTGCGATGTGTGCGGGCGCGTGTTCTGGGAGGGGGATCACTGGCAGCGCCTGCGCGCCCTGGTGGATGCGCAACCGTAGTCGAAGGGCCACCCTGCCGGAGATGCTCGACTCGCCAGTAGTCTTTTCGCGCAGCGCTATCCTGACTCGTCATGGACGTACGCGACGGTTTCACCGAAGCAGTGGGCAACACCCCGCTCATCAAATTGCGGAAGGCCTCCGAGCAGACCGGGTGCACCCTCCTGGGCAAGGCCGAGTTCATGAATCCGGGCGGCTCCGTCAAGGACCGCGCCGCGCTCCACATCGTGCTGGACGCCGAGGCGCGCGGTGCGTTGCGCCCCGGTGGCGTCATCGTCGAGGGGACGGCCGGCAACACGGGCATCGGTCTCGCGCTGGTGGGCAACGCGCGCGGCTACCGCACGATCGTGGTCATTCCGAAGACGCAGAGCCAGGAGAAGAAGGATGCGCTGCGCCTCTGCGGCGCCGAACTGCGCGAAGTGCCCGCCGCTCCCTACAGCAACCCCGACAACTACGTGCACGTGGCCGAACGCCTGGCCTCGGAACTCGCCCTCAAGGAACCCAATGGCGTCCTCTATGCCAACCAGTGGGACAACCTGTCCAACCGGCAAGCGCACATCCGATCCACCGGCCCGGAGATCTGGCGCCAGACCGAGGGCCGCGTCGACGGGTTCGTCTGCTCGGTGGGCACCGGCGGAACGTTGGCGGGCGTCGCCCTGTACCTGAAGGAGCAGCGCCGGGGCGTGCGCATCGCCGTCGCCGACCCGATGGGCGCCGCGATGTACCACTGGGTCAAGCACGGCGAGCTGCGCAGCGAGGGAAGCTCCATCACCGAGGGCATCGGGCAGAACCGCATCACGCGCAACCTGGAAGGCGCCCCGATCGACGACGCGTACCAGATCGGTGACGACGAGGCCCTGCCGCTGCTGTTCGACCTGCTCAAGGAGGAAGGGCTGTGCCTGGGCGGCTCCAGCGGCATCAACGTCGCCGGCGCCATCCGCCTGGCGCGCGACCTCGGGCCCGGCCACACGATCGTGACCATCCTGGCCGACTCCGGGACGCGCTACCAGTCCAAGCTGTACAACCCCGCTTTCCTGCGCGAGAAATCCCTGCCGGTGCCGGCATGGCTGGCGCAATGACCGGCTAGAAGCGCTCGCCCGGAGCGAGGTAGCGCCACTGGCCAGGCGGCAGGCCGGCCATGGGCACCCGGCCGATGCGGATGCGTTTGAGCGAAACGAGCTTCAAGCCGACCTGCGCGCACATCCAGGGCAGCGCCTCCGGCGGGATGGCCTTGACGGCGAAGCGCAGGCGCGCCTCGCTCTGCCAGCTCACGCGCGCGGGCGGCAGGGCCCGCCCCTCGAACACGAGGCCTTCGCACAGCCGCGACAAACCGCCTGGGACGATGTCGCCGGCCACCTCGGCGACCAGCTCCTGCTCGACCAGATGGGCGTCCTCGCGCAGCTTGCGAACGATGCGCCCGTCCTGGCTGAAGACCGACAGGCCCTCGGCCGGTGCCGGCAGCGCCAGCAGTGGAGCCAGTCCGACCGAATGGCTCTTGAGCCGGGTGATGCCTGTCGCGTCGCCGTCCCAGCGCGTCGCGGCGCTGATCGATGCCTGCGCCTCGACGGTGCCCATCCCCGCGGGCTTGTGCACGAGGATCGTGGCCTGCGTCGCCGGTTGCAGGTTCGCTCGAGGATCGATTTCGACCCTCTCGCCGGCCACCCGGAACTGCGGCTCCTGCACCACCCTGCCATCCACCCGCACCCAGCCCTCGGTGATGTACCGCTCCGCTTCGCTCCGCGAGCAAGGCACCCGCGCTGCGACCGCCTTGGACAGGCGCTTGGGTTCTTCAGGCACGTTGGGCACCTTCGCAGAAGGAAGGCTCTTGCGCTGGCGGCGCGGCCCGGCGGTGGTCAGACGTTCCATGCACGGTCGAATTGTGAGGCCCGCGGGTGACGTCCATCGGGCGACCGCCGGACCGGAAGCAGCCGTGACGGCGACTGCGCAAAGCAGGTACCCTCGGCGGCGTGGACTTGTCTCGACAGGAAACCAACGCGGCAGGCTGGGCGGCCACGTTCCGTCATCACGCCCGCCTCCACCCCCTTTCGCTGCTGGGGCTGCTGGTCGGCGTGGCGACGCTCGGCGTGGTCGGGCATGGCCTGTCGCAGCAGGCGTCCGCGCAGACCGCGCAGCACATGCAATGGGCGTTGCTGGGCGGCTCGGCCGGTTTCATCGCCACCACCGTCGGCGCCCTCCCCATCCTGTTCCTGCGCCGCCTGCCGCAGAAAGCCGAAGACGTGATGCTCGGCGGCGCGGCCGGGATGATGCTCGCCGCGGCCTTCTTCTCCCTGCTCCTGCCGGGCCTGGAAGCGGCCGAGCGCGTGACCGCCAGCTCGTGGGCCGGAGCGCTGCTGGTGGTCGTCGGCATGGGAGCGGGGGTCGCGCTGATGCTGGGCCTGGATGCGTTCACGCCGCACGAACACGAGCGAGGCGGCCCCTGCGGACCCGGTTACGAGCGCTGCAACCGCGTCTGGCTGTTCGCGTTCGCCGTGGCCATCCACAACCTGCCCGAGGGCATGGCGGTTGGCGTGAGCTACGCCCAGGGCGACCTCGAAGTCGCCTTGCCGTTGACGGCGGCGATCGCGCTGCAGGACATCCCCGAGGGACTGGCCGTCGCCATGACCCTGAAAGCCATAGGAACGTCCGTGCGCAAGTCCATCGCAGTGGCTGCCGCCGGCGGGCTGCTGGAGCCGCTGGGCGCCGTGCTGGGTGCCGCACTCATAGGCAGCTCGATGGTGGCCTATCCCCTGGGGCTGGGTCTCGCCGCCGGCGCGATGATCTTCGTGGTTTCCCACGAGGTGATTCCCGAAACCCACCGCAACGGCCACCAGACAGCCGCCACGCTCGGCTTGATGGCCGGGTTCGCCGTGATGATGGTGCTCGACACGGCGTTGTGAGGCACACAGGCAGGCTACGCCTGCACCCGGATCACCGTCCGTCCCTTGATCCGCCCCCCCGCCACCGCTTCGATCATCTTCGGCAGCTCCTCGAACGGATGCACTTGCGCGATGTTGGCCAGGTGCCTGGGCCGCAGGTCACTGCCCAGGCGCTGCCAGAGATGGTCGCGCAGGGCGCGATCATTGTCGGAGTTCACGCCGATCAGCCGCACGCCGCGCAGGATGAAAGGCATGACGGTGGTGGTGAACTCGACTCCCATTGCGTTGCCGATGCTGGCGATCACGCCGTCGCGCTGCATGGTGCGGGTCAGGCCGGTCAGCGCCTCGCCGCCCAGCGAATCGACCGCGCCTTGCCACACGGCGGTTTCCAGCGGGCGCGTGCCCACCGGCAGCGTGGTGGCGTCCACCACTTCGGACGCGCCCAGCCCCATCAGGTAGTCGCGCTCGGCCAGCTTGCGGGTGGCGGCTACCACGTTGAAGCCGCGCTGCGATAGCAGGTCGATCGCCACGCTGGCGACACCGCCGGACGCGCCGTTGACCAGAACCTTGCCCTTGTCCGGCGCCAGCCCGTTCATCTCCATCAGTTCGACCGCCAGCGCCGCGGTGTAGCCGGCCACGCCGATGGTGATGGCCTCCAGCGTGCTCATGCCTTGCGGCAGGCGATTGACCCAGTCGGCCGGCGCGCGCGCCACCGGGGAGTAGCCGCCGTGGTGCGAGACGCCGAAGCCGTGGCTGTGCACGATCACCGCATCGCCCGGCTTGAACAGGGGCGAGCGCGAGGCGCGCACGGTGCCGCTGGCGTCGATGCCGCCGATGCAGGGGAAGCGCCGGATCACGGGCATCTTGCCGGTGGCCGCCAGCGCGTCCTTGTAGTTGATGCTGGCGTACTCCACCCGCACGTCGACCTCGCCGTCGTCCAGCTGAGATTCGTCCATCTCGGTGAACGCCGCGGAAACGCGGTCCTGCTTGGTGACCAGGTAGGCCTTGAACTTGTCCATGGGTGCTCCTTCGCTTCGGGTGGATCGCCCGATGCTACACAGCCGCATCGGTCAGCGCGGCAGCTGCGGCAGCAACCACAACAAGGCCGTGAGGGTGAAGAAGGAAGCCACCGTCGTGCCCAGTTGCGCGGCCGCCGCCATGCTGTCGTGGCCGTGCTTCTGCGCCAGGATCGGGTAGATGCCCAGCATGGGCACGGCCGCCATCACCACCACCGTGACCTGCAGTTCGCGTTGCATGGGCGGCAACAGCCAGAGGAGCATGAGGACCGCGATGGGGTGCAGCAGCAGCTTGCCGATCGCCACCGCGGAGACGTCGCGCGCCATGCCCTTGGCCGGGATGCCCACCAGCGAGCCGCCGATCACCATCAGCGAGATCGCGGCGGTGGACACGGCGAACAGGTTGACGGCCTTGGCCAGCGGCTCCGGCAGGCGCCAGCCGAACAGCGAGAACAGGAAGCCGATCGCGATGCCGTGAATCATCGGGTTGCCGGCGATGCCGCGTGCCGATTGCCACAGCGCCGCACGCAGCCGCCCGGCGCGCGTGCTGCCGGGGGCGGCATCGCCCTGGTCGCTGTCGGCGATCGCCAGCGCCAGCGGCAGCAGCAGGAGGTTCTCCACGATCATGGCCAGCGCCAGGCCGATGCCGGCGGTGGACGAGCCGAACAGCTGCAGGATCAGCGGAAAGCCGATGAAGCCGCTGTTCGGGCACGACATGCCCATGCCCACGGTCGCGGCGGCCGACACGCTCTTGCCCGCGGCCTTGCGCGCCCACAGGATACCGGCGCCCATCGCCACCAGCGCGCCACCGCCGTAGGCCGCCACGAACACCGGCTCCAGCACCTCGCCCACGCTGCGCGAGGACAGCGCGTTGAACAGCAGCGCCGGCAACGCCAGGTTGATCACGTATTTGCCGAAGAGGCGCATGTCGGCGCGCGCGAACAGGCCGGCACGGGTGGCCACGTAGCCCACCGCCATCACCAGGTAGATCGGCAGCGTGATCGAGAAGACGGAACCCAAGATCGGATCAGCTCTTCTGGCGCGCGGCGATCAGGCGGTCGGCATACGCCTGCCAGGGCGCGCCCTTGTCCAAGTCCTGGAACACGCCGGCGGCAGCGTGGTCAGCCACCCACTGCTGCTTGTCGGCGATGGCCGCGGCCATCAGGGGCGGGAAGCCCGCCTCCTGCACGGTGTTGGCCGATTCGCGCATCTCCTCGGCGCGGCGCTTGCCGTGCTGCGCCACGCGGCTGAAGAAGTAGGCGCCCTGCCTGGGCCAGTCGATACCGGGGAAGGTCTCGGCCAGCGTGGGCAGCACGTGTTCCTCCACGCCGTACTGGCGGGCGGTGGTGTAGCTCTCGATCACCAGCGCCTCCAGCCCCTTGATCATCACGCTGCGGCACATCTTGATGGCGCTGGCCACGCCCAGGCGCTCGGACACCGGCTTGGCGTCCATGCCCCAGGCGGTGAGCAACTGCGCGAGTTCGGCCGCCTTCGCACCACCCAGCAGCATCGGCACGCGGATGCCGTAGGGCGGCACCGAGGTCATCACGCCCGCTTCCACATAGTGGGCGCCGCGTGCATCCACCAGCGCGGCGGCCTGCTGCTTGGTGCCGGGCGAGGCGGAGTTCAGGTCCAGGAACACGGCGCCGGGCCGAAGGTGCCTGGCGGCTTCCTGCGCGACCGCCAGCGTGTTGGACGCGGTCACGGCGGAGATCACCAGGTCGCTGGCTTCGCACAGCGCCTGCATGGAGTCCTGCGAGGCCACACCGGCCTTGCTCGCATGCGCGAGTTCGGCTTCACGCGTGGCGGGCTGGGCGAACTTCAGGTCCCAGGCACTGGCCCGGGTGACGCCGGGCTGGCCCTTCAGGCCGGCCGAGAAGATCTTGCCGACCTCGCCGTAACCGACCAGGCCTATGCGTGGCAATTGCATGCTGTCCTCCTATGGGGATGGATTGCGCGCGGGCGATGACCTCGGCCCGCGGCTCGATTGTTCGGCGAGCTTAGCGCGCCACGCCCAGCAGCCGGTCGAGCAGGCCGTCGTCGTCCTGCAGTTCGCGCGCGGTGCCGCTGTGCACCACCGTGCCGCGATCGAGCACCACGGCGCGATCCGAGATCGCCAGGATGGCCTGCGGGTGCTGCTCGACGATGATGGCCGACAGGCCCTCCTCGCGCGTGATGCGGCGGATGGCGCGCAGCAGCTCGTCGACGATGATGGGCGCCAGGCCTTCCAGCGGCTCGTCCAGCAGCAGCAGGCGCGGGTTGAGCACCAGCGCGCGGCCCACGGCGAGCATCTGCTGCTCGCCGCCCGACAGCTGCGTGCCCAGGTTGCCCTTGCGCTCGGCCAGCCGCGGGAACATCGCGTACACGCCGTCCGGCGTCCACTTGCCGGGCCGAGCCACCGCCGTCAGGTTCTCGTGCACGGTGAGCGACTTGAAGATGTTGCGCTCCTGCGGCACCCAGCCGATGCCGGCGCCGGCGCGATGGTGCGCGGGCAGCTTGTGCAAGGCCGCACCGCCCAGTGCAATGCTGCCGGCATGGCGCCGCGTCACGCCGGCCAGCGTGTTGATCAGGGTAGTCTTGCCGGTGCCGTTGCGGCCCAGCAGGGCCAGCGTGGCACCCTCGTCCAGCGCCAGCGACACGTCCTGCAGCACCACGGCCTCGCCGTAGCCGGCGCTCAGGCCTTCGACCTTGAGCAGTTCAGGCATGGGCCGCCTCCGCATGGCGCTGGGCCTCGCCGCTGCCCAGGTACACCTCGCGCACCCGGGGGTCGGCGGCGATTTCCTCGGGCGTGCCCTCGGTCAGCACCGCGCCGTTGACCAGCACGGTCATGCGCTTGGCGAAACTGAAGACCAGGTCCATGTCGTGTTCGATCAGCAGCACCGACACGTCGGCCGGCAGCGCGGCGACGGTCTGCAGGATTTCCTCGCGCTCGCCGGCCGGCACGCCGGCGACGGGCTCGTCCAGCAGCAGCACGCGCGGCTCGCAGGCCAGCGCGATCGCGATCTCCAGCAGGCGGCGCTTGCCGTAGGCCAGGTATTCGGTGCGCTGGTCCATCACCTCGGCCAGGCGGAACTGCTCCAGCAGCTGCTCGCAGCGCTCGGCCACGCCGCTGTCACGGCCCAGCGCCTGCCAGAAGCGCGCCCCGAAGCCGCGCTGCTGCGAGACCACCAGCGCCAGCGTCTGCAGCGGCGTCATGGAGGGGAACAGCTGGTTGATCTGGAAGGTGCGCACCATGCCCAGGCGCACGCGCTGGTGCGGCGCCAGCCGGGAGATGTCGCGGCCTTCCAGCGTGATGCGGCCCTCGGTGGGCTCCAGCACGCCGGTCAGCAGGTTGATCAGCGTGGTCTTGCCGGCGCCGTTGGGGCCGATCAGGGCGTGGCGTGCGCCGCGCTGCAGGTCCAGCGTGACGTTGCTGGTGGCGGTGATGCCGCCGAACTTCTTCACCAGCCCGCGGGCGGAGAGGACGATGTCGCTCATGCCGCCCTCCCCCGCTGGAACCAGGTCCAGGGCTTGAGCAGCCGGTCGCGGCCGACCAGCACCAGCACCACCAGGAACAGGCCCAGCCAGAAGGTCCAGTACTGCGGCGTGATGGCGGACAGGAAGTCCTGCATCAGCTTGAACACGATGGCACCCAGCACGCCGCCATACAGCCAGCCGGTGCCGCCCACCACCAGGATCAGCAGCACGTCGGCCGAGCGATGGAACTCGAACACGTCGAGCGAAGCGAAGCCGGTGGTCTGCGCCAGCAGCGCGCCGGCGGCGCCGGCCAGAGCCGCAGCGACGGTGTAGGCGATAGCGACGCGCGAGCCGACCGGGATGCCGACGGCCATCGCGCGCAGCCGGTTGTCGCGGATCGCCTCCAGCGTGGCGCCGAAGGGCGAGCGCACGAAGCGGCGCACGAACAGGAAGCACAGCAGCAGCACCGACAGCGAATACCAGGCGGCGGTGCGGCCCATCAGGTCGAACTCGAACTGGCCGAGTACCGGGCCCATGATCACGCCCTGCAGGCCGTCGGCGCCGCCGGTCAGCCAATCGAGCTTGTTGGCCAGCTCCAGCAGGATCAGCGCGACCCCCAACGTCACCATCAGGCGCGTGAGGTCGCTGCCGCGCTGGATGGTCAGGCTTGCGATCGCGCCCAGCAGCGTCGCGGCCACGATGCCGAAGGCCAGGCCGGCCAGCGGATCGGGCATCACGTGCTTGGCGAACAGCGCTGCGCTGTACGCGCCGAATCCGAAGAACGCCGCGTGCCCGAGCGACACGATGCCGGTGTAGCCCAGCACCAGGTCCAGCGAGACCGCGAACAGCGCCACGATGGCGATCTCGTTGACGATGGCCGAGTGCTGCGACAGCACGAGCGGCATCGCGAAGGCGGCCAGCCACAGCAGCGGCTCCCAGGGACGCCATCGGCTGGCGCGCAGCAGCGAAGCCTGGGCGCGTTCGCCGGATGGGGAAGCCTCTGGACTGCGCGCGGCGGTGGCTCCAGTCGGCCGGACGGCGCTCATGCCTTGGCCCCGCGCGAGAACAGGCCCTGCGGCCGCCAGATCAGGATGGCGATCATCAGCGTGTAGACGATGAAGGCGCCCAGCTTGGGGATGTAGTACTTGCCGGCCACGTCGGCGATGCCCAGCAGCAGCGCCGCCAGCAGCGGCCCAGTGATCGAGGAGGTGCCGCCCACGGCCACCACGATCAGGAAATAGATCATGAACTTGAGCGGGAAGGTCGGGTCCAGGCCCAGCACCTCGGCGCCGAGCGCGCCGCCCAGGCCGGCCAGGCCGCTGCCGAAGGCGAAGGTGGTGAGGAACACCACGTTGACGTTGATGCCCAGGCCGGCCGCGACGCGCTGGTCGTCCACCGCGGCACGCAGGCGGCTGCCGAAGCGGGTGCGCGACAGCACGTACTGCAGCGCGATGGTCAGCGCCGCGCAGACGGCGATGATGAACAGGCGGTAGTGCCCCATGCCCAGCCGCCAGTCGCCGGCCGCGAGCTCGGTGCGGCCGCGCAGCCAGTCGGGCAGCTGGATGATCTGCTGGGTGGAGCCGACGAAGTAGTCCACCGCCGCCACGGCCATGAAGGCCAGCCCGATGGAGAACAGCACCTGGTCCAGGTGCGGCTTGTTGTACAGGGGCCGATAGAGCGTGCGCTCCAGCACCGCGCCGAGCAGCGCCGGCACGATGAAGGCGATCGGCAGGCACACCAGGAAGGGCACGTCGGCGCGCTGCATCAGCAGCACCGTGATGTACCCGCCCGCCATGGCGAAGGCGCCGTGCGCGAGGTTGATGAAGTTCATCAACCCCATGGTCACGGCCAGCCCGAGGGCCAGGATGAACAGCAGCATGCCGTAGGCGATGCCGTCGAAGAGGATGGTGAGCATCAGTTCCTTGTCATGGACGTACTCGCCCGAAGCGACATGTCATTGCGGGCTTGACCCGCAATCCATCTCCCGACGCCTGTACGACGCCCGCGCGTGTGCAGGCGTCGGGAGATGGATCCCGGCTTGCGCCGGGATGACACGGCTTGCGGCGGACGCGGCCCTGGATCCCGGCTTTCGCCGGGATGACACGGCTTGCGGCGGCCGTTCGGCCGCCTCGCCGTGTCACTTCGCCTTGCCGGGGTCCTTCACGTCCTTGATCACGTCGAACTCGACGTTCCAGAGCTGGCCGTCCTTCTTCTCGACCTTGCGCAGGTAGACGTTCTGCACGATGTCGCGGGTCTGGGCGTCGATCAGCACGGGGCCGCGCGGGCTCTCGAACATCTGGCCCTTCATCGCGTTGACCAGCGCCTCGCCCTTGCCCTTGCCGCCGGACTTCTTCACCGCCTCGTAGATCAGGCGCATGCCGTCGTAGCCGCCCACCGCCATGAAGTTCGGGCGCAGGCCGTTGTTGGCCTTCTGGAAGGCCTCGACGAACTTCTTGTTGGTCGCCGAGGGGTGCGCCGCCGAGTAGTGGTGCGAGGTCACCACGCCAACGGCGACATCGCCCATGTCGTTGAGCTGGTCGTCGTCGGTCACGTCGCCGGTGGCGATCAGGCGGATGCCGGCCTTGTCCATGCCGCGCTCGGCGAACTGCTTCATCACCGCGGCGCCGGCGCCGGAGGGCACGAACACGAACAGCGCGTCGGGCTTGAGGTCGCGCACTTTCTGCAGGAACGGCGCGAAGTCGGGGTTGCGCAGCGGCACGCGCAGCGATTCGGGCACCTTGCCGCCATTGAGCAGGAAGCGCTCCTTGAAGTACTTCTCGGCATCGATGCCGGGGCCGTAGTCGCTGACCAGGCTCACCACCGTCTTGATGCCGTTCTTGGGCGCCCAGTCGGCCAGCGCCACCGACACCTGCGGCAGCGTGAAGCTGGAACGCACGATGAAGGGCGAGGCCTGGGTGATGCTGGAGGTGGCCGCGGCCATCACCACCAGCGGCGTCCTGGCCTGCGTGGCCAGCGGCGCAACGGCCAGCGCCGACGGCGTGATGCCCATGCCGGCCAGCACGTCGACCTTGTCGTTCACCAGCAGTTCCTGCGCCAGGCGGCGCGTCATGTCGGGCAGGCTGGTGTCGTCCTTGACGATCAATTCCACCTTGCGGCCGGCGACCGTGTCGCCGTTCTGCGCGATCCACAGGCGGGCGGCGGCTTCGACCTGGCGCCCGGTGGTGGCCTGCTGGCCGGTCATGGGCAGGATCAGGCCGATCTTGAGGGGCGCGCCTTGGGCGAAGGCCAGGCCGCCGCTGGCCAGCAGGGCCGCACTGGCGGTGGCCCGCAGCAGGGTTCTCTTGTGCATGAAGGTCTCCTCGAAGGAAGGAAATGAACGCGGGCCGCGCATCCGCTGCCGGGCTGTGATTCTGGAGAGTGCCGGCGCACGGGCCAAGGCAAGTGCCGGTCTATCAGCTATCCCGGTTCAGCATAGCTGGCCTTGCGATATCTGGGGAGCGCAAGGCCTGGCCCAGCGGACCGCAGGATTCAGCTCCGTTTGCGGATCAGCCGCACGGCCGGCATGCGGTCGAGGTTGTGCGTCTGCACCGCCTCGCGCAGGTTGCGCTGGGCCAGGCGGGAGTGCTCGCGCATGATGGCTTCGGCGCGCGCGCCCTCGCGTTGCTCGATGGCCTCCAGCACCTGGCGGTGCTGGTCCTGGGCCACGATGAGCATGTCGCGGGCGCGGGACGAGTTGGCCTGCACGACCACGAACCCGGAAGGTGACGCGAACGGCAGGCTGACGACACGCTCGATTTCGCGCCCGAGCACCGGGCTGCCGCCCAACTCGGGCAGCAGCGCATGGAAGCGCTGGTTCAGGGCCACGTAGCGGGAAAAGGCCTCGTCGTCCAGGGCCGCCTGCGCCAGCACCGCGTCGATGCCCGCCAGGCACTGGCGCGCTTCGGCCAGCACCACGGCCGGCGCGCCCCGCTCGGCGGCCAGCCGCGCGGCCAGGCCTTCCAGGGTGCCGCGCAGCTCGATCGCATCGGCCACGTCGCGCTCGCTGAAGGTGCGCACGGCATAGCCGCCGTTGGGCAGGGCTTCCAGCAGCCCCTCCTGCTCCAGCCGCATCAGGGCGGCGCGGATCGGCGTGCGCGAGACGCCCAGTTTCTCGACGATGGCCAGCTCGGCGATGCGGCTGCCGCCGGGCAGGTCACCCGCCAGGATCATCTCGCGCAGGCGCAGCTGGGCCTTGACGGCTTGGGAGCCGGAGTCCGGGTTTGGCTCGTTCATGTATACATTCTTCCTAGATCGAAGGCCGAACTCACCGCAGGGGCGCAGAGCTCGCAGCCGGCACGCAGAGAAGAAATTCGTTGAATTCCTCTGCAAAAATCTGCGCTCTCAGTGCCTCTACGGTGAGGTTATTCTTGCGCCTCTCCCATTTCATTGTATACATTGCGTACTCCGAAATAGGCCATCTGCATGTTTCCCAAGAACGCCTGGTACGTCGCCTGCACCCCCGACGAGATCGAAGCCAAACCGCTGGGGCGCACCGTCTGCAACGAGAAGATCGTCTTCTGGCGCCCGGCCCCCGGCCAAGTGGCGGCGGTGGAGGACTTCTGCCCGCACCGCGGCGCCGCGCTGTCGCTGGGCCGCGTCTGTGACGGGCAACTGGTCTGCGGCTACCACGGCCTGGTGATGGGCTGCGAAGGCAGGACCGTGTCCATGCCCGGCCAGCGCGTGCAGGGATTTCCCAAGGTGCGCGCCTACCCAGTGGCCGAGAAGTACGGCTTCGTCTGGGTCTGGCCGGGTGATCCGGCGCAGGCCGATCCCGCCAGGATCCACCACCTGGCGTGGGCCGGCCACCCGGACTGGGCCTACGGTGGCGGGCTGTACCACATCGCCTGCGACTGGCGCCTGATGGTGGACAACCTGATGGACCTGACCCACGAAGCCTACGTGCACGTGGGCAGCATCGGCCAGGAGGAAATCGACCAGGCGCCGGTCACCACGAAAACCGAGGGCGAGCACGTGATCACCAGCCGCTTCATGGAGAACGTGATGGCGCCGCCCTTCTGGCGCGCCAACCTGCGCGGCAACGGGCTGGCCGACGACGTGCCGGTGGACCGCTGGCAGGTCTGCCACTTCCATCCGCCCAGCCACGTGATGATCGAAGTGGGCGTGGCGCATGCCGGCAAGGGCGGCTACCACGCCGACGCGAAGGACAAGGTCTCCAGCATCGTGGTGGACTTCATCACGCCCGAGACCGACACGACCATGTGGTACTTCTGGGGCATGGCGCGCAACTTCCGGCCGGGCGACGCCCAGCTCACGGCGCAGATCCGCGAAGGCCAGGGCAAGGTGTTCGCCGAGGACCTGGCGGTGCTGGAGGCCCAGCAGCGCAACCTGTCCACCTGGCCCGATCGCCGGCTGCTGATGCTCAACATCGACGCCGGCGGCGTGCAGGCCCGCCGCATCATCGACCGGCTGGTCGCGGCCGAGCAGCCGGCCCGGCTGGCGGCCTGATCCGACCCATGGGCGACATCATCGTCAAGGTCCTGCGAAAGACGCGGGAAGCGCAGGACATCGCCAGCTTCGAGCTGGCGCGGACCGACGGCGGGCCGCTGCCGGCTTTCGGCGCCGGCTCGCACATCGACGTGCACGTGCCGGGTGGGCCGGTGCGGCAGTACTCGCTGTGCAACGACGACGGCGAGCAGCACCGCTACCGCATCGCCGTGCTGCGCGACGCCGCCAGCCGCGGCGGCTCGGCCGGCATGCACGACCGCGTGCGCGAGGGCGACCAGCTGACCATCAGCGAACCCCGCAACCACTTCCCGCTGGTGCACGTGCGGCGCACCGTGCTGCTGGCCGGCGGGATCGGCATCACGCCGCTGCTGTGCATGGCGCAGCGGCTGGGGTCGATTGCCGCCGACTTCACGCTGCACTACTGCACGCGGTCGATCGGGCGCACGGCCTTCCGCGACGAAATCCTGGCCTCGCCTTACGCGGATCGCGTGCAGTTCCATTTCGACGACGGCGATCCGGCGCAGAAGCTCGACCTGGCCGCGGCGCTCGGCGCGCCGGACGCCGACACCCACGTGCACGTGTGCGGGCCCATGGGCTTCATCGACTTCGCGGTGCAGGGCGCCCGCGCCGCCGGCTTCGGGCCCGAGCAGATCCACCTGGAGTATTTCGGCGCGGCTCCCAAGAGTACCGGGGGCGACGGCGCCTTCGACGTCAGGATTGCCAGCAGCGGGCAGCTGGTCACCGTTCCCGCCGACAAGACCGTGGTGCAGGCGCTGGCCGCGGCTGGCGTGGAGATCCTCACGTCGTGCGAGCAGGGCGTGTGCGGCACCTGCCTGACGCGCGTGCTGGAAGGCGAATGCGAGCACCGCGACCTGTACCTGACCGACGAGGAGAAGGCCCGCAACGACCAGTTCACGCCTTGCTGCTCGCGTGCGAAGAGCCGGGTGCTGGTGCTGGACTTGTGAGGAAATCGGACATCCGGACGCAGAAGGCGCAAAAGTTGCGCAGAGGGCGCAGAAGAGAGACCTGCCGCCTCCCTTGTCTTGTTCCGCGTCTTCTGCGCTTCCTCTGCGTCTTCTGCGTCCGGTCTTTCTCTTTGCCGTTGGCCCCTTCGATCTCGCAATGGGCGACGGAGTATCTTTTGACCTTCAGCCATCCCGCCACCTGATCACGAGGACCACCCCCATGATGAAACTCCCCGCCCGCTACGACCACGTCGGCAGCTTCCTGCGCCCGAAGTACCTGCTGGAAGCGCGCGAGAAGAAGGCCCGCGGCGAGATCACGCCCGGGCAACTGCGCGAAGTCGAGGACAAGGCCATCGCCGAGGTGGTGCAGTTCCAGGACAGCGTGGGCCTCAAGAGCATCACCGACGGCGAGTTCCGACGGACCTACTTCCACATCGACTTCCTCGAGCAGCTCGGCGGGGTCAAGACCGACATCCCGGTCACCATCCGCAAGGCCGACGGCACCGAGGAACTGGCACCGCCGGTGATCCGCGTGATCGACAAGGTGCGCCACGCCAAGGACATCCAGAAGGCCGATTTCGAG
>JAKFEA010000106.1:0-1611 GCA_036675905.1 Acidovorax sp. | reverse complement strand
GGCGACGCCGGCGGCAGGATCAGGTCGGCATGGCGCGTGGTCTCGTTGATGTAGATGTCGATGGACACCATGAACTCGAGGCCCTGCAGCGCCCGGTCGACGGCGCGACCGTCGGGCGTGGACAACACCGGATTGCCGGCGCAGGTCAGCAGGGCGCGTACCTGGCCGTCGCCGGGGGTGGCGATCTCCTCGACCAGGCAGGCCACCGGCAACTCCCCGGCGAATTCAGGCAGACCCCGGACCCGGCTGCGCCATCGCCCGTGCGTGCCGGGATTGGTGCCGGGCCCGGTGATCGGAATGGCCGGTTCGTTCGGCAGCGCGCCGCCGACGCGGTCGAGGTTGCCGCTGACCAGGTTGACCAGTTGCAGCAGGTACTGGCACAGCGTGCCCCAGGGCTGCACCGACACGCCCATGCGGCCGTAGGCGACGGCGCGCGGGGCCGCGAGGAAATCGCTGGCCACCTGGGTGACGACTTCTGTCGCGATCCCGGTCTCGGCTTCCAGCGACGAGGTGTCGATGGCGTTGATCGCGGACAGTGCGGTCTCCAGTCCCGCCAGGCGTCCTGCATAGGCGTCCAGCCGCGGCGGGCCGATCCGCTGCATGGCCTGCAGCAGCGCCAGCAGGAACAGCGCATCGCCCCCCGGGCGGATCGGGAGGTGCCGGCTGGCGACGGCGGCCGTTTCCGTGCGGCGGGGATCGACCACGACCAGCGTGCCGCGGGCGGTCAGCGCCTTGAGCCGCCGCGGAATGCCGGGCGCGGTCATCAGGCTGCCGTTCGAGGCCATCGGGTTGGCGCCGAGCATCAGGAAGAAGTCGGTGTGGTCGATGTCGGGGATCGGCAGCAGGAATTGATGCCCGTACATCTGCGCGCAGGCGAACTGATGCGGCCACTGGTCCACGGACGACGCACTGAACAGGTTCGGCGTGCGCAGCAGCCGCAGCAGCGACGGCAGATACGCGATATGCCCGAAGTGGTGCACATTGGGATTGCCCAGGTACGCCGCCACCGACGCGGGGCCATGGGCCCGCTGGATCGCGGCCAGGCGCGAACCCGCCAGCGCGAACGCTTCGTCCCAGCCGATGGCGCGCCACTGCGAACCCTCGCGCCGCATCGGCACGCGCAGCCGGTCCGGGTCGGCTTCCAGGTCGAGGATCGCGTTGCCTTTGGGGCAGATATGCCCCTGGCTGAAGGGATCGGCGGCATCGCCGCGGATCGCGGCCAGGGCGCCGTCCTCGAACTGCAACTCCAGGCCGCAGATCGCCTCGCACAGGTCACACGCGCGATAGGCCGGGGTGCGCATCGGGAGGCTCCAGGTGGCAAAAGAAAAACCGGGGTCAGAGTAGACTTTTCGGGGCCGGCCGGGCTTATGTTGCCCGGAATCGAATGTCGACTCTGCCCCCGGTTTTGGGAACCCACGACCATGCCGACGCCACAAGACGCCAACGTCGACCGCCTCCTCGCCCAGGCCCGGCGCGACGCCGAGCTCCGCGACCAGGGATATCGCGAGCGTGCGCTGAAGATGTACCCGTGGATCTGTGGCCGCTGCGGGCGTGAGTTCACCCGCGCCAACCTGCGCGAGCTGACGGTCCACCACCGCAACCACAACCACG
>JAKFEA010000105.1:0-12698 GCA_036675905.1 Acidovorax sp. | reverse complement strand
TGTCATCCGGCGGCACGAAGACGGCGGCATCGCCCCAGGTTTCGCGCAGGCTGGCGATGTCGCCCAGCACCAGCGCGCAGCCGCTCAGCGCGGCTTCCAGCACCGACAGGCCGAACGGCTCGTAGCGCGCCGGCAGCGCATAGATGGAGGCGCAGGCCATCTGCTGGGCCACGTCGCTCGCCGAGAGTTCGCCCAGCGCCTGCACGCCCGCCGGGCGCCGTTCGCCTGCGCCCGGATGCGCGCACGAGCCGGCCACGCACACCGGCCAGGGCAGCCGCGGCGCCACGGCCTGCAGGGCGGCGAGGTTCTTGGCTTCGTCCCAGAAGCGCCCCGCCGAAAACACGAAGGGCCGCTTGGCCGCAGCGCGAAACAGGGTCGGATCGCGTCCGTTCGGCAGCACGATGCCGTCGATGGCGACTTCATGCTCGGCTCGCAACGCGGCCAGCATGGCGGCGGTCGGCGCGGCGACCTGGCTTGCGCCTTGCAGGCCGGCGGCGACCCGATGGCGGTAGGTGTCCCACTCGGCCGGCGCCCGCGTGCCATGCACGGCACGCCACCAGCTCAGCACGCAGGAATGCGCGACCAGCAGCGTGGGCGCGGCAAAGGCCAGGGCGCCGAAAGCGAACTGGTTGAGGTGCACCAGCTGCGGCTGCAAGCTGCGCTCCAGCGCCAGCAGCCAGTCGCCGGCGGCGTCGACGTCGTGCCACGGGTCGGGCATCCATTCCAGCGCGAAGCGGCTCTCGTGCAGCGTGACGTGGGGCAGGACCTCGATGGCCTTGCGCTGGTGGGGCCGTACCGGGGCACCCAGCGAGGCCAGGTGCACATCGATGCCGAGGGGGCCGAGCGAGCGGGCCAGCTCGACGGCGTAGGTCCAGACACCGCCCACGGTGTCCGCGGTCAACAGGATGGAGGGCCGGCGCTCACCGCGCATAGATCGCGTCCAGCACGCCCGCGACCTGCTCGATCGATTCGATGGCGGGGCAATAGCGGGCGTCGGCGCCCAGGCGGCGCGCCCAATCGACGATGGCGCGGCCGCCCCAGGCGTCGGGCGGCTCGGCCAGCAGCGTGCGTCGCGCGCGGTGGCAGCGCTCGGCGACGAAATCGTGGAAGGAGCCGTCGCGGTTGCGCATGGACGCGCTGCCGCCGTTGCCGTGGAAGTGCGCCTCGATCACCGCGTCGCGGCCGGCGGAGAAGTCCCAGGAGCAGGCCAGGCGCACGGTGATGCCGCCGGACAGGTCCAGCTGGGCGACCGCGTAGTCCTCGCATTCGGGCGTGCCGGGTGCCAGTGGCTTGCCGTGGGCGTACAGGCGGCTGCTGACCCGGCGCACTTCGGGGAAGTTCAACACCCACAGGGCGAGGTCGACCAGGTGCGTGCCCAGGTCGATGGCGCAGCCGCCGCCCGCGAGTTGCATGTCGCGGGCCCAACCCTTGTTGGGGCCGTAGGCGTTGTGGAAGACGAGGTCGGCGGCGTAGACCTCGCCGATCTCGTCCTCGACCACGCAGTTGCGGATGCGCCGCATGGCCTCGGTGTGGCGATAGGACAGGTCGCATCCGAGCAGCCGGTCGGCCTTGCGCGCGGCCACGACGATGGCCTGTGTTTCCGCCCGCGTGCGCGCCAGCGGCTTCTGGCAGAACACGGCGATGCGGCGGTCCAGCACCTGCAGGGCCTGGTCGGCATGCAGCGCGCTGGGCGTGGCGATCACGACGCCGTCGAGGTCGTGGGCGAGCAGTTCGTCGAGCGATGCGCCGATGGCGGCGGCAGGCGCCAGTTCGCGTGCGCGGGCCTGCACGTCCGGAGAGGGATCGGCGATCGCCACCACGTTGCAGGCCTGCTCGTCCAGCAGTGACTGGAGGCGATGCTGCCCGATCCAGCCGAGGCCGAGGAAGCCGAGGCGGGGCAGGGTACTCATGCCACCACCAGCGCCTTCATGAACCCATCCGGCCGGGTGCGCGTGAGTTCCAGCGCTTCGCCCAGTCGATCCAGCGGCAGCCGGTGCGTGTACAGCGGCTCCGGATCCAGCACGCCCTGCCCCATCAGGTCGACCGCCGTGCGCATGCCTTCGACGTAGACCCGCGGGTTGCGCTCGTGCGCGTTGACGACGTCCAGCCCGCGCCAGTTCCAGAGCTGCACGTTCACCTGCCGCATGCCGTCCTGGTGATAACCGGCTATCACCAGCCGGCCGCGCTCGGCCGTCAGTTCGCTGGCCAGTTGCAGCGGCCACTCCAGGCCGGTGGCTTCGACCACGCGCTCGCACCAGTGGCCATCGGTCAGTGCCTTGACCTGCTCGATCACGCGCTGGTGCTCATCCATGGCAACGACATGCCGTGCGCCGAACTGCCGCGCGAAATCCAGCGAGTAGCCCCGGCGCGAGATGGCGATGACGTGCGCACCGGCATGCACCGCCAGCTGGGTCAGCAGGCAACCCAGGAAGCCGATGCCGACGATGGCCACCGTCTGCCCCGCGCGGATGTCGCTGCGGCGGAAGATGTTGACCGCGCAGCCCAGCGGCTCGCCGGGCATGGCCTTGCCGTCCAGCGCCGGTGGCAGCGGCACGACCGCATCGGCCTGGGCCACGTCGTACTCCGCGTGCGCGCCGTAGCTGAGCGCCGCGACACGGTCGCCGATCGCCAGCCCTCCGACACCGGGCCCGACCGCAGCAATGCGTCCCCAGCCTTCATGACCTGGCGCGCCCGGCGCCAGCGGGTACTGGAACCAGCTGCGGCCTTCCCACACCGGCAGGCTGGACGCGCACACGCCCGAGCCTTCGAGGTGCAGCACCACCTGCCCGGGCCCCGGTTCCGGCCGGGGCGTGTCCTGCAGCGCGGCCTGCCCTGGCTCCCGGATCACGCACGCCTGCATGCCCGGCCCCTAGTGGGCCGCCGCGGCCTGCAGTCGGGGCGGCTGCGGGGCGGGCGGGCGCCGGTGGGCGTTCAGCCAGGTGTGCAGGCGGGCGATGCCGGCGCGCGAGGACACCTTGGGCCGCCAGCCGGTGGCGTGCTCGTACGCCCGCGTGTCGCTGACGTAGTAGCGCTGGTCGCCGGTCCGCCAGTCGTCGAACGATACGGGCGCCGGCCGCCCCTCCAGAGCCTCGATGCGCTCCAGCAGGTCCAGCAGGCTGATCGCGTTGCGCGGGCCGCCACCGATGTTGAAGGCGCGGCCGGCCAGCGCCCGGCCGTTCTGCTCGGCCAGCAGGAAGGCATGGACCAGGTCCTCGACATACAGGATGTCGCGCACCTGGCGCCCGTCGCCATACACCGTGATCGGCTCGCCTTGCAGCGCGCGCAGCAGGAAATGCGCGACCCAGCCCTGGTCCTCGGTGCCGAACTGGCGCGGGCCGTAGATGCAGCTCATGCGGAACACGACCGTGCACAGCCCGTAGCTGCGCGCGTAGTCCAGCGCATACTGGTCGGCCGTGCCCTTGGAGCAGCCGTACGGGCTGTGGAAATCCAGCGGGCGGCTCTCGGAGACGCCGCGGGCCTGCACCGACAGGTCGAGCGGCTGGTAGTGCGGCCCGACCGGCTGCAGGGCCAGGTCGGCCAGGTCGCCGTACACCTTGTTGGTGGACGTCATCAGGAAAAAGGGCGGCGCCGGCCGCGCACGCACCGCCTCCAGCACGTTCAGCGTGCCCTGCGCGTTGATCGCGAAATCGGCTCGGGGGTCGAGCAGGCTGGTGGTCACCGCCACCTGGGCAGCGAAGTGAAAGACCTGGGAAGTGCCGGCCACCGCCTGCTGGACGGCAGCCTCGTCGCGAACGTCGCCAACCAGAACCTCCAGCGCGCCACCATGCTGCTCCCGCAGCCACTCCAGGTTCTGCTCGACGCCGGGGCGCGACAGGTTGTCCAGGATGCGGACCTTGCGGCCCATCGAAAGCAGTTGGTGCGCGAGGTTGGATCCGATGAAGCCGGCCCCGCCGGTCACCAGGGTCAGCGGTTCGCTCATACGGTCAGCCCCCTCGCGCTGAGCTCGGCGCTCGCCTGGGCCACCTTGTCGACCGCGGACTGCCCGGCCAGCCATGCCGACAGCTCGGACATGCTTTCGTCCAGCGTGACCTGCGGCTCGTAGCCCAGCATCTGCCGGGCCCTGGAAATATCGGAGAAGCAATGCCGGATGTCGCCGACCCGGTACTTGCCGACGATCTCGGGCTCTATATCTTGCTTGCCCATCACGCGAGCCAGGCGTGCTGCGATGTCGCGCACGGTCTGCGGCTGCCCGCTGCCGATGTTGAACACCTGGCCCGCAGCCTGCGGCGACTCCAGTGCCAGTCGGCAGCCCCGGGCCACGTCGTAGACGCTGACGAAGTCGCGCTGCTGCAGGCCGTCCTCGAAGATCTTCGGGGGGCTGTCGTTCAGCAGCCGCGAGGCAAAGATCGCGAGCACGCCCGTATAGGGATTGGAAAGCGATTGCCTCGGTCCGTACGCGTTGAAGAACCGCAGAGCAATGGCGTCGAAATTGTATGCACGGCCCGCCATCAGGCACATGCGCTCCTGGTCGTACTTCGACAGCGCGTAGATCGAAGCCAGTGCCGGCGCCTTGCTTTCCGGCGTGGGAACCGGCTGCAACACGGCGCCTTCCGGGTCATGCAGCTCCCAATCGCCGCGCTTCAATTGCTCCAGCGAGCGCTCGCAGGCCTCCATCACCCGGCCGGCACTGTTTCGGTACAGCCCCTCGCCGTACAGGCTCATGCTGGAAGCGACCACCAGCCGCTGCACCGGCTGGGCCACCAGGGCTTCCAGCAGCACGGCCGTGCCCAGGTTGTTGGTGCGGGTGTAGTGGGCGATCTCGTACATGCTCTGCCCCACGCCCACGGCCGCGGCGAAGTGGAAGACGGCGTCGACGCCCTGAAGGGCGCGCGCCAGTGCTTCCTTGTCGCAGACGTCGCCGACCTGCAGTTCGACCTGCGAGTCGAGGTACGACGGCCGCCGCCCGTCCTGTCCATGTACCTGTTCGACCAGGGTGTCCAGCACCCTCACCGTGTAGCCGTGCCGCAGCAGCTCGTCTGCAAGATGGGACCCGATGAATCCGGCGCCTCCCGTGATCAGGACCTGTCGCATGGTTTCCATTCGATTTCGTTTTTAGGAGGAAACCGATGTTATGTGTTTCGGCTGGGTCCGTGGGCTGGAGGGCAGCGCGTCCATGGAAATATTCGCATGGATGGGCAGGAAAACTGCAATGAGGAGCTGATTGCGCAAGTAGCATGCGTTGCTGGCTATTGCAGGAGTGATGCATGTCCTCGATTCGGGTCGCGATCATCGGCGTTGGAAACTGTGCCTCATCGCTGGTGCAAGGCGTCCACTTCTATTCAGATGCAACAGTCGACGACTTTGTGCCCGGATTGATGAATGTCGATCTCGGCGGTTACCGGCCGCGCGACATCGAGTTCAGCGCGGCCTTCGACGTCAGCGCGCACAAGGTCGGCCTGGACCTGGCCGAGGCGATCCACGCCGCCCCGAACAACACCATCCGCTTTTCCGAAGTGCCGCCGCTGGGCGTGAAGGTGCACCGCGGCATGACGCACGACGGCCTGGGCACCTACCTCAAGGACGTGGTGCCCAAGTCCAGCGCCAGCACCGACGACATCGTGGGCATCCTCAAGGCGACGAAGACCGACGTGGTGGTGTCGTACCTGCCGGTGGGCTCCGAGATGGCGACCAAGTGGTACGTCGAGCAGGTGCTGGAAGCCGGCTGTGCCTTCGTCAATTGCATCCCGGTGTTCATCGCGTCCGCACCCTACTGGAACAAGCGGTTCGCGCAGCGGCGCCTGCCCATCATCGGCGACGACATCAAGTCGCAGGTGGGCGCGACCATCGTGCACCGCATCCTCACCGACCTGTTCAAGAAGCGAGGCGTGCGGCTGGACCGCACCTACCAGCTGAACTTCGGCGGCAACACCGATTTCCTCAACATGCTCGAGCGGGAACGCCTGGCGTCCAAGAAGATCTCCAAGACGCAGGCCGTCACCAGCCAGCTGGGCCATCCCATGCAGGCGAGCGACGTGCACGTGGGCCCGAGCGACTACGTGCCTTGGCTGACCGACCGCAAGTTCTGCCATATCCGCATGGAGGGCACCGGCTTCGGCAACGTCCCTATGCAGTGCGAAGTGAAGCTGGAGGTGTGGGACTCGCCCAACTCGGCCGGGGTCGTGATCGACGCCGTGCGCTGCGCCAAGATCGCGCTCGACCGCGGCATCGGCGGCGCGCTCAACGGGCCGGCCAGCTACTTCATGAAATCGCCGCCGCTGCAATTCAGCGATGACGAGGCCAGAGAGCTGGTGCAGGCCTTCATCCGCGGCGACGCACCGCTGCGGCAGCGCCGCCGCAGCGCCAAGTCCGCCAGCGCCTCCGCCTCCAAGACCCTGCGCCAGCCATGATCGAAGCCGTCAAGTTCTGGAACGAACCGAACAACAAGTCGCACTGGGACCTGGAGCTGGACCCCGACTGGTCCCGCTTCGTCGACATGGCCCAGCTGGCCGCAGCGGCCGTGAAGGCGGAGTCGCCCTCGCTCACGCGGGTGCTCGGCGGCATCTCGCCGATCGACCCGCTGTTCGTGCAGAGGCTGCGTGATGCCGGCGCGCTGCGCGACATGGATGCGGTGGCGGTCCATGGCTTTCCGCTCGACTGGAACCACTGGCAGATCGACGAGTGGCCGGAGAAGCTTGCCGCGATCCAGGCGGTGACGCCGCTGCCCGTGTGGGTGACCGAAGTGGGCGTGTCCACCTTCGGCGCCGAGGAAGTGCAGGAGTGGGGCTTGAAGCGCACCGCGGAGCTGCTGGTCGGCCGCGCGCCGCGCATCCACTGGTACTCGCTCTACGACCTCCCTGCGGCATGGCCGGCCACCACGCGCCACCGCGAGGCCGAGGGCTCCAGCTATTACCGCCACTTCCACATGGGCCTGCTGCGCGAGGACGGCTCGCCCAAGCTGGCCTGCGCCCGCTTCGCCGACTGCACGCCCGAGCTGGGCATCTGCCAGTGGTTCCATTTCGAGGACCACCGGCTGGACGATGCGGTGCGCTGGCTGAAGCGGCTGGGCGTGAAGAAGCTGCGCACCGGCCTGTCCTGGGCCGACAGCTTCCGCCCCCACGCCGATGCCTGGTTCGACCGGCAGATGGCCGCGCTGGATGGCTTCGACGTGACGGTCACGTTCTGCTTCACGCCGGAGCACCGCGGCCTCCAACCGCACCACACCAGCGCCCCGCAGGTGCCGCAGGAATTTGCCGAGTTCTGCGCGCGCCTGGTGCGCCGCTACGCGCCGGCGCAGGGGTCGCAAGCCGGCGCGGTGGCGGGCGGCGAGGTGGCGGTGGCGTGACCACCTTCCTGCTCGTGCGGCACGGCGCGCACGACTGGCTGCCCCGCGGCATCGCGGGTCGCCTTGCGGGCGTCTCGCTCAATGCGCAGGGCTGGCTGCAGGCCGAGGAGCTGGTGCGCCGCCTCGACGGGCGCGACATTGCCGCCATCTACAGCAGCCCGCAGCCGCGCGCGCGTGAAACGGTGGCGCCGCTGGCCGGCCGGCGCCGGCTGCCGATCCGCGTGCTGGACGCCGTCGACGAGATCGATTTCGGCGAGTGGACCGGCCTCGGCTTCGATGCGCTGGAGGGTCGCCATGCGGAGCGCTGGCGGCAATGGTGCGAGCGGCGCAGCCAGGCCCGGCCGCCCGGCGGCGAGACGATCGGGCAGGTGGGCCGCCGCGCCATGGAAGGGCTGGAGCAGCTGCGCGAGCGTTACCCGGCCGGCACCGTGCTGATCGGCTCGCATGGCGACGTCATCAAGGCGGTGCTTGCCACCGTGCTGGGCATGCCGCTCGACAATCTGGAGCGCTTCGAGGTCGCGCCCGCGTCGCTCAGCATCGTCGAGGCGGGGGAGGGCTGGCAGCAGGTGCGGCTGGTCAATGGGGTGGCCTGAACACGCACCTGTGTCATTGCGGGCTTGACCCGCAATCCATCACCTGTCGCCCGAGCGCACGCTGTCGTTTGCCAAGCAGCGGGAGATGGATCCCGGCGTTCGCCGGGATGACAAGATTGGGTGCACCATGCTGCTCCTGACTCCTGATCCACGCATCCCACCACCATGACCGCACCCCGCATGCCCGCCGCCTTCATCGGCCATGGCAGTCCGATGAACACGCTGGAGACCAACCGCTTCACCAGCGCCTGGCGCGAGCTGGGCCGCAGCATGCCGCGGCCGCGGGCCATCCTGTGCATCTCGGCGCACTGGTTCATCCAGGGCAGCGCCGTCACCGCGATGGAGCAGCCGCGCGTGATCCACGATTTCTTCGGCTTCCCGCGCGAGCTGTTCGAGTTCGACTACCCCGCGCCCGGTTCACCCGAAGTGGCGGGCGAGATCGTCGACGTGGTGCAGCCGGCCTTCGTCGGGCTGGACGAGGACAGCTGGGGCCTGGACCACGGCACCTGGTCGGTGCTGGCCCACCTGTTCCCCGACGCGAGCGTGCCGGTGCTGCAGCTGTCCATCCACAGCGGCGAGTCGCCGCAGTACCACTTCGACCTGGGCGCGCGCCTCGCACCCCTGCGCGACCGCGGCATCTTCGTTCTCGCCAGCGGCAACGTGGTGCACAACCTGCGCCGCATCGACTGGGGCCTGGACGACCGCGCCTGGGACTGGGGCGAGCGCTTCGACACCGAGGTGCGCCGCATCATGACCAGCGACCCGCAGCAGCTGCTGACGGTGCAGGCGCATCCGGACTACGGGTTGTCGGTGCCAACGCCCGATCACTTCATCCCGCTGCTGTACCTGGCCGGCATGGCCCATGCCACCGGCGAGAAGGTGGTGCCCTTCGCCGAGGGCGGCACCAAGGGCGGCATCACCATGACCAGCTATGCGCTGGGGTCGGCCGCACCGCGGGCGACCTCCGGGGAAGGCGCCGGCGAACTGCCGGATCCGGGCGTCATACCGCCGCAGCAGACCAACCTCTGATCCGCCGCTGGCAGCGCTGCCAGGGTGGCGGCGACCTCTTCGACCAGGCCGGCCCAGTCGCCCGGACGTCGTTGGCGAAACAGGCGCGCCGAGGGATACCAGGGCGAATCGGCGCGGCCTTCCATCCAGCGCCAGTCGGCTTCGTGCTTGAGCAGCAGCCAGGTCGGCCGGCCCAGCGATGCGGCCAGGTGCGCGAGCATGCCGTCGATGCCGATGACCAGGTCGAGTTGCAGCAGCGCCGCGGCTGAATCCTCGATGCGGGCCGTGCGGCGCCACAAGGGCTCGATGCCGGCGACACCCACGGCCTCCTGAGCAGGCGGGCCCTGCTGGAGGACGTGGAAGCGGGCGTTCGGAACTTGCAGCAGCGGCGCCAGTGCCGGCCATGGCACCGATCGGCTGGGTCCCCAGTCGCTGGTCGCCCAGAACAGGCCGATGCGCAGCCGGCCGTCGCCGTCGTCCAGCCGCAGGGTCGAGTGGCGGCGTGCCTGCGCCGCCAGGTGCGGATACGGCGGCGGCACCGTCGCGGCGGTGGCGCGCAACGCATAAGCCAGTTCCATCACCTCGATCTCGACCTCGTGTTCCGGCCAGTCGGGACCGAGCCAGCCGTCGTGCACCTGGCCCAGGCCGTGCGCCTGCTGCAGCAGGCGCACGAGCGGCGGCTGGACCATGACGTGCAATTCGCGCGCACGCCGGTTCAGCCTCTCGACGAAGCGCAGGAACAGCAGCGTGTCGCCCAGCCCGTGCTCGCAGCGCACCAGCACCGAGCGGCCTTGGAAGGGTGAGCCGTCCCAGCACAGGTGCCACGGCTGGCGCTCGAAGCCGGGTTGCGATTGCGCCTGCCGGCGCGGGATCTCCAGCTGGTCGGTCTGGCGCCAGGCGGCCTCCCAGTCGCCGCCGCGCATGGCGGCCGTCCAGAGCGCGCCGACTTCCGCGGGCAGCAAGGGGTCCACAGCGGACCTCAATGCACGACCTGGAGCAGCTCTTCGAAATACTCGATCGTGCGCGCCAGGCCTTCTCGCAGCTGCACCTTCGGCTCCCAGCCCAGCTGTTTGCGCGCCAGGCCGATGTCGGGTCGGCGCTGCTGCGGGTCGTCCGACGGCAGCGGCTCGAACACCAGTTCCGACGTGGAGCCCGTCAGATCGACCACCAGCTCGGCCAGCTCGCGGATGGTGAACTCGTGCGGATTGCCCAGGTTGATCGGGCCGGGGGTCGGCTCCCCGAGGGCCATGTAGCGCAGGAATGCTTCGACCAGGTCTTCGACGAAGCAGAAGCTGCGGGTCTGCCCGCCTTCGCCGTAGATGGTGATCGGCTCGCCGCGCAGGGCCTGCACGATGAAGTTGGACACCACCCGGCCGTCGTTCGGGTGCATGCGCGGGCCGTAGGTGTTGAAGATCCGGCCGATGCGGACATCGACGCCGCACTGCCGGTGGTAGTCCATGAACAGCGTCTCGGCGCAGCGCTTGCCTTCGTCGTAGCAGCTGCGCAGGCCGACCGGGTTGACGCGGCCCCAGTAGGTTTCCGGCTGGGGGTGGACGTCCGGGTCGCCGTAGACCTCGCTGGTGGAGGCCTGGAACACGCGGGCCCCGGTGCGCCGTGCCAGTTCGAGCACGTTGAGCGCGCCCAGCACGCTGGTCTTGACCGTCTGCACCGGATCATGTTGATAGTGCACGGGCGAGGCCGGACACGCCAGGTTGTAGATCTGGTCGACCTCCAGCTGCAGCGGCAGCGACACGTCATGGCGGATCAGTTCGAAGCAAGGGTGGTCGAGCAGGTGCTCGATGTTGCGCCGCGTGCCGGTGAAGAAATTGTCGACACAGATGACCTGGTCCCCCTGGGCCAGCAGGCGATCGCAAAGATGGCTGCCCAGGAACCCGGCCCCGCCGGTGACCAGCACTTGGCGGCTGGCGTCGTATTGGCGCATTCGCTACTTCTCCTGCAACGGTGAATGCCCCTCCTGCTGCGTTTATATCCATGCAGCGCGGTCTTGTGGGCTGAGCCGGCCGCGGCAGAGTTTGTTTTTTTGCAGCTGGGGTTAACCAAACCGGAAGACCGATCGCAGAAGCCGCAGAAGTAGTCGCAGAAGGCGCAGAAGAATTCCAAAGTTTTCTGCGCCTTCTGCGAGCCTTCTGCGTCTTCTGCGTACGGCTGTTTCTGCTGTGAGCCCCGCCGTGCGAATGACCGACAATTACAGGTTTCCCACCCTCAGTCCACGAGCGACATGACCTACCCGAACACGCAGCTCTTCATCAATGGCCAGTGGCAGGACTCCGCCGACGGCCGCACCTTGGCGGTTTTCAATCCGGCGACCGGCAAGGAGATCGGCCGCGTGGCCCACGCCGGCAAGGCCGACCTGGACAAGGCGCTGGAAGCGGCGCAGAAGGGCTTCGAGACCTGGCGCGACATGACCGCCGCCGAGCGCAGCAAGGTCATGCGCAAGGCCGCTGGCTTCATGCGCGAGCGCGCCGAAGCCATCGGTCGCCTGCTCACCCAGGAACAAGGCAAGCCGCTGGTGGAAGCCAAGGGCGAGGCGATGGCGGCCGCCGACATCATCGAGTGGTTCGCCGAAGAGGGCTTCCGCGTTTATGGCCGCATCGTGCCTTCGCGCGGCAACCTCGCGGTCCGCCAGATGGTGCTGAAGGACCCGGTCGGCCCGGTGGCCGCCTTCACGCCTTGGAACTTCCCGATCAACCAGGTGGTGCGCAAGGTGAGCGCCGCGCTGGCCGCCGGCTGCTCCATGCTGGTCAAGGCGCCGGAGGAAACCCCGGCCGGCCCCGCCGAGCTGATTCGCGCGTTCCAGGATGCGGGCCTGCCGCCCGGCGTGCTGGGGCTGGTGTACGGCAACCCGGCGGAGATCTCCAGCTACCTGATCCCGCACCCGGTGATCCGCAAGATCACCTTCACCGGCTCCACGCCGGTGGGCAAGCAGCTGGCCGCGATGGCGGGGCAGCACATGAAGCGCGTCACCATGGAACTGGGCGGCCACGCGCCGGTGATCGTGTGCGAGGACGCCGACATCGCGCTGGCCGTCAAGTGCGCGGGCGGCGCCAAGTTCCGCAATGCCGGCCAGGTCTGCATCTCGCCCACACGCTTCCTGGTGCACGAGAGCATTCGCAAGGAGTTTGCCGCCGCGATGAGCAAGCACGCGCAAGGCCTGAAGGTCGGCGACGGCCTGGCCGAGGGCACGCAGATGGGGCCGCTGGCCAACCCGCGCCGCCTCACGGCGATGGCCGAGTTCATGAAGGACGCGGTGGAAAAGGGCGCCAAGGTGCTGGCCGGCGGCGAGCGCATCGGCGATGCCGGCAATTTCTGGCAACCGACCGTGCTGGACGAGGTGCCGGTGCAAGCGCGTGTGTTCAACGACGAGCCCTTCGGCCCGGTCGCGGCGATCCGCTCGTTCGAGAAACTCGAAGACGCGATCGCCGAATCCAACCGGCTGCCCTACGGCCTGGCCGGCTATGCCTTCACCCGCTCGCTGAAGAACGCCGACCTGCTGGCGCGGCGCGTCGAAGTCGGCATGCTGTGGATCAACATGCCGGCCATGCCCTCGGCCGAAATGCCGTTCGGTGGGGTCAAGGACTCCGGCTACGGCAGCGAAGGCGGTCCGGAGGCGCTGGAGGCGTACCTGAATGCGCGTGCGGTGGCGGTGATGAACGCCTGAGCATTCAATTCATCCCGGCCTATGTCATCCCGGCGAAAGCCGGGATCCACCTCCGGACGCCCGATCCCCAGCAGTTCTTGTTCAGGCGACAGGAGATGGATTGCGGGTCAAGCCC
>JAKFEA010000104.1:0-3765 GCA_036675905.1 Acidovorax sp. | reverse complement strand
CCATCCAGCCGCACCATCGCCTGCCCGACGCGCGACCCGGGTTGCCGCGGCGCCAGCAGCTTTCGCTCCTGCCCCAGCACATCGTCGCGCAGCAGCACCCCATGCCGCGCCAGCTTGGGTTCGATCTCCGCCCGCCGCTCGCGCAGCAACGCCCGCGTCTGCTGGTACGCATGCTCCGCCAGCTCGCGGCGCTGCCGATAGCTGAAGGTATTGGCGAGGTACATCTCCGCATCGCGCCGGTCCGGCTCCAGCAGCACGATGTCGGTGCCGGGATAGGCCCGCTCGTACTGCTTCATCCCGAGCTCCATGCGCGAATGGATCATCGAGCGGAACGTCTGGCTCAGCACTGCCGGCAGCCCGCCTTCGACGATGCGCGGGATGCTGCGCTCGCCGGCCCGGACCGCGGCGCCGGCATTGAACGGCACCAGCGGATTGAGGCACAGCAGCAGGTCCACGCCCTCGTCCAGCGCCACGCTGGCATGCATCGTCTTCTTCAATGCGCCGTCGACGAAGTACCCGTCGCCGATGCGCACCGGCGGAAACAGACCGGGCAGCGCGGAGCTGGCCTGCACCGCCCGCGAGATCGGCACCTCGTCGAAACCCGGCTGCCCGAACGGCGCAGCCTCGCCGGTATCGAGGTTGGTGGCCACCAGCGTCAGCCGAGTCGGCAGCCGGCGGAAGTCATTGGTGCGGCCCGGCCGCGAGAACACCTCGGCCAGGCGGCGGTGGATCTCCTCGTTGGAGAACACGCCCGTGGGCAGGGCGGGCCCGAGCTGCTCGAGCGCATGCGTCAGCGGCTTGCGCCCCGCCGTGGCGCGCCACAGCGCCGACGCGGCCAGCCGCGGCAGGCGCGACAGCCGGCGCCGGAACTCGCCCCAGGCCGGCACCATCAGCCAGGCCGGATCGAACACCTCGCTGCCGCCGCTGTT
This sequence comes from Acidovorax sp., assembly GCA_036675905.1. GTDB lineage: Bacteria > Pseudomonadota > Gammaproteobacteria > Burkholderiales > Burkholderiaceae_C > Ramlibacter. The sequence continues at coordinate 2,836 of JAKFEA010000104.1, read as the reverse complement.
GTCGATGAAGGACGCGCACAGTTCGCGCGGGGTGAAGCCGTTGGCCAGCGCCGCCGCGATGAAGCTGCCGGCCGACACGCCCACGTAGTGGTGCAGCCGGTTGAAGGCGATGCCTTGCAGCGACTCCTCCAGCGCGCACAGCGCCCCGATCTCGTAGATGGCGCCGAGCGGGCCACCGCCGGCCAACGCCAGCGCGATGCGCGGCGAGGTACTGCTTGTGCTCATGAACGCCAGTTTAGGTGCCGGCGCGGGCTGCGGCTGCTGCGTTGCAACAAGCGCCAGGCAGGTCATCCCGGGGCTGTATGTCATCCCGGCGAAAGCCGGGATCCACCTCCGGAACGCTGTGCGTGTTCATGCGTTGGGAGATGGATTGCGGGTCAAGCCCGCAATGACAAGATTCCTTCACCCCGCCGCCTTCTTCGCCGCCCGTTTGCGCGACGGCTTGGCCGCAACCTTCTTCGCGCCCGCCGCAGCACGCGTGCTCTTGCGCGCGCCGGAAGCCGTCTTGCCGCCCAGGCTGGCCACGCTGCGATTGAGTTCGTCGATGCGCGCGATCAGCGCATCCAATTCCCTGGCCGAGGGCACGCCCAGCTTCTTCAGGGCGCGGGCGACCCGCTCTTCGAAGATGGTCTCGAGCTTGTCCCACTGGCCGGAGGCCTTGGACGACAGGTCGGTGGCCATCAGCGCCATGCGGTTGGTGGCTTCGGAGATCTTCTCCTCGGCCACGGCCTGGGTCTTGCGCTGGATGGACAGGCCTTCCTTGACCAGCGTGTCGAACACCTTGTTGCCCTCGCCCTGCGCCTTGGCGAATGCGCCGAGACCCGCCAGCCAGATCTGGCTGGCGGACTCGCGGACCGTGCTGGACAGCGGCACGCCGCCCTTGTCCTTCTTGCTGTTGCCGGCGTCGCCGGTGCGCTGGATCTTCTTGACCATGGTGCGGACTCCAGGTGAGGGTGGATGGGTGGAGGTTGACTTTACGGCGCAGGGCGGGCGGGTGGTAGGCGAATGCTCCTAAAACTCCAGCGCGCTCCCCAAGGGCCGCCATGGCGCCTCGCCCATCTTTGGGTTAACGCGCAATCGCCACCCCGCGCCTTTGCACCAGAATCCCCCGCAAACAAACACGCGTGCGACCTCGCCCGCGTACCGCCCACCCGGAGGTCCTCCCATGCACTATTTCGTCACCGGCGCGACCGGCTTCATCGGCAAGCGCCTGGTCGGCAAGCTGCTCGAGCGCAAGGGCTCGGTGGTGTATTTCCTGATCCGCAAGGAAAGCGAAGGCAAGGTCGCCGCGCTGCGAGAGCACTGGGGCGTGCCGGCCTCGCGCGCCATCCCGGTATACGGCGACCTCACCGCGAAGAAGCTGGGCGTCTCCGCGCAGGACACAAAGCAACTCAAAGGCGGCATCGACCACTTCTTCCACCTGGCCGCCGTCTACGACCTGTCCGCCGACGAGGAGAGCCAGGTCGCCGTCAACATCGAAGGCACGCGCAACACGGTGGAGTTCGCCAAGGCCATAGCCGCCAGCCACTTCCACCACGTGTCGTCCATTGCAGCAGCCGGCCTGTACGAAGGCGTGTTCCGGGAAGACATGTTCGAGGAAGCCGAGAACCTGGACCACCCGTACTTCATGACCAAGCACGAGAGCGAGAAGATCGTGCGCAAGGAGTGCAAGGTGCCCTGGACGGTGTACCGCCCGGCCATGGTGGTGGGCGACAGCCACACCGGCGAGACCGACAAGATCGACGGCCCTTACTACGTCTTCAAGCTGATCCAGCGCATGCGCCAGATCCTGCCGCCGTGGATGCCGGCCGTGGGCCTGGAGGGCGGCCGAGTCAACATCGTGCCGGTGGACTTCGTGGTGGACGCGCTGGACCACATCAGCCACAAGCCCCAGATCGACCGCAAGTGCTTCCACCTGGTCGACCCGGTGGGCTACCGCATCGGCGACGTGCTGGACATCTTCGGCCGCGCCGCCCATGCGCCGCGCATGAACCTGTTCGTCAACGCAGCGCTGCTGGGCTTCATTCCCAAGAGCGTGAAGAAGGGCCTGATGGCCGTGGCGCCGGTGCGCCGCATCCGCAGCGCGGTGATGAAGGACCTGGGCCTGCCCGAGGACATGCTGGCCTTCGTCAATTACCCCACGCGCTTCGACTGCCGCGAGACGCTGGCGGCGCTCAAGGGCAGCGGCATCGCCTGCCCCAACCTGAAGGACTACGCCTGGCGCCTGTGGGACTACTGGGAGCGCCACCTCGACCCCGACCTGCACATCGACCGCAGCCTCAAGGGCACCGTGGGCGGCAAGGTGGTGCTGGTGACCGGCGGCTCGTCGGGCATCGGGCTGGCCGCGGCGCACAAGTTCGCCGAGGCCGGCGCCATCACCGTGATCTGCGGGCGCGACCAGGACAAGCTGGACGAGGCCTGCGCCGAGGCCAAGGCCCAGGGCTACTGCTTCGTCGCCTACCCGGTCGATCTGTCCGACATGGCCGATTGCGACCGCTTCGTGCAGCAACTGGTGGCCGACCACGGCGGCGTCGATTTCCTGGTGAACAACGCCGGCCGCTCGATCCGCCGGGCCATCGAGGGCAGCTACGACCGCTTCCACGATTTCGAGCGCACCATGCAGCTCAACTACTTCGGGGCGCTGCGCGTGACAATGGGCCTGCTGCCCGGCATGGTGGCCAAGCGCCGCGGCCACGTGGTCAACATCAGCTCGATCGGCGTGCTAACCAATGCGCCGCGCTTTTCGGCCTACGTCGCCAGCAAGGCGGCGCTGGACGCCTGGACCCGCTGCGCCGCCAGCGAATTCCAGGACCAGGGCATCACCTTCACCACCATC